>PMTT01000932.1 GCA_003167275.1 Bryobacterales bacterium | reverse complement strand
TTTGCAAGAGGCTCCTGTGACCGGGTTTTGGACGGGGGCAAGATAGCGGAGGGACGAATAGGGATTGCGAGCGGCCTTCGGAGGTGCGACTCTGAAACGGGAGACCCTTGTGCACATCCGCCGCGTGCTGTTGGTCCTGTTCTTTGCTGGTACGGTTGCCTGGTCACAGCCGTATGTCATCTC
The DNA here is from genome assembly GCA_003167275.1 of Bryobacterales bacterium. Lineage (GTDB taxonomy): Bacteria > Acidobacteriota > Terriglobia > Bryobacterales > Bryobacteraceae > JAIQFL01. The sequence goes on along the minus strand of PMTT01000932.1, from coordinate 6,110 downwards.
TACCGTCGCGGGAGGCGTGGGACCTGCGACACCGGTTGCGGGGCTGAGCGCCTCTGTTTCACCAACCGGGATTACTGTCGATCGATCCGGAAATATCTACTTCTCCAGCAGACAATCGGTGTTCTTACTCGATGTCACGGGAATGCTCACCCGTATTGCCGGAACCTCGCGCGCAGGCTTTTCGGGTGATGGCGGCCCCGCAGCAAATGCTCAACTGAACAACCCTAACGGCCTTGCTCTCGATAGCGCCGGTAATCTGTACATCGCGGACACCAACAACGATCGAGTCAGACGGGTAACCAAGGATGGGGCGATTACAACCATAGCCGGCACCGGCAGCGAAGACAGCTCAGACTACACAAATTGGGGCGATGGCGGGCCGGCTGTCGAAGCCCCATTGTTCGGCCCCGTTGGAGTCACATTCGATTCCGACGGCAACCTCTATACAGCGGACGGTGCGTCAGTCCGAAAGGTCTCGCCCGACGGAACCATCCGGACGGTCGCCGGCAGCGCAACGGGCATCTATGGCGATGGCGGACCGGCAGTCCAGGCGCTCTTACGTCCCACCGCCATTGCCGTCGATTCGAGCAATCTGTATATTGCGGAAGGCAACCGCGTCCGGCGGGTCTCGCCCGCGGGGATCATCAGCACGGTAGCGGGAAACCCCAACGTGACAGGCGGCTACTCCGGTGAGGGCGGCCCGGCAACGAAGGCCACGTTCGCGTCTATCAGTGGCCTCAGTCTAGATGGGAAGGGCAACCTCTATATCGCCGACACCTACAACTACCGGCTCTTCAAGGTCGCCTCGGATGGAACCATCTCCACAGTTGTGGGCAACGGCAATACCAACGACTCGGGCGACGGAGGACCGGCAACCTCTGCGGGACTCGGCGGCCCCATCGGGGTGGCGTTCGATGCGTCAGGTAATATGCTCGTTTCGGAAGCCGGCAATCGCATTCGCAAAGTCACTCCTATCGGGACGATTACCACCGTCGCGGGGACTGGCGTCGTAGCATATTCCGGCGATGGAGGCCCAGCGTCCGCCGCGCAGTTGTACTCTCCCTGGGGCCTTGCCGTAGATGCCCGCGGCAACCTCTTCATCAGCGACTCCGGAAACCACACGGTTCGAAAGATAGCGCCGGATGGCATGATTACCACTGTCGCGGGAACCGGCTTCGCTGGATTTTCGGGCGATGGTGGCGCGGCGGCCCGCGCACAGCTCGATACGCCCTTGGGTATCGCGTTGGATGGCGCGGGCAACTTGTATGTGGCGGATTGTCACAACGAGCGCGTACGAAAAATATCGGCGGGCGGCTCGATCGCGACCATCGCCGGCAACGGTGTCCCAGGATTTTCACCAGGCACCGGGCTGGCGGGCCCCACAGGCGACGGGGGTCCGGCTATCCAGGCACGCCTTTCCTGTCCTCACGGTGTGGCGGTGGATTCCGCCGGCAACGTCTACATTGGGGACACCGAATACAACCGCGTGCGCATGGTGGGGCCGGATGGAGTCATCTCTACGATTGCCGGCACGGGTGTACAAGGCTTCGGAGGCGATGGCGGGCCGGCGACCGCGACTCAACTGTACGCTCCTACCAGCCTGGCCTTGGATGCCTCCGGAAATCTGTTCATCGCCGACACTGGAAACTCGGCGATTCGCAAAGTGACTCGCGACGGCGCCATCTCTACGGTTGCAGGAGGGGTTCCACTACCGGGCAGTTACGCGGGTTCCGGCGACGGCCGGCCGGCCACACAAACCAGCTTGAACGCTCCCCAGGGGTTGGCGGTGGATTCGGCCGGCAATCTTTATATCGGAGAAACGCAAGGGAATCACATCCGGCGAGTCTCCGCCGGCGGCACGGTTTCCACGATTGCGGGAAGCGGACTCTATGGCACCCTCGCCTACTACGACAACCTGGCCGATCCGGCGCAACATGGCTACACGGGCGATGGCGGACCCGCTACCAGTGCCAAGCTAAATACCCCCTTTGGCGTAGCGGTCGATTCCAATTCCAACGTTTACTTCGCCGACCTGGCTAACAGCGCGGTGCGGCTTCTGCGACCAAGCCCAATCGCCAATGCGGCCAGTATACTCGGCGGCCCAATCGCTCCGGGAGAACTCGTGACACTCTACGGCACGGGACTTGGTCCGGTTCAACTGACCACGAGCGCGCCTGAGCTGGCAGATACACAAGTGCTCTTCAACGGTGTGCCGGCTCCGGTCGTTTATTCGTCCGCGACGCAGGTGGCCGCAGTGGCGCCCGACTCGTTGAGTGGAACCAACGTCAACGTCGAAGTTCGATATCAAGGAAAATCGGCCTCCGCATTTACCGCTGCAGTGGCGCCGGCCGCGCCGGCACTGTTCACCGCGGATGCAACGGGCAAAGGACTGGCTGCCGCTGTCAACCAGGACGGCTCCTATAGCACCACAACCAACTCGGCGGGTATCGGCAGCACCATCTCCCTGTTTGTCACCGGTGCCGGCGCTCAACCACTTCAAACAGTCAGCGTCACTATCGGCGGGGAACCGGCCATGGTCCAGCACGTTGGTCCCGCGGACGGGGCTGTGGGAGTCTTGCGCATCGATGTCCAGGTGCCCTCAAACGTCTTCGCGAACGTTCATTACCTGATCGGCTTTGACATCAACCTACCGGTCGTACCGGTTGCCTTATCCGTCCAGATCGGCAACGCCTCCAGCCAGCCGGGCATTTACGTAACGGTGAACTACTGCTCGGCCGGATGTGTCATTGGAGATGTGTTGCATCGACCACAGCTTCGGGGCGCGCCGGTTTCGGGCCGCGACGGGGGCGGCGCGTCGGGCTGAGCGGGCTCCCGCGCTACATTTTCCCCTTGCGATCATTTTAGGAGGTTGGCGGTTTCTGGTAGCGCTCGAACATGGCGGTGGAGATGTCGGCGTTGGTCGGCCAGTGGCCGCGCCGTTGGCCGGCGTGGGTTTGATAGTCTTCCAGCCGTGCGGGATCGGGTTGGACCACTTCACTGTCTTTGAGGAACAGGAGCCCTACCAGATCCGTGGGCATCCGGATAACGAAGGCTTCGGATTCGCGGAGGATCTCCCACAAGCGCTTCATCGTCGCAGCAGGATCAAGCGGCGGGTCGATTGCGACGCGTCGGAATTCCGCGTCCGTGTAACGGGCCATGCGGCGAATTTCGTTGATGATGCCTTCCGGTGTAAAGCCCAAGGCCTTGCCGGCCGCAGCCCATATCACGGCGCCAAGCGGCAAAATTCGATCATGAATCGTCAACAAATCCACCACGTCGCGCGGCTCGTGGCGTCCGTACGCGGCGGCGACCTTGTTCGTGGCCAAGTCAACCGGATGCAAGACATAGCCAAAAGTCTCGTCCCGCATCGTCGGGAAAAAGCGAAAATCGCTGTCAAAAACCCATTCCAGCTTGGTTCTCTCGCCGCCCCGCGCAACCATGACCCCATTAATGGCCGGATCTCGCCTGAGCCATTCGATCGCGTACCCACTCTCCTGCAGGAACGCGCTATCCTCCTGCGCAGCGCGCGCCACGCGCTCCTCGCGGTCGTGGAAGAGATCAATGTCGCCGGAGTAGCGCGGAGCGTCCAGATTCAGCGGTGTACTGCCGGCGACATAACTCTCCGGGTCGCGGTGCGAAGCCAGAAGCCGGAGAATCTCGGCTTGGATTCTAGACAGCGGCACGACAGGCCTGCTCGATCTGCTCGGCCAAACGCCTGGCCTGCAAGTTGCCCTCAACCCGCAAGCTGTGGGTGATCGCCAGAGCATCGGCAGGCGTCGGATCGGGCACGGCTCTACTGCTCCACAACGCCATCGCCCCAAATTCCGCGAAGGCGCGGCGATAGAGGGTCACAAAATCTGGCTGCGTAGCTGGTTCGGTCTTCATCGGTGCTGTTCTCTCTTTCCAGAATACGCGAAGGAGCCTGATCTTGGGGGCCCGTCCCATTTTAGAGGGTGCGTAACCGTATTGGGGATTTCGTGGTTCAACCTGGGGCAACCGCTCCCTGAGCTGAGAAGGCGAGAAAAAGTATTAGCCACCGATGAACACAGATGAACACCGATAAGAAAACAAAAGAGTTATCGGTGTTCATCGGTGTTCATCTGTGGCAAGGTTTGTTTTCTTCACGGCTTCTCAGGCTCAGGGAGCGGTTGCCCCAGGTGAGGACTCCCCAGAGCGGATAGGCACCCCCGTTTATTGCTACCTGGCCGGGAGATCCGATGGTGTATCGCCGGTCAGTGCTGAATAGTCAGATACAGACTGCCCTGAGTACTTGCTCCAATATCCGTGGCAACCACCAGCGCATCGCCATCCGGCAATCCGGCGGGTACTGTCACGTTGAACTGATACAGGCCAGCGGCAACAATTCCGGCAAAACTCACGGCAGCCGTCTGCCCACCAATGCGGAACGACGGCGGTGTGACCATTGGCAACGCTTGAGTAATCACCTGGCCGGCGGGCGCTGCCGGTGCGGTTGGGCCAAAACCGGTGCCATAGAGCAGGATGGTTTCGCCGGGCCGTGCCGGAGTCGAACCTGGGTAGAGACCGGCTTTCCCGACCAGTGAATAGTCGGAGTGCTGAGCTACAGCGTACTTTCCATCGCCGCTGAACAAGCCGGGCGCAACCGCCTGGACCGCCACGGTCGTGGACGCGGTCCCTGCGGGCGCAGTCAACACCAGGGGAACCGACATGCCGGGCACGGTTTGATTGGGGACCTGAAGATTCAACTGAGTCGGGCTGATGTAGGAGATGGCGGCCGGGTAACCGCCGATCATGACGCTGACACCATCCAATTTCGTGGGTAGCGCTCCGTTGACAAAATCCGGGTCGGCCCATGGCCGGGTAGTGGCGGCAAGATTTGTGCCGGCGATCGCGATAAATGCTCCGGGAGCGAGACCGGGTTGGAAACTGGCGCCGTTGGCCGCCGCGGCGATGTGCGGAACCGTGCCGGGCGTAACCCTGGCAACCATGGTCCCTAATCCGCGTGTGGAAACGGCGAAAGGATAACCGGTGGCTTTCACGAGGCCCTGATGAATCGGCGTCGCGGTCTGCAGTTCCATCCGCTGGGCGAAGAGACTGTAGAAAGACATCGCATCGGAACTCAGCAGGGCATCCCGCGTCACGACGATGGTCGCCAGGCGGAACTGCTTCGACGAAGTCGAGTCCGGAATTCGCGGACCAATCGACGAGTTCCCAGTCAGATCGGAGACATGCAGGCGAGTGAACGTGCCCGAATAGAGGCTTCCGTTGCACTGAGAATTCACCGCGTTGGAATCCTGGTTACCCAGAACAATCTGTTCGCCCACCTGGCTTGCAGGCAGCAGGCCCATCAAATAGAGGTCCAGATCGCCGAACACGGGCTGGTTCGGGTTGGGGACCAGGCGCACGCCATTCGGATCGGGCACAATCGTACAGGGAAACTCGCCTCCTTCGCCGCCGACGATGGAAAACCCCATGATGCCTGACGCCATGGTGGAGAGAGGCCAGTGAGGAATCCCTACGGCAACCGGGGGGACGTTCAAGAAATTGATCCACTGATGGCCAAACTCGTGTTGCACGCCGGTGTCCGCACCGTCGAAAAAGGTTGGGATCGGAAAGAGACTGATCCCCAGCAGGTTGGCGGGGCTGCCATAGGCCGCGCCTGAGTCGAAAATCGAGACGCCAATGCCATGAGTTGCGTTGCGGACCGCATAGTGGAAGCGATTCTGGAAGAACGATGGGACGTACACGATATTGAGGACATCGAACGCATCCGGAAACAGGGCGAAGAGCCGCTTGGTGACCGCGGCCTGATCGGGAATCGTCGTGGGATCGGCCTTGGTCGGAAAAGCCTGTGGCGCCAGGATGTTCACGACGTAGTCCGTGTGTTGCACGTCGGCCGCATCGGCGACCACGGGGAGGCGGGGAATTTGGGGATCGGCGACCTCCGCCAGCGCATTGTACCGGCCAGCGGATGTGGTCCCGTTATAGGGCCGGAAGTAACCGAGCAGTGGACGATAGACATCGTCAGCCCGCATGGCAGCGACGACGGGAGCCGCCGGCAAAGTGATCGTGTAGATCCCATCACCCGCCACGCGGTCACCGCCCGTGCCGTCGTCTTTCATGTCTATCTC
>PMTT01000423.1 GCA_003167275.1 Bryobacterales bacterium | reverse complement strand
AGGACGCGGCGGTCGGAGAGCGGCACCAACTCGATCTGATCCAACTCCTGGGCCACCGTGGGAATGGCGGCGGCGATTCCTACGTTGCGCGTGAGCTCCATCAGGATGTAGCTGGAGCGCTCGACGTGAGCGCCGATGGTGTGCAATCCGCTGAACTCGGATCGCAGGCGTTCGGCTTCGTAGGAAGCCACGCGGCTGGCGGTCAGCGATCGCACGTAAAAACGGAATGCCTTCTCCGTCGGGATGCGGCCGGCCGAGGTGTGCGGCTGCGAAAGATAGCCATCGTCGGCCAGATCCGCCATCACATTGCGGATCGAAGCCGCGCTGAGATCACTGTTCCGAGTCTTCGAGATCGTGCGCGAGCCGACCGCTTCGCCGGTTTCGATGTACGCTCGGACGATCGAGCTCAGAATCTCCTGATGCCTGGTTTTGAGCGGCGGGTCCGTTAACATAGCCCCTTGAATGTACTGCCCCTAATGATCATTGTAACGGTCTGAAAGCAAAGGGTCAATGAATAAAGCTTAATTGAAGGGCCTCCGTTCGAGAAAAAAGCACCTCCCACCAAAACCAACAAAGGCATGAATGCCGGTGTCACATAGGATTCGGCGGGTGCAGGTAGCCGGCCAGGAAGCGGTAGACCTCCCGGCGCGACTCCTTGGCCAGCTTGGTATCGGTGCGGTTGAAATAGTGGCCGCCCGGAGCGTCCTGGTAGATCTTGTACTCGAATTTCTTGCCTTCCGCCTTGAGTGCCTCGATCAGGTGCTCCACTTCCAACACGTTGACGTCCTCGTCGTTGGTGTTGGTATGGATGAGCAAGGGCGTCTGCAACTCCTTCGCATGGGTAACCGGCGAACGCTTCCGATACTCGCCGATATCCTCGCGGACGGTTTTTCCGATGTGGTAAGGCGCGGAGTAGAGCGCGCGATACTGCTCCGGTTCGTAGCCCATGCGGGCCACCAGATCGCTCGCCGGCACGCCCGCATACGCGGCCGCATACGTCTGGGGATGCTGAAAGATGTTCATCAGGGTGATCAGCCCGCCGTGGCTCCATCCGATCATCCCCACCCGTTTCGGATCGAGGAAGGTGTAGGTCTCGAGCATCCACTCGGTCCCCAGGAAAACGTCGTCCACTTCACGCCCGCCGTAGTCGATCTGTTCGTAGAATCCCCGGCCGTAGCCGGTGCTGCCGCGATAGTCGGGGGAAATGATCGAATAGCCCTGCTGGAGCAACTCGCGGAAGATGTGCGCGTCGCGGGTATCGGAATTGGCATGGATGCCCTGGTGGGCAAATACGATCAAGGGTTGCGGCTTGGAACGGTCGAGGTTCTTGGGAATGAAGGTGTAGGCGCGAATGATCAGCGGATTGTTGGCGCCGACGACTCTGGGATTGGCGGCGTGGGCTGGAGGCAGGCTGGTGTATTCCACCTTGTCGACCTCGGCGATGTCGCCCAGGGTGACGTGCCACATCAGATCGTCCACCTGCTTAAGAACCCGGTCTACATCGAGCGGTTGGTTAGCCGCGGCGGCCTGTGGGGCGGCAGTCGCTGGCGTGGGAGCGGCTGGCGGTTGCGCGAACACGGGATAGACGGCTAAAAGAAGCCAGGAGAATCGGTGCATGACGATGCGCGATCTTACAACAACCGCCGGGCTTCATGCAACCGTGAGACAGGACCGCGGGATAAGGCTGTGGGACCACACATGGCAGGCCACGAGGCCTGTCCTACTGTTAGAATAACGGTTCGATTTCGGATGAGGAGGTGGCCGGAGTGGGGGTAGTGAAGACGCTCTTGCGGTTTTTCAGTTATCTGTTCCACAGCATATTGGCGCTGTTCCTGGTGGCGGTTTCCGGCTTGACGCTCGTGTCCGGAGGGCAAAACCTGCATCTCGGTATGCTCCCGTGGACAGGATCCACTCTGACTATGGTGGTCTTCTTCGGATCGATTTTCGGGCTGTTGACGCTGCTACTCGCCATCCGCGGAAGGTTTCGCGCGTTGTTCTTCCTATGGAGTCTGGGGGTGGTCGTCCTGATGGCGAAGGGATACATTTTTAGCGGCTATCATCTCGGCCCGGGTGAGGCCCGGATCGCAGGCTACCTGATGCTCGCGGCGTTCGTGGCGCTGCTGGGCGCCTGGTTCCAGATGTGGCGAAAGGTCGATCGCGCCGCCCGGTACTGATGAACACGGCTTGCCGAGCCACACGGCTGGTTACTTTCTTCCTCGGCGAGTGCTGGCTTAATTAATTGAATACATAGGGTTTATGTTTGCGAAATGTCGGGTTGTTGTAATATCATAAAAGCGGGATTCGATTAGGGTACACCACGGAATGCGTCAACAGAAAACATTGCGCGAGAGGATCGAAGAGCGGATCGCCCGGAAGCACGGCGAAGACGTATTCCTGACGCGTGAGTTCCGCGATCTCGGCGGTGAGGATCAAGTGCTCCGAGCGCTGCGCATCCTGGTACGCGAAAAGCGCCTGGTGCGCCTTGGCTATGGCGTCTACGGCCGCGCTGTGGTCTCGCGTCTTACCGGGGAGCCACTCCTCTACAGCCCGAACGGATTTCTTGGCGCCGCACGGCAAGCGCTCACCAAGCTTGGTGTCGCTTGGGAATCGACTGAAGCGGAACGGGCTTACAACGCAAGCCGCTCCACTCAGGTGCCGGTCAATCCAGTCGTGCGGGTAAAGGGACGTTTTTCTCGACGCCTCCGGGACGGCAATCTGGAACTTGTGCTTGAGCGATAGGCCGTCCCTTCAGGATTTGCTCGAAGTCCAAAAGCACTTTGGGCTACCCAGTCCGGCGCTTATCGAAAAGGATTGGTATGTCGTCAAGGCGCTCGCGGCTATCAGCGCCGCCGCTACCGCACCATTTCGGCTGGTGTTTGGCGGGGGAACGTGCTTGAGCCGTGCACACCGTCTGATCCGGCGGATGTCGGAAGATATCGACCTGAAGATCATATCGGATGGCCCGTTCCCACGGCCTGCTTTGCGTCACCTACGCGACACCATTACCCGCGCTTTGCTGGATGCCGGCTTTTAGTTTGACCCGCAAAACCCGGCGTATCGCGAATCCGCCAACGCCAGCCGTTACACGCTCTACCGATTGCCTTATGTGCCCATTGCGGCCGGGCAGGGGATATTGAGACCAGAGATTCAGATTGAGACAGCGGTTTGGCCATTGCGGCTCCCGGCAATCGAGCGGCCGGTGATTTCGTTTATGGCTGAAGCCTTCAAGCTTCCGGCCGAAGTTCCGGCGATCGCCTGCGTGTCGCTGGTCGAGACCGTCGCGGAGAAATTCGTCGCGCTCACAAGGCGGGCGGGCGCTGAACTCGCCGACGCAGGCGGCCCACGCGACCCGACGCTCGTGCGCCATCTGTACGATCTGCATGTTATCCGCGCACATTATGACCCTGCCGAAGTAGTGGCGCTGACTCGGAAGATCATGCTGGCCGATGTCAAAGCTTACGGCCATCAATTCCCTGCTTACCGGGAAAACCCGATAGCCGAGACTCTGCGAGCGGTCGCTGGTCTGGCGAACGATCCCGGCTTTGCCAAGCACTACGCCCGGTTCCGGCGGGACATGGTGTATGGCGAGAGCCCGGAGTTTGAGACGGCACTCGCCACCCTTGTGGTCTTGGCTGGGCGGTTGGAGTGAGCCATTCTGCCTACGGCGGACTGCTGACGGACGGCCTCGTAGTCGCTGGGGCGCCTGGTTCCAGATGTGGCGAAAGGTCGATCGCGCCGCCCGGTACTGACCTTGTGGCACGGGCATTCTTGCCTGTGTTGGTTTTTGCCTGGCTCCGGAAATAGCCGCCTCATCGTGGGGCATGCTTTTTTAGCTTGCCCTGTAATACATCGAAAGAGAACGGGCAAGCTAAAGCATGCCCCACAGCGGAACAGCACAAGAAAAACCAACACAGGCAAGAATGCCTGTGCCACGCACGGCAAGAATGCCTGTGGCACACGAGGGCAGGCCGAAATCGAACAGCGTGTCTCAATATCGAACACCCTTGCGCCCCGGGACAGGGACAAACCGTCCACCCACCCCAATGGGGTCGTGGAATTGGAATTGCAAACCCCTCACCACTACACGTAGTCCAATAGCCTGAAAGCAAATCGCGAGGAAGAAAAAAGTGTGCGTATGCAAATGAATGTCAGCCCTACCCATGTGGCGGCATCGCTCCAGGGAAACTCCGTAAGAAGAAGGACCCGCGTCTCGAGGTTCTTCACCGTCCTCCTGATGGTTTCGGGTCCGGTGCTTTTCGCTCAGTCTTCGGAAGTCTCGATTACGAATCCCAAGGAAACGCCGGTGGTGGGGCGCTTTCTGCGCCCTTTCCATCTGGAGAAGCGGCAGGTTGCGCCGGCTAAGTTGACCAACACGCCGCGCCTCGAGTCGCTGGTGCGCGGAGGCAATCTCTATCTCTCCGTGCAGGATGTGATCGCGCTGGTGCTGGAGAACAATCTCGATATCGCGGTGCAGCGCTATGCCCCGTTTCTGGCGAAGGAGGTTCTGCGGCGCGCCGAGGGCGGCGGCATTCTTCGCGGAGTAGATACCCCGATCGTGGCCGGTCCCACCAGCGTCAGCACCGCGGGAATCAGCAGCAACGCCACGGTCGGCGGAGGGGCGTTGAACGCGGGCGGTTCCGTCATCACCGCCATCGGTCCCGGTCCGCCCACCCTCGACCCCGGTTTCTTCATCCAGGTGGGGGCCGGACACACCACCCAGCCGCAGACCAACACGGTGCTGGTGGGGACCGAGGCTCTTACCAATGTCTACCGCAATTTTGCCACCGGATACAGCCAGTCGTTCATTACCGGAACCAACATCAACTTTACGTTTTACAACAGCCGTAGCTTCATTAACAGCTCCTCAGTGCTGTTCAATCCCACATTGTCCGGGTTCCTGGATTTTCAAATCAACCAGCCCTTGTTGCAGGGCTTCAGCAGGGCTGTCAACGACCGCCAAATCCGGGTTGCTAAGAACAACCTGAAGCTCACCGACGTCGCGGTGAAATTGCAAGTTGCCACCACGGTCTCCGCCGCGCTCAATCTGTACTGGGACCTGGTCAGTTTCAACGACGCGGTGCGGATCAAAGAACGGGCCGTGGCTGTGGTACAGGATCTGTACGAGGGCAACAAGAAGCAGGTGGCCATCGGAGCCATGGCGGGGATCGAAGTGACCCGCGCCGCCGCCGCGGTTTCGGTCAGCAAAGAGGACCTCCTGATCGCTCAGACCAACGTGGCGCAACAGGAGATTGTCCTGAAAAACATGCTCAACCGCAACGGCATTGAGAACACCTGGTTAGACGATGTCCATATCATCCCGCTGGACCATATCGAAGTCCCCCAGACCGAAGAGATCCGGCCGGTCCAGGATCTGCTTCAGGAAGCCCTGAGCAGCCGCCTGGAAGTCAAGCGCGACAAGATCAACCTGGAGAGCCAGCAGATTCTGCTGAAGGGGACCAGGAATGGCCTACTGCCCAGCCTGTCGGCCTTTGCCGAGTTTACCAACAACGGCCTGGGCGGCCCGGCCAATCCCTCGTACATAGCCCGCTGCGGCGGCGACACGAATCCGGCCGACAACTGTGCCCCGCCTAACCCCTACTTTCTGGGCGGCAATACCAGCGTCTTCGCGCAAGTACTGGGCCGGGCTTATCCGAACTACTCCGCTGGATTCTCCCTCAGCCTTCCCTTCCGGAATCGCCAGGCGCAGGCCGACTACGTGACCGATCAACTCCAGGTCCGGCAAGCCGAGCTCGGGCTGCAGCGGGTGGTCAACCAGATTCGAGTCGAGGTCAAGAGCAACGTCATTGGCTTGCAGCAGGCCCGCTCGCGGTATGAGACCGCCGTGGCGTCACGGGTCCTGGCCGAGCAGACACTGGATGCCGAGCAAAGGCGGTTCCAGGCGGGCGCCCCCGGAGGCAGCGTCGCCCTGGTGATTGGGGCGCAGCAGGGACTGGCCACCGCCCAGGATGCCGAAGTGCAGGCGATGGCCAACTACACCCACAACAAAATCGCGTTTGACATGGCTCTGGGGCGGGCGCTGGAGGTTAATCACATTTCCATGACAGAGGCGATGTCGGGCCACGTTGCCAGGGAATCGGTGATCCCGGCCAACGTGCCGCCGGCCCGGACTCCGGGGGGGAAACAATGAAGCCCCGAATCGTCACTTTGGCGGTGATCGCCTGCTCGTGCCTGGTTTTCCGGGCCACCGCGCAGAACCAACCCTACTCCCTCGGGCAAACGTCGATCCCCGCCCTGATTCGTCCGTACGTTGCGCCGGAGATACCGCCCATCCGTCTGACCAATTTGAACCGTCTGCATGAACTCATCCGTGCCGGCAACCTCTACCTTTCCGTACAGGACGCGATTGCGCTTGCGGTTGAGAACAATTTGAACCTGGAGCTCGCCCGCTACGGCCCGATGCTGGTGGATTCGGCGCTGGAACGGGCGAAGGCCGGCGGACCGTTGCGCGGCGTACCCAGCGCCAGCGCACAGATTGCCGCCGCGGATGCTGGACTGGGCGTGAATGGCGCTCTGGCGAGTGCCGGCGGTGGCGGCGGTGGCGGTGGTGGCGGAACCGGCGGCAACGGAGGCGCCACGGTCCAACAGATCGGCGCGATTACTCCCATTCTGGATCCTTACGTCCAAAGCACCACGACCTTCGGACATCTGACTTATCCGCAAGCCAATACCGTTTTGAGCCAGACTACCGCGCTGGTGGATACGACGCACATCTACACCAACTCAGTCACTCAGAGGCTGATCTCCGGCGGGGCGTTTCAGTTTGTCGACTTTGAGCAGTACCTCAAGGAGAACACGCTGAGCGACACTCTGAACCCGGCGGTTGGCCCTCATATGGACCTTTACTTTCAGCACCAACTGCTGCAGGGCTTCGGCGTGAAGCTCAACGACCGGGGAATCCGCATTGCCAAGATCAATACCACGGCGTCGCGAGAGTCGTTCCGCTCGCAATTGCTCAACATGGTCTCCCAGGTGGTGAATCTCTATTGGAACCTGGCGGGTGCACGGGAGGATTGGAAGGCCCGTCAAAACACCCTGGAGATCACCCAGAAGTTCGTGGACGACACCAAGTATGAGATTTCCGTGGGCGCCATCGCCGGCATCGAGTTGCCTCGCGCCGAAGCCGAGTTGACTAGCCGCCGGCAGGATGTCGCCCTGGCCCTGACCAATGTACGCCAGCAAGCCATCCTGCTGAAGGATGCGTTGAGCCACACCGAAGATCCGGCGCTCGAGGCCGCGGAGATCATTCCCCTTGAACGCATCGAGATTCCCGAAACCGACGATCTGCCTGCCTTGCGCCAGGCGGTGACCACCGCTTTGGCGAAGAGACCGGATGTGGCCGTCTCGAATTATGGCGACCAGACCGCGGAGATGAACCTGGCGGGAACCGCCAACCCGCTGCTGCCCACGCTCACGTTCACGGGCAGGATGTATGACCGCGGAACGGCGGGTACGCCCAACCAGGGGCAGGGGGCCAATCCGTACTTTGTGGGCGGCTATGGTACTGCGGTGGAGCAGATCCTCCGCCGCAACTTCCCCAGCGAGACCATGGTTACCAACTTCTCGATACCTCTTGGCAACCGGCAGTCTCAAAGCGACTACGGCATCGACCAGTTGCAGTTCCAACAGCAAAAGCTCACCGGCCAGAAAGCGACCAACCAGATCGTAGTGGATATCGCCAGTGCGATTAACTCGGTCCGCCAGGCTCGATCGAGGTATTCCACGGCCAGAGACACTCGCCTCTTGCAGGAACAGTTATTGGAGGTGGAAAAGAAGAGGTCTTCAGGAGCGGGCACGTACGTTGCCATCATGGCCGATCAACGCCAACTGAGTAGCGCCTTACTGACCGAAGTAAGCGCCCGGACAGCCTACGTTCACGCGAAAGTAGCGCTAGACCAGGTGTTGGGCGAGACCCTCGAAAAGTACAACATTTCGCTCGATGAGGGGCTAACTGGCAAGGTTAATCGGGAATCCCGGATTCCCGACGTGGTAGAGCAGCACAAGAACTAAACTGGTGGGGCGAGCTTTAAGTTGCTCTGCGCAACAAAGTTGGGCAAGCTAAAGCATGCCCCACGCTGACCGGTGGCGAAAACCCGCGATTGTCCTCCTGTTCACGGCTTATTTTTTGTTCGTGGCGCGGGATGGGCTCAAAGCTCCGTTCGCGGCGGATGACATACAGGCCATCTACACCTACTGGCACCCCTCGCCTCTACGACTGCTGGTTTCGCAGTTCATGCTCTGGCGAGGATACTGGCGCCCGATGGTGGGATTCTTCTACCTGCCCATCTTCCGGGTCTGGGGGCTCAACCCCGCCCCATACCATGCAGTCCTGCTGCTGTTGCTGTGGATAGGGGCTTATCAGCTTTACCGCTTCGCGCGCGCACTGGGCTCGGGTGAGTTGGCGGCCGCGGCAGCCGCGCTGGTCGCCGGTTATCACGGCGGCATGGCCAACCTGTACTACAACACCGTCTACGTGGGCGACGTCCTTTGCGGCATTTTCTACTGGGCGGCTTTCGCTCACTACGCGCGGATTCGCGCTACGGGACGCCTGCTGAGCGGCGGCCAGGCCGCGTCCTTCCTGGGACTCTATTTGTGCGCGCTCAACTCCAAGGAGATAGCAGCGACCTTGCCGGTCATGCTTCTGGCGTATGAGTGGCTTTACCATGGGCCGCCGCCGTTGCGGTGGAAGGAACTGGCTGGGTGGCTACGTGGTCCGGGTTGGGGGTTGTGTCTGGCGGGCATGCTGAACGTTGTCTACATTTATGGGAAAGCGTTCGGGCCGTACGGTCTGATGAAGAACCCTGCCTACCGGCCGGTGTATTCCTGGGCGCGGATGGTGGATTTTCAGGAACGGTACCTGAGCAACATCTTCTACCAGGTGTACCGGTTGGATGGATGGGCCACCTGCGCAATCTGGCTGGCGGTGACCTATTGGGCCTGGCGGCGCAGGCGGCCGATCCTCCGCTTCTGCTGGATCTACGTGGTGGTGGCGCCGTTGCCGATCGAGTTCCTGATCGGGCGGGAGCAGGCCAATCTGTACGTTACTCTGGCGGGTTGGGCGGTGCTGGCCGCGACGCTGTTCGTGGACTGGCTGCCGGGGGCGGCGCGGGTGCTGTCCGGAGAGCCGCTGCTCAGGCGCCTTTCCCAGCCCTGGTGGCGTGGACTGCTGGCCGCGGCGGGCTTGGTCGCCGTGGCTTGGGGCACCTGGAGGTACAAAGAGACCTGGGTGGTTTCGGCCATCCCGAAGCT
>PMTT01000936.1 GCA_003167275.1 Bryobacterales bacterium | reverse complement strand
TGGGCTATCGCACCTTCTTCCCGGTGAAGGAGACGGAGTTCGTGCTAGTCACCCAGTTCGGGCGGCCGCTCTACGCCGTGGCCCAGGCCGGGCTGCACTTCAAATGGGCCTTTCAGAGCGCTACGTATTTCGATCGCCGTCTGCGCATCTACAACCCGCGGCCTTCGGAATTCCTCACGCGCGACAAGAAGAATATCGTGGTGGACAGCTACGTGGCCTGGAGGATTCAGGATCCCAATCGATTCCTGCAGAGCGTGGGCGATCCCGTGGCGGCGGAGATGCGGCTGCATGACATCGTGTGGTCGGGCCTCTCGGCGGCGCTCGGTGCGCACGACCTGGAATCGCTGGTCTCGGCCGCAGCCAAAGTGCAGACGGCGGACCTGATGGATGCCTTGGCGGATCTGACCGATCGGGCCGCGCTGGCGGAGTACGGGATCAGCGTGGTGGACGTGCGCATCAAGCGCTTGAATCTGCCGGAGCAGAATAAGCAGAGCGTCTATGCCCGCATGAGGGCTGAACGGGAGCGGATCGCGCGGCAGTACCGCGCCGAGGGAGAGGAGCAGGCCCTCAGCATCCGCGCGGATGCCGACCGGCAGAAGGCGGAAATTCTCTCGGTGGCGTACAAGGAGGCCGAGACCATTCGCGGGCAGGGCGATGCCGAATCGACCCGCGTCTACGGGCAGGCCTATTCGAAGAATCCGCGATTCTACAAACTGCTGCGGACGCTGGAGGCTTATAAGAAGGTGCTCGACGAGAAGACGACGGCCATTCTGAGTTCGGACTCCGAGCTGCTGAAGATTCTGACGCGCGGCGAGGCGGGGGCGCGGTGAGCACTACGCTGACACCGGAGCCAGCCGCGGGGGCGGCGTCCGAGCCGGGTAGTGAGGGCAAGCTAAAGCATACCCCACGGGTGTTGTGGGTCTTGCCACTGTGGGTTTTGTCTGGGGTGTTCTTTGTGCAGACGGACCAGCAGGCGGTGGTGACGCGGTTTGGCGCCGTGGTGGAACCGCGAGTGTTGCCGGGAGTCCACTACGCGCTGCCATGGCCGATCGATAGTGTCGCGAGGCTGAAGGTGCAGCAGCTCCAGCGACTGGTGATCGGTGGTGAGGCAGCCGATATGGTGCTCGGCAGGACCGAGCCGCTGGCCTCACAGTTCCTCACGGGGGATCAGAACATCATTCAGTTGCGGGTGGTGGTGCAGTATTCGGTGGGGCTGCCGGCGGACTACCTGTTTCGCGCCGCGGATGTGGCCCAGACCACACGCGTGGCGGTAGAGGCGGAACTCGCGCGGCAGATCGCCCGCAGCGAGGTGGATGCGGTCCTCACGACCCAGAAACTGGCGATTCAGGATGCCGTGCTGGCCGCGTCCCAGAGGCGCTTGAACGACTACCGCACGGGCGTCAAGCTTTCGACCGTGAACATCGAGAGCGTGACTGCTCCGCCTGAGGCCGCGGACGCGTTCCGCGACGTCGCCAGCGCCCGCGCAGACACGGCCCGGATTGTCAGCCAGGCGCAGAGCTATGCCAACGATCTGCTGCCGCGGGCACGAGGAGAGGCGAAGCAGATGACTGAGTCGGCCGAGGCGTACACAAGCTCCAAAGTGAACGAGGCGGTGGGCGATGGGGCGCGCTTCTCGGCGGTAGCGGTGGAATACGCGAAGGCTCCGGAAGTCACCAGCGAGCGGCTTTACATCGAGGCGCTGGAGCAGATTTTGCCGAAGATTCGCAAGCTGATTGTGGATCCGAACGGGAATCTGGATTTGTCGATTATTCGGAAAGGCGAGGGGCTTACATCATCGCAAACAGGTCGCTGATTCGGATCGAAAAGCCGATGGCCCACGGGGCCGGCGATAAGACCTCTCCGAGACCGGGATGAATCCTACTCGTATAGCCGGTGCGCGGCCAGCGGGGTGTGGTGCGGGATTCCTCGCATGCTATGGCGTACCCGCCTTTTGCACAGCTTGTCTCATCTTAGCCAAGCCGGTCCGGGCAGTCTCCAGCGGATCTCCCTTCCAGTAGGCGGGATTGAAAAGTTCCAGCGACAAGACGAGAATCGGGTTCACGCGGTGCAATTCTGCCAGGATCTGATTCATCGGCGCGATGCCATCGCCCGGATAAACCCTGTCGCGATCGGCGATGGTTTCCCGAGGCGGCGTCGCGGGAAAGTCGTTCAAGTGAAAGACCTGGAGGGCGTCGCCGCTCAGCATGCGCAAACCCGAAAACCCTGATCCGCCCTTGTACAGGTGAAATACATCCGCGAGCACGCAAGCTTTCGGATGACCAGTCTCCATCGCAACAAACGCGGCCTGGGACAGCCGATTCAGGTTGACCGATGTCCCCCAAAACTCCAACTCCGGGACCACGCCCATCTGGTCGCCCAGTTCCAGCAGGGCTCGATAGCGCTCCGCGACCTGGAGCAGGCCGATTTCAGCGCCGCTGTTCGCTCCTGCCGGAGGTGCCGCGATGCGCTTGCCCCCGATCCGGGCCACCACGTCCATGTCGCGCCGGGCCTGCTCCAAGCCGTCCGCCCTCTTCGCTGGATCGTCGACCATCCACTGAGGGAAGGCAATGGCACTCTCTACGGTCAGCCCCTGATCGGCGATGCGTTTGCGTAGGTCCGGGAGCGAGCCGCCTCCCTTCACATAGGTATTGATGAGACTGACCCAAGGCTCAATGGCCTGGTATCCAGCCTTGGCCGCGACCTCGACCAGTTGCACCACGTCGAGCTTGTAACCCTGGAGGGTCGCCATGTTCAGGCAGTAACGGAATTCTGCCAAGCCATCGGAAGCGGCGGACGCCGGCCGCGGGACGCGGGCAGAAGCCAGGGCCGCTCCGCCTGCTGTAAGGAATTGTCGCCGCGAAGGTTTGGTCATGGCCTACTGCCTATGAGCGAACACAGATTCATAGTATGCCAGATTATTCCCTCGCCGACACTACGACCGTTTATGCTCTCAACTCGCTACACACAGGTATACTGGACGGCATGGCAGTCGCGAAATGGAAGACCGCGGCGCTGGCCGTTGCGATTGCCGGCGCAGGAGTTTTCGCCCTCGCCCTGCTCTCCGGGCTTTTGTATGAGCAGACGCAGCGTGTACGCGACCGCGAGCGCTATCCCCAGATCGGCCGCTCCATCGATATCGGCGGCCGCATGCTCGATCTCGAATGTGCGGGCGCCGGCCAGCCCGCCGTGATCTTGGAAAGCGGAGCCAACTGGGCCGCTAGCCCGGCTGTCCACGACCCCAAGACGATCTTCTCCAATGGCGGGCCGCGCCCAGGCTACAGTTGGGTCTCGATCCAGCGCGCGTTGGCAACCGTTACCACCGTGTGCTGGTACGATCGCGCCGGCTCCGGCTGGAGCGACCTTGGTCCTTATCCCCGCGACGGTGCGTCGCAGGCACGCGATCTGCATGCTCTTCTCCTCGCCGCGCGAATCCTGCCGCCATATGTGCTGGTGGGCGAATCATCGGCCGCCCTGGATGCTCGCGTTTACACGGCTTACTATCCCGCCGAGGTGGCCGGCCTGGTGCTGGTCAACTGGGCCGATCCAGCGATCTTCCTTGACCCGCGATCCAGCAATGGGAAACGGGCGGCGCGGGCTCCTCAGTTGATCTACCACTCCCAAGACACTTTGGCGCAATTGTTCAACATGGTGGGTTTTTACCGTTTAGGCCCGGTCCCGCCAGCGCCTGCGCCGCCCAAAGGACTGACAGCCGCGGAGTGGAACACCATCTGGTTCCTGACCCACTCCTCCAAAGCGATCAGCGCTCTCATGCAGGATATCGCCTCCTGGCGGCTAACCTCCGCCGAGGTGCGGGCAGCCGGAAGTCTGGGCGGCCGTCCTCTGCTCGTGCTCAGTGCCGGGAAAATCGCCGCGCCCCTCGAATTCCTGGAGGCGTGGACCATCGCGCAGAGCGATCTCGCCCGACTGTCCACGCGGGGAAGACAGATCGCGGTCGGCGGTGGCGCCAGCGACCTCCTGTACGATGCGCCCGATGCCATCGTCGAAGCCGTCCGCCAGGTTGTCGGAGAGGTGCGGGTGCTTCATTAACTGGCGCTCGGGCAGTGGCCGAAACCAAGCCTGGCGCGCCAGTGAGATGCCGTAAGGAACCGCTCCTTACCCCGCCGCAATTATCGCATTTTCCCGCTAATTATCGACTGGAGCCGGTCGGATGGCTGGAAACCCGTCGCCTCCGCCAGAAGCTTGTTACGCCAGGCACTTGTTCATGATGTTGCGGAAGCGGGTGCGGCTGATCTGGTGATCGGCCAGCAGTCGGCCGTTGTAAATCAGTGCAAAAATCGCGTAGGGGGTTGGTGCATTCTGAGCATCGTTCCAGCACTCAAGATCAACCACCGTAGGCTTGATGTGGTATTCATTCTCCGCGGTTTCAGCGATGTCGGCTGCGAATTTCGCGATGTGAGGACATTGGCTTGAGCGGATGATGGTCAGGCCCTGGCTGTACTGCACGAGTTTTTGATCCGAACCCTCCTTGAAGGTTGGGTTGACGGCGCCCAGATCGAACTTCCGAACCAGCAATTGGTAATCCGGCGGCGCTTTATCGACAGGTTCGAAGGCGTTGGCCAGGAATAGGCGGCGGTCGGCCAGCCACGGACCGTCGCGGACCATGACGGCGGCACCGCTCATGCCGGCCTCTCTCGCATCATCCAAGCAGGCCTCGACCATGAGGCTCGCCCAGCCCTTTCGCTGATGCTGCCGGGAGAAAATCCAAACGCAGTGTATAAACATATAACCGCAGGCTTCAACGCCCCGCCATGCGAACTCGCCCGGAAGGTACTCAATGTAGCCGCACGGTTGGCCGTCCGGCGCGAGAAGCGTCTTAGCCCGCAGACCGAACCTGGCGTTACGGCGATGTGGCCGGTTTCACGCTACCCGGCTCGGGCTTCAGCGGTCAGTATTCCACGGTTTTTGTGAATCAGAACGAGGGCGTGATCCCCGACCTTCCGACATTCAATCCCGATATCCCGATCAGCACCCGGTCCACCGATTGCTTTGCGCGCTTCGACCCCGTGATGGCCGCGATGCTGGCGCATTCCTCGGGGGCACCGGCTCCGCCGTCGGGCAACGCTATCGCGGTGAATGGTGCGAGTTTCCGCACCGATCAACGAGTGGCGCCGGGATCGTTCGCGTCGGTGTTTGGAGCCTTCGGGCAGACGCCGGACGAGATTCTGGTGGGAGGCACGGCGGCCAGGATTGTGAGTGCCAGCGAGATGCAAGTGAACTTTCTGGTTCCGGCCTGCGCGGCGTTAGGAGCAACCTCCATCTCGGTACGAGCCGCCGGGGTGGAGTTGGGGAACCACATGCAAAAAGGCGGGGCATGCGCTTCTTGAAGCCGGATTTCTCCAAGAGCTTCCGGAACCCTTCACGGCAGCGGATGTGCAGCTCCTTTGAGTCTGCTCCGGACCCTCCTCCCTCAAGATAGAGCGTTGCGCTCACCAGCGAGTTCCTCCAATTTGACCTCGGGTCCAGAGCTCGCCCAGCCGATATTTAGCCAGCCAGCTTGTCAGATCCTCTCGATCGGGGTCACGGCGTTGCGCCAGAATCGAGATCTCCGTGTTGAGTGCAGGCTTGCGGCCCGCCATCTCTTGCAGGCTGCTGGCGCCCTTAACTACGGCGTGTCCGTGCTGGAGATGGAAGTAAAAGTCGGGATCCGGCTTGGTACCTCATTTTCGATACGCTCCTCCTCCAGCAGAAATCCCTGCTCGTCGCCGCGGAACGAAAGAACGTGTCGTAGAGGTTGATTGCCCTGGGGATTGCTGACCACCAGGTCGATGGACGCTGGCTTGCCCTTTTCGCCCTTCCAGACCCACTCATGGACACCGCCGCCACGCCGGACGATGCCGCGCAGATCCATGTTGGAAGCCGCCGCTGAGACTGGCGTCGCCCGCATGAGCGCAATCGCTTCAATCAGGTTCGATTTGCCGGACGCATTCGGGCCGATGAGGATGTTCAAGCTCTTCAATTCGAGCGGCGCAACGCCGGGGCCAAATGAGAGTATGTTCTCGAGTGTGATGCGAAGTAGCAGGCGCGGGTCATTTTGACCATCGGGTTTCATGAGGGTTCTTCGTTGGCGTCACTCTTGACTGTAACCTACCACAGGATCGGGAGGATCGGGAACTGCGCCACGGGCGCCGGGGCGGAGCGGGTCCACTGGATGCTCCCGGCGCGGAAGCGGAGAGCGTCCTCCGGCCACGGGGCGTTCGCGGGCTCCTCGATCAGGGCGAAGATTCCGTGGTCGAAGGGCTCTCCGGGCGCGGGAGTCTCCAGCACCAGGCGTTCGCGCGTGCCCTGACGGGCGTGCACCAGCGACCGATGGTGGCAGTACGGATTGTTCCCGCGGCGGCCGAAGAAGACGTGCGCTGTCCAGGAGCAGCCGCCGCGGCAAAGGTCGCCGTAGTCGCACGTGCGGCAGAAGCCCCACAGGTGTTCGGCAGCCGCGGCCGTGCCCTGTCCCGCGTTGATGGCCAGCGCGGGAGCCTGGGCCAGGATCTCGGCAAGGGATTGCTCCCGGATGTTGCCGCCCGAGTAGGCCGTGGTCGGCAGCGACGGGCAGCCTTTAATCGTGCCGTCGGCCTCAATGCCCAGCGTATTGATGCCGGCCTGGCAACCTTCCCAAATGGCGTTGCCTCCCTGCGCATTGCGAAGGCGGCGCTCGTACGGTCCGTAGTAGCCGACGTTGTTGCCGGGGTAGAGCAACAGGCCGTCGCGGCGCGCCCACTCTGCCAGCGTATTGAGCAGGGGGAACAGATCCAGGAGTTCGGGCGGCTGCAAGAGAATCTCGGGACGGTCGGCGGCGCGGCCCATGGGGACCGTGAGTTGCCACTGCCAGGCGCGGCAGCCGGCTTCGACGATATCGGCGTAGATGAGGGGTAGCTCCGGCGCCGAGAGACGATTGATCTGGGTGTTGCAGGTGACCGGAATTCCGGCGACGCGAAGATGGCGCAGCGAGCCGAATGCCGCGCTCCACGAGCCGGGTTTGCCACGCTGCAAATCGTGGGTTGATTGGCAGCCGTCGATGGAAACCGAGACTTGCTGGAGGCCGGCGCGGCGCATGTCGTGCGCGGCAGCGGCGGAGATGCCATAACCGCCCGTGGTCAGTGTGCAGGATATCCCGGCCCGGCGGATGGCTTCGACGACGGTCAGCCAGTCGTTGCGTAAGTACGCTTCGCCGCCGATTAGCGTGATTTCCCGGATGCCTGCCGCGTCCAGTTGCCGGACTAAGTCGAGCGCTTCCGCGGTGGATAGCTCAGAGGATCGCGGCGACCGGGCGCGTGAGCCGCAATGCACACACCCGAGGTTGCATTGGAGCGTGAACTCCCAGACCGCGTAAGTGAAACGCAAAGGCACGTGCTGGTACCTATTTCGGCGGGGCCGGGGGCTGTGGCGGAGAGGGTTGCGGCGGTGGCGGTCCACCGTACACCGGGGCGGGTGGCCGCTGACTCTCTTGAGGAGGCGGCGGCCCCCCGTAGACTGTGGATGGGGGCACCGGTCCGCTGGGGCTTGGGGCAGGCGGTCCGCCGTAAACCGGGGTCGTAATTTTCCGGTATCCCCACAGTGCCGCCGCGAGGGCTACCAGAGAGCTCACCATGAGCATGAGAACCCCGCGCAGGGTCCAGCGGCGCGTGATAATTGGAGGCCCCCCGTAGACGGGAGCGGGTCGGTAAGCTGGACTGGGCTTTGGACCCATGGGCACTTCCCGTGCCATGCGCTCAGCAGCTTCCTTGCGCAGTCGGCGAAGGTTTTCCTCGTCGCCGGGTGGTCGGGGCAGTGGAGGTTGAGACGGCTCCATCGCACAAGTATATAACGGATGGGGCGGGCACTCGGTGGCTGTGGTAAACCGAGTCCATGACGGGAGTCCGGTCAGTCTCCATCGGTGTCTTGGTAGATTGCGGCTCCAAGGACGAAGAGGACGATCAGGCGCGCCCATCTTTGCGAGCACCTGTCGTTTCAAGGAACCAGTTCGCGCAATGCGATGGAGATCGCGCGGGAAGCCGATAGTTTCGGTCACGTGGGCGGGTTTACGACACGGGATTATACGTGCTATTTCGCCTGCCTACAACCGCTGGAACGAGCGCAGTTTGAAGTGTAGGTCCCGTTACGGGAAGCTCGGCCGCTTGTGCAATGATGATGGTGCTTTCGGAACTCCCAACATTTCCCAACATCATTAGAACCACTAGAACCTTTAGAACCAGTAGAACCAGTAGAGCCAGTGGAACGAATAGTCGGTTAACGTGAGCGGGCTTAACTTAATTTAGCAACAAATATTAACTGGTGCGCGCTAGTATTTCCACAAGGCAATGTAAGATTCTTCACCAACTGCCGAGATATCAAACTGTAGAAAGTTCGAAACGGTGTTAGGAATGCAGGATTATCCAGCAGCGAGTAATGGGCTTGGCAGAGCCGAACGGTTCGCGGCCCTCAAAACCAAGCCAACGTACCTTTGGGAGGTCGCCCAAAAGCCGGTTTCGGTTCGCGTCGATCTGCATATGGCCACGCGGCTCGACCGGAAGGTCCGCGGAGCTGTCTGGTCGCTCAGCGCTCAGGGCTCCGAGATCGGAGGGGTATTGTTGGGCTCCGTCGGGCGCGGATCTCCGGCAGTAGTCACGCTGGATGACTTCGAGTTGATCCCGTGCGATTATGTCCGGGGTCCTCTATATAAGCTCGGTACACAGGACCAGGAGCGTTTTGCCCGTTGCGTCGCTGAGCGGTCTTCGGCGGGGGGGCTCAAAGTAGTCGGCTTCTTCCGGAGTCACACGCGTCCGGGACTCGCCCTGGATGCCGACGACCTCGCGTTCTGCAAGGCGGAATTCAGTCAGCCCCACCAGATTGCGCTCCTGATCGGGCCCGGCGCCGGCCAGATGAGCAGGGCTGGAATCTTCATCTGGGAAGACGGGTCGATGCACTCCGATGCTTCCTACCTGGAGTTTCCGCTTTCTCACGAAGAGCTTCTCAAAAAGGGATTAGTGACTGTCGTCTCGATTGACGGGAGCCGTGGCGTGCCGGCTCACGAGACGTCCAGCGGGGCGTCGCCGGCCGCGCCGGTTGTAGCTCCGCAAGAACCCCAGAAACGCCAGCAGATCGTGCCGCTTGCCCCCCTGCGCGAGGTGTCGCAGACCCCTGCGCCTTCGGCAGTGCGGAGGCCCGAGGTCTCGCAACTTCCAGCGCCGGCGGCGCCGGCGCAGGTTCAGAAACCCGCAGCAACCGCGTGGTTGCCTGGCGGCGAAGGGCTTCGGGGGCGGGTTGGCCGGTGCAGTATCAAGGTCCAGCTTCGCCCCGCCCCCCGGCTCGACGCCGTTTCGAAAGCGGCGCCGGATGCCGGTACTGGGGAAAAGAGATTCAACCGGGCTGTCGCTGAGTGACTTTATGAACCTAATGCTCACACACGTCTGCCCCGACGAAGCCGTTTCGGATGCGGCCGGCCACCCCGGCTTGAGCGCGTCATCGGCCGCCGATGGCTCTCTCCGGGCCCAGAGTGTAGAACCCTGCGGTTCGGCGCCAGCCGTCCGGAAGACCGTTCTTGAGAACGGAGTCCGCGTGGTGACCGAGTCCATGGGCGGAGTCCGGTCCGTTTCCATCGCGGTGCTGGTGGACTGCGGTTCCAAGGAAGAAAGTGTCGAACAGGCGGGGCTGGCCCATCTGTGCGAACACCTTTCGTTTCAAGGAACCAGTTCGCGGGATGCGATGCAGATCGCGCGGCAGGCCGACAGTTTTGGCCAGGTGGGCGGGTTTACGACGCGGGACTACACGTGCTATTTCGCCGCCACACTCGACGATTACCAGTTTCATGCGCTGGATCTCCTGGGCGACGTGCTCCTCAACTCGACTTTCCCAGACGATTGCCTGTCGCATGAAAAGCAGGCAATCCTGAGTGAAATCGAGCGCGGTGCAGACATGCCGGAGCAGCATGTTCACGATCTGGCGAAACGCCGGGCGTGGCCGCGAAGCGCTTTGGGTCGGCCGATCGCCGGCGACGCGGCCACCCTGGTGTGGCACACCCGCGAGGATCTGATTTACTTCTTCCATCGCCACTACACGGCTGACCGCATGATTGTCGCGGCAGCGGGCCATCTCGATCACGACGATTTCGTGGCCCAGACGCGAGACGCATTCTGGCGTCTGATCGGGCGGAGCGCTCCCTCGCCGCGCGAGACCCCCGAATTCCACCCCGGGGTGACTATCGAGTCCACCAACTCGGCCCAGGCCTACTTCTGCCTGACGATCCCGGCGCCTCCCTATGCGGCTCCGGACCGATATGTCACGCACGTGCTCAACCGCATTCTCGGCGGCGGGATCAGCTCAAGGCTATCCCGCAAGTTGCGCGAGGAGGCGGGCCTCGTCTATGCGGTTCAGTCCGAATACCACGCCTATCGGGATGCTGGGATGATCTCGGTGGAAGGCAGCACAGGCGCTCAACACATCGCCGAGGCGATAGCCATAGTGCTAGCAACTCTGGGGAACCTTTTGTCGGGACAAGAGCCGGTCGACGCCGAGGAGCTATGGCGGGCGAAAACGCATATGCGCGTGCAGCACCTGACGTCGTCCGAAGATGTGCACACGCGCATGTGCCGGCTGGCGACGCAGGAGCTATATTTCGAGAGCCACCTGGATACCCATAGGATTCTCGCTCACATTGACGCCGTCGAACTCGGGCACTTAACGGCGTTCACTCGAGACTACTTGTCCCGGCAGCTCTCCCTGGCGCATCTGGCCATCGTGGGGCCGATCGACGATGAACCGGCCTTACGCAGCCGGGTTACCCGATTGATGAACGAGTGCGCCTGGCGGGGCGAGCCACTTACGGCCGCTTGTGCACCGCCCCCCGAGACCGGACACAAGCCAGATGCGATTGGGAAGTGACCAGATGACGAAAATGGCGCTAGAGAAAGTGATGCCTACCAAGAAAATACCGGCGGGAAATGCTCTGGCCGACGCCATCGACCTGGCCCGCCAAGGCAGGAAGAGCGAGGCCCGATGGCTGCTCCAGGAGGCCTGTCGCACAGATCCCTCGAATGCAAAGGCTTGGCTCTGGAGAGCATCCGTAGCCGAGGGCGTGCCCGAGGCAATCAACTGTCTGGACCGGGTATTAGCTTTGGAGCCGGAGAATTCCACGGCGCGCGGATGGCTTGACCGGCTCCGTCCCACGGTCGTCGAGGTAGAGACATATCACTGTTTTCTGTGCGCGTACGAAGGGGCAGAAGAGTTCACTCAGTGCCCTAAGTGCCGATCCATCCTTTCTCTGGACCTGGAGGCCATTTTCCGCAATCAGGGAGTGGACGGACGGCAGGTGCAACGCGCCATCGAGCACTTCAAAGCGCTGAAAGACACCGCCGATCCGTTCGACATCGAGTATTTTCTCGGCATGGCGCATCTCAACCTGCAGGACTCGGATGCGGCCCTACGGCATTTCCGCCGGGCGGCGCAGATCGACGAGCGCGGCGCCCAACTGAGCGATACCATCGCTGCCCTGAGCAAACGCCCGTTGATCATGACGGTGGACGATTGTCTCACCATACGCGCCATGGTCGCCCGCACGCTCGAGCGCAACGGGTACCGCTGCCTCCAGGTGGGCGGGAGCGTCGAGGCGCTCACACGCATCGAGAACGAAAAGCCGGAATTCATCCTGCTCGACGTGACCATGCCTTTCATGGACGGGTATACGCTCTGCAAGGCGATCAAGGGGCGGCCCAGTACCAAACGCACGTCCGTGGTAATGCTATCCGGCCAGGACGGCTTCCTTGACAAAGTCAAAGGAAGGCTGGCGGGCGCCAGCGACTATCTGACGAAGCCATTTGAGCCTGCAGTACTGCTGCGGGTGGTCCGCAAGTACGTTCATTAAAGTAAGAGGAAGCTGGGCCTGGAGCCCGCCAAGAGCCAAAAGGCGCAAAGGTTGGGCCGGGACCCGGATAGTTACAACTGGGAGAGTTCGGGCCGAAACATGGCCGGCGAGGGGCCCTGGCAGAATACGTGTGCGATGGCGGAGGCACGAAGCTTCCGGGAGAGAACGAGCGATGACTATACCAAGTTCCGAGGAGCCAGCGCGGCTCTGGAGTTCGCCCGAAGACACGGGCGATCCGCTATCCGAGTTGCAGTTCACCTTGTTCGCGGCCGAGTCTGCTTCGGTGGCCGATCTGGAAGCGGAGGCGAGGCCGGCCGATCTGGAATCCGCGGATCTTCCCGATCCGTCCGAACTCTGCGTATTACCGGAACTGGCCTCGGCTAGTCTTGCTGGGTGTGCGGATGTAGACGCCATGTTTAAGTTGCTGTGCGCGGAGGAGGAGGAGGCGGTACCGCGGGAACCGGGGGCGGATTCCACGATCGGCACGATGCTCGGAGAACTGCTGGTAAATACGGGTCTGCCCGAGCAGGACCCTTGCCCGCTAGCCGCAGAAATCACGCGCATCGAGGCGATCCTTCGTAACGACCGGTTGGAACGAGCGCGGGCAATCATGGCGAAGCAGAGGCCGGAAGTAATCAGACGGTGAAAGGAGGTGAGGAACACATGGCACTAAATCCCACGATCAAGAAGAACTGGGAGGACATCCAGAGAAAACACGATGTTCCAGTGAATGCGATCGGAATGAAGATCGATCCCAAAGATGCCAACACTCTCAAAGTGTGGCGCCAGGAAGGTCTCGATCAGTTCATGAAGAGGTAGAAACACTAATTCCAACGCGGGCGCAGAAACCTTGATACGTGTGCCTGGGTCGCGCCCGTGCCTTTTTTATTTCCAGCATGTGCGAAGCACGCCGGAAAGAGATTGAAGAAGAAGCACGCTTTGTAGAAGGAGACGATCGATGCCCTCTAAGACAATATTGCTTGTTGACGACAGCCCCACTGAGATGCGGATCATGCAAACCGCGCTGCAAGGGAAAGGATACAACCTGGTCGCGGCAGTTGACGGAGAGGAAGCTCTTCAGAAGGTCTTGACCCAGCATCCCGATCTGGTGCTGCTCGATATTATTCTTCCGAAGAAGAACGGGTTTCAGGTATGCCGGCAGATCAAGACGGCGGCGGAAACGAAGGACATCAAAATTATCATGGTGAGCAGCAAAAGCCAGGATACGGACCGGTTCTGGGGACTGAAACAAGGGGCGGACGAATATATCACGAAGCCTTTCACCTCCGAGGAGCTTCTGGCTAGCGTCAAGAAATATGTTTAGGAACCACTGAGGAAGCCGCAGGCCGGCGAGAATGACCGTTCGCCGACGCGGCGGGGTGCGGGGTTAGTAGAGCCGGCAAATTGTGAAATGTAATGGCCCACTTGAACGGCGGGCCAAGGGAAAGCCCGAATTTTCTGAAAGAAGAGTGAAACAGAAATGGTGACACCAAAAGACAAGGAAGAAGGGCCTGAGCTGGTAACTGTTCCCCTCGCCGACGACATGATGGAAGGGTTGCTGTCGGAACTGCTGGCCGACGGCGAGACCCTGTTTTCCGCCGGCGAATCGGGCTTTGCGGACCTTTCCGAGGAGGAGCCCACTCCGCCGGAGCCCCTCGCGATGGAGCCCGTCCCGATCTTTCAGGCCGAGGAAACTCTGGCAGCGCTTTCCCACGCGACGCAACTCGATGCCCCACTCGAACCGGTCCCCCAGCCAATGCCTGTGGCAGAGCTGGTTGCGATACCGCCTGCGTCCGTCGAATCCGGGAGCACCGTACACCCCAACGCAGAACCGGCGCCCGTAGAACCGCAGATCTTTGCAAACCCCGTGCTGGAGAACTGGCCAGTCGCCGCCTTGGCCCGAGCGCTGGATCCCGAACCAGAATCGAAACCGATAGTTTCGGCGCCGCACGAATCCAAGCCCGCCGTGGCACCTGTACCGCCGCCCCGTCCGGTGGCGCCAGTTTCCGTTGAGCCCCGGCCGCCCGTTCCGGCCGTGGCGCCGTCCACTGGGCTCGATACGCTGATTGCAGCGATCGACAGCGAGGTTGCCGCCGGCCCGCGGCTCACGTTCGATACCAGCCGCGATTCGGCCTCCGGCGCCGCCATTGAGAAGAAGAACAACTGCATCGTCTTTTCGCTCGATGGGACTCGCTACGCGGTCTCTATCCATAACGTGATCGAGATGGACAAGATACCCCGGATCACGCCCGTCCCTAACGTCCCGGCTTTTGTGAGGGGCGTCACCAATCTTCGTGGGGAGATTGTGTCCGTGCTCGACCTTCGTGTTCTGCTCGGGCTGTCGCAGTCCGAGCAACCCGACCGCGGGAGGATCCTGGTGGTCCGCGCGGGGGGGGGGCAGCAGACCGCCGCGCTGGTGGTTGACGAAGTCCGGGGCATCGCGACCATACCAATGGGAAAGCTCAAGCCGCCCGCCGGGACGATTGACGACAAGGTCCTTCCCCTTCTCAGCGGCGTCTCGGAATACGAGAACGCTCTGTTAAATGTTTTGAGCATGGAAAGTCTATTCCGCTCGCCGGAGATTCACCAATTGGTAGCCAATTGAGGGATGAAGGCGTAGCAACAACAATATGAACGAGATTGGTGTCGAGGTGCGAAAGCGTCGAGACGAGTCTCGACGCGGCAGACACGAGTGTCCGCGCCACGCCGGGGCATAAGAACAGCGGAGAAGTCAGAGTAAAGGCCGCCCGGACGTCATCACGGCGGACCTTCGATAGGTGCTGCCCTGGGGGCAAGATCAACTGGGTGATGACAACTCATTAAGGAGAGTAAAATGAAACTTTTTCGAAATTTGAGATTCGTTGCTAAGTTGTGGGTATTGATCGGAGCCGTCGGTCTGGTAGGCGCTGCTTCGACCGGGGCGCTGGTGTACCTCAACTCATCATACGCACGTATCCTTGGCCACGAGGCGGACACAGCGCGCCAGGCCCAGGTTACGTTTAAGAAGCAGATCCAGGAATTTAAGGACATCCTGCTCCGCGGGTACGACCCCGACATGTTGGCCAAGTACACGGAACAGTATCACGCCCGGGAAAAAGATGTAAAGGACCTCATGACCGGGTTAAAAAAAGACCTGTCCGATCCCAAGGCCAGGGCTCTTGCCGACCAGTTCCTGCAAGCCCATGACGCGATGAGTATCCAATACGGCGCGGCATTGCGCGTCTTCGCCGATTCGAAGGGAACTCTGCAACGCGAATCGGATGCCAAGGTAAAAGGAATCGACCGCGCGCCTACGGATCTTATCGACGGGATCGTTGCGGTGCTGGCAGTTCAAGCCACCGGCCTGGCAAGCACCGAGCAGACCACCGTGATCGTCGTCTTCGTGGCGTTCATCGTCATCGCCGTGATCGTGTACCTCATGGCCCAGGGCGTTACGCGCCAGGTGAACTCGATTAACAGCATGCTGTCGAAGATCGGCATGGGAGAATTCGACGCTCGCGCGGAGGTTGTTGCGCAGGACGACCTTGGGCGTCTTGCCGAGTCGCTGAACATGATGCTCGACCAGACGCTTTCGCTGGTGCAGTCCCAGGATGAGAAGGAGCGGATTCAGGCCAGTATTCAAAAGCTGCTGACAGAAATGGAAGCACTCGCCCATGGCGACCTGACCAAGGAAGCCGAGGTGACCGCGGAGATCACTGGCGCGATCGCCGACTCATTTAACAATATGATCGCGGAACTGCGGCAAGTCATCGGCCGCGTGCAGGAGACGACGCTCACGGTCAGTTCCTCTGCCGATGAAGTGCAGACCACCACGGAGCATCTGGCGTCCGGCAGCGAGGCGCAGTCGACGCAGATCGTGGAGGCCTCGGCCGCGATCGACGAAATGTCGGTCTCCATCCAACAGGTTTCCGCTAACGCCAACGTAGCTGCCACGGTCGCCGACCAGGCGCTGAAGAACGCGAAGCAGGGAGCTGAGTCCGTAGCGAAGACGATGTCGGGGATGAACGGCATCCGCCAGCAGGTGCAGCAG
Organism: Bryobacterales bacterium; assembly: GCA_003167275.1. Lineage (GTDB taxonomy): Bacteria > Acidobacteriota > Terriglobia > Bryobacterales > Bryobacteraceae > JAIQFL01. Next base: position 1,977 of record PMTT01000936.1, on the reverse strand, counting down.
ACAGCCAAGCGCATCAAGCGCCTGGGCGAAAGCTCGCAGGAAATCGGCGAGATCGTGCAGTTGATCGGCGACATCGCCGACCGGACCAGCATTCTGGCTTTGAATGCCTCGATCCAAGCGGCCATGGCCGGCGACGCCGGTAAGGGTTTCGCGGTCGTCGCGGAAGAAGTCGAGCGGCTGGCCGAGCGGTCCACCGAAGCCACCAAGAAGATCGGCGGGCTGATCAAGTCGATCCAAAGCGACACCAACGAGGCGATCGCCGCCATGGAAGACACTACCAAAGAAGTGGTCGGCGGCTCCGTGCTGGCCAACGAAGCCGGCCAGAAGCTGCAGGAGATCGAAGCGGTTTCCGGCCAATTGGCCGAGATCATTCAAGCCATCTCGATGGCTTCCAAGCAGCAGGCGCGCGGCTCCGACTCGGTCGCCAAATCGATGAGCGAGATCTCGGGAGTCACGCAGCAGACCGCGGCGGGCGCCAAGCAGGCGGCTATCTCCATCCGGAAGCTGGCGTTGCTGGCCGACGACCTTCGCGGGGAGATGAGGCGGTTCAAACTGCCGAGGGCGGTGGCCTAAGCCACCGCTTTCGTCACGAAGACCTTGGATTTGCGGGAGTTGTAGAACATGGCCCTGACGGCATCAGCAACACGTATCGGCGCACAGCGGCCGGACATGTCCGTTAACGAACAGGAGATCTGGCGGAGTCTGGTGGAAACGCGTTGCGGTGCGCATTTCGCCGAGAGCCGCCTGCATCACCTACAGGGCTGCTTATGGGAGCGGATGCGAGCGCGCGGAGTGCGCAGCTACCTGGATTACCACCACGAGGTGGCATTCCTCCGAACCGGGGCCGCGGAATGGGTGGCTCTGTTGGATTGCCTGCTCAACCGGCAAACCAGTTTCTTCCGATGCGAGCCGGCGTTTCGCGCGCTGGTATCGGCGGCGTCGGAGATCATGGGCCGAAAGCGCATGCAGTCCGAGAACATCCTGCGGCTTTGGAGTGTGGGATGTTCGAGCGGGCAGGAGACCTATTCCATGGCCATCGCCGCGCTGGAAGCCGCTGGCGGCAGTCCTTGGGGGCGTCCATGTGCGCGGCTCGGACCTCCGGGAAAGCGCTCTGGAGAAAGCCCGCAAGGGTCGATATAGCGCCCGCGCACTGGAAGGAATCCCGGAGCCTCTGCGGAGACTCTATTTTTCGGCTGCCGATGGCGGCCCGGAAGATTGTTACGAGATCAACGCAGCCGTCAAGGCCCTGGTGGAGTTTGACTGCATCAACCTGGTGAACCCAGCCACCTATGGCCCCGGGGAACACGACGTAATTTTCTGCCAGAACGTGCTGATCTATTTCCGCGAAGCCGTTCAGGAAGAGATCGCGTATCGCCTGGCACGCCGTCTCAACCCGGGAGGGTTGCTGTTCTTCGGACCGGGCGAAATGGCGGGCGTGAAGCTGCCCGGCACTCAGACAGTAGTGATTGAAGGCTCACTTGCGCATCTGCGCGTGGAATAAGGACGAAACGGAGAAAGCGATGAGCGCCAGAATTGACAAAGAGACGCTAGCCGGTCTGATCGAAGAAGTAAGAGGCTACATTCCCAAGATCCGGAGGAACTTTGAAATCCTACGGAACACTCCGGACCATGCGGACGCCATGGAAGAGGCGCACCGGCTGGTCCACAGTATCAAGGGAGCGGCCTCCATGGCCGGCCTGTCGTCGCTGGGTCATATCGCCTACTTCGCGGAAGAGGCAATCGAAGAGACCGCCTCGGGCCAGCTCGAATGGAACGCCCAAACCACCGCGGTGCTGAGCCGGACGCTGGCCCTGATCGAGCTGTACATGGAGCAGGTCGCGACCGGCTCCTTGCGGGACCGGCCGATCCTGAGCGAAGTGATCACGAACTTCCGCCGTTTGCGTGGACAGCCGGAATCGGGCGACGCGGCGGAGATCAACTCGTTCCTGCCACCGGACACGGGCCAGGGCGGGCCAA
>PMTT01000663.1 GCA_003167275.1 Bryobacterales bacterium | reverse complement strand
AATTGCGTTCCGGCCAGGAGAATGCCAAGCGTCGCAATGGCCAGACCGGTATGGATCTGAAAACTCTTCATACCTAAAACCTAGAGTAGACGAACGGGGCGCTGTTGTGTCCGCCCAAACGCTGGATGGCCACTGCCACCAGCAGCATGGCCGCCGCATGAACATAGAAGGGGCTCGCCGCGAAGCTCTCCATAGCGCGCGTGTACCAGGCCCTCTTGACGAACATTGCGGCCGCTGCCAGCAACAGGACCAGCGCCAGCAGCGCCGTGACGTTTTCCAACCCGATGCTCACGGAGCCGATCCGGCCCAACAATGCCAGGGCATCCGCAAGGCTGGCGGCGCGGAAGAAGACCCAGGTGAGGCAAACGAACTGGTACGTGCAGAAGACCGCCGCGGCGTGACGCCACGGGTTCACTGGTTGCTTCGGCTTGCCGTGCCAAGTCCACCACGCGCGTGTCATGGCCAGCGCCATGCCGTGGAGCAGACCCCAGATCGCAAAGGTCCAGGCGATCCCGTGCCAGAGCCCTCCCAGCACCATGGTGATCACCAGGTTGATATAGGGCATGATCTTCGTGCGACCTCCGGGAAGCGAGAAGAACAGGTAGTCCCGCAGCCAGTTCGAAAAGCTGATGTGCCAGCGCCTCCAAAACTCCGTGAGGTTGGCCGAGAGGTACGGACGGTCGAAGTTGATCGGCAGCTTGATCCCCAGCAGGAGCGCCGTGCCGCGGGCGATGTCGGTATAACCGGAAAAGTCGTAGTACAACTGCAGCGAATAGGCATAAACGGCGATCAGCACTTCGGCTCCACTATACAGTTTCGGAGTATCGAAAACCCGGTTGACCAGGTTCTCAGCTAGATAATCGGCAACCAGCGCCTTTTTCAATAGACCCATGCCGATCAAAAAAAATGCCCGGCCGCCATCCACGCGGCTNNGGAAAGAAGGAAACTGCCGATAGATAGCCGAGGAGGCTGGAGGTGCCGTCGCCATCGCGGCGATAGAGGTCGATGGTGTACGTAAGCGACTGAAAAACATAGAACGAGAGGCCCAGCGGGAAGACCCAATCCCAACCGGGGGAGGGCGTTCCGTAGCGGTTCAGTAACAGGTCCATGTGCCGGGAGCCCACCAGAAGGGCGAGATTGAGGCAGAGGCTGAGTCCCACCAGCAATCTGCGGACGGGCGCGCTCTGGAAGCGCATCAAGCCCAGGCCGACCAGAAAGTCCAGCGTGGAGCAGGCTGGCAGAAGGAGGACGTAGAACAGGCCGTAGCGTGCGCAGAAGAGATAGTTCGCGAACAGGATGACGGCTAGCCGCAGGAGGCGGGATCCCGCGGACAACCAATAGAGGAAGAAGACTGCCGCGATGAATGCATAATAGATCCCACTACCGGTCTGCACTTGCATATTGTAGCCAAGTCGGCTGTAGAGCAATTCGCGGGCCGGGGTCAGACGATGTTTGGCGAGCGAGCTTTCGGCGATCAGCCGTTGGCGGTCAGCGACACCGGCGCGGCGGGCACTGAAAGGTGAGTGCTGGGAGCTGGCCTGAGATCTGCCACCAGGGTCAGTCCCGTTCATCGGAGGATGGCACCTGGTCGGGGAAGCAGGAAATGCACTGCTTGTAGTTCCGATATTTGATGGGATCGGCGGGTTCCCAGCAGCAGGTGCTGCCGGGCTGGTGGTACGGGAGCGCCTTTCGGGGGGCGGTTGGAGCGGTTTTGGGGGCGATGGGAGGGGGCGGAGCGGAACTTGACGAAACGAACTCCCTGGATGGGTTAACGGTTTTGGGTTCAGGCGGTTGCGGGGGAGCAGGGGTTGGGGGCCGGGGGCTGGGGGTTGGGGCCTCCGGCGGCGGAACGATCTCGATTACGGGGGCTGGCGGGAGATCCAAGTCGATGGGGAGCGCCTGGAGGCGTTCCAGCTCTTTGAGGGCGTCGCGGTAGTTGCGTTGGGTAGAGTTGACCATACGCTGGAGGCGGGTGAGGGTGCGGTCGGAGCGGCAGAAGGCGTGGCCGATGGGGGAATTCTCGTCGAGCTCAAAGGCGCGATCCATCTCGTAGCTCCAGATTTGGGCTTCGGCGACGGCGAAGCGGCGGAGGGTCCAGGTGGAGCGGACGAGGATATCGACCAAGTCGCGCTGCTCGGGGAGAGCGGGGCAGAAGCGTTGGACGTACTCGTCGCGGAGGGTGTCGAGTTTGGCGGGATCTTCGCCGGGAATGGTGAGGGACTTGGAGTAGATGCCGGATTTCAGGGCATTCATGGAAGAACGGGCTTTGCCCTCGGCGGAGCGCGGGCCCGTGGAGGCGCCGGGGCGAGTGCCTTCGGCGCTAGATTTACGAGGTGACATCATGTGAGGCTCCAAGAAAAAGGAAAGGCCGGACGCTGACCCGACGGGATTCCGTCGGGGGCGGCCGGCCCTACTGGGGTTCTGACTTCATGGTGGCACGTGGAAATGGGGGTCGGGAGTGTTTAGGGCCGTAAAGTCTTGAAAAGACGAGGGAGATATTTTTTCAAAGTCTGTCACCCGTTTACCGGCCAACCTCAGGAATAAGCTCGTGCCGATGCGCGGCCTGGAAGAAGGGACGCACATAGGGAAAGTGGACCGGATTCTTTTGGATGAAGGAATCGCTCAGGCGGATGGGGCGGCTTCGCTCGCTTTCGGATCTTGCCGAATACCTCAGTTCGGCCCGCCGGGTGACGATGCTGCCCGGGCATGCAGCGAAGGAAATATTAGCGACTTTTTGGGAAACACACCTGCATAAGCTTGCATCTTGAAGTCGACAGTGGCTTGCACGTTCACTGGACTAGTGGACTGACTAGGCGAACTGGTTGTGGCCATTACGATTCGAGACGTGCCAGCGGGGACAGGCAGCAGCCACTGAATGTCCGAAGTGGTCTGAAGCGTTGAAGCGTCATCGAGGCTAGTGACTAGGGCTAGGGCGCGGTGAAAATTCGTGCCGGTGATTGTCCAGAACTGGCCAAAGGATTGGCCATTCAAGTTGCGGCGCTCATACGGCCCGTCGGTGCTGCGGCTTGTAGCCGGGTTTCGAGAGAACCACGTTGACGGCGGTACGGAGGACCTTGCTCGTGACCCACGTGGTTTGGTGAAAGTAGCCGCCGGAATACTTGGCGGAGTATGGAGTCGTGCCGACGACGCGGTCGTTCCATGTAACGGTGGCGCCGGACGGTTCGCTCGTAATCGTTAGGGTGATGTGGCGAGCCGAGGCTGGGAAACACGACTGGAGAAGCGGGGCAAGCAAAAGGAGGGGGCGGAGAAGAATCAGAGCGGCAGACCCTATTAGCCCTCGACGAGTCGCATCCGTCAACTCGAAATGAAGTTTGTCAAGCACGAAAGTCAACCTCCTGTCCCTTAGCCGCCGCGACGGGCCGCATTCTGGGCCGCCGCGTGGATCACGCAAAAACCCGAGTCGGAGGGGTCCGGGCACGTGCCATGAGGCCGCAGCCAAATCTTCCTCTCACTTCTGTGTGTCAGTTCTTGAACAACTTCACTCGAAACACATGCTGGGTCGGAGGCACTGGCATCAGCGAGGGCTGTTTATAAAAAATGCCTGCCGACCATCAGTGAGGCTCTTACCGTATGAGACATCCAGTGTGAGGACGCCCAGCGCGGTGACGCGGAGCAGAACTCCAGTATCGAGGAGCCAGTTGCGCGAGATAGGCCCATGGCCTGCGTCGAAGAAAGGTCCGGCACTGAACCGAACCAGCCCGCTCTTGCGCAGCACTCTCTGAAAGTCAGTATTCGCAAGCGCAAAGGAACGTCCGGCAAACTGAGAGTTCTCGACGCCAGCCGAAGTCGTCGGATGCGCTCGCAACAAAAGGTTCGAATCCCGGTCGAGACCCATGACGAAAAGCTCATCAAACGGCGGCGTTCCAAATGCTCGGCCAAGCTGTATTTTTGCCGTAACTTCGTGATCCTGGTGCTTAGGGAAGGGCCGCCAGCGAACCGAAAGACTGTTCTGGAACTTGAGAAACTGCTGGCACCCGGAATTAAGCATGGTTCCGCTCTGCAGGGACAGCGACGAATCGACACTTAGCTGGCGATCAGTGTCTTGAACGAACCTGTGCGTAGCGGAAGCCAAATACTTCAACCCAACGCCGCTTGCAAAGGAATTCGAGAAATGACGCTCCGACAGTGCGATGCCGCCCGTCCAGTTCCATCGATCGCTTGGAACTGAACGAACTTCGGCGGTAGCTTCGACTCTGCTCATGCGGAAGGCATCCTTGCCGTCGGTCCACTTCTCCTGACGCCCGTCCAAACCCATGCGAACTCTCCACTTAGGATCCCCTCTTAGGGGCGCGGATAGCGCCGCATTGACGCGCCGCTTGTTCGGGTCCCAGCGCAGCATCGATTCCAGATTGATGGCTTTGTAACCAATATTCGAATAATCCGCGAAAACTGTCTGGTACGGCAACCCGCGGAGCCATGAAAGGGGATTCGTGCCGTGGTGTTCAGCGGCTCGCAGAGTCACGTCGAAACGGTCGCCCGCGGCCCCCGACAATTCGAAACGGTAGCGCGAGAAGACGCCCGCTGCCTCTAGTCTTGACAGGGTAGTGCGATAGTCGTCCAGCGTTAAAATGCCTCCGCGGGAAAACGTGAAAGCGCGATCCACAATTAGAGGATCCGTGAGTAACGGCGGATCGATGCGGATGTTGTCAACCGTGGGTTTGCCGATACGATTCCAATACTTCAGCGCCGCCCCCATGTCGTCTTGGAGGAAATAGACCGTGGCGAGGAATTCATTGACGTAGGCGTCTGAAGGGTCGGATCGCAGCGCGACGTTGAGATGCTGTCTCGCTTCGGCCAGGTTTCCCTCTCGAAAGTTGCTGCTGGCCAAGTCAAGCTCGGGCACTGCGAGCAGAGTCCAGTTGGTCGTTGTCTTCCAGCCTCGCTCGAAGTCGGTCCGGCTGATCGGCTTCAGTTTGCGCTCCGCTGGATCGTTCACCAGCACCAAGTCTCGGGCGGAGTCAATACCAGCAACGACGACATAATGCAGGGGCCCTGCCCCCGAGCTTCGTCCGAGGCATACAATCAGCGGCCTGCCTTTCGAGACGTTCACTTCCAGATCCTTCCAGCCGCCCCGGAACGCAAACGCGCTATAGCCGTGCATCTCCAGGTACTTCCGCATATCGCGCGCAATTATGCCGTGTGCCGACTTCGAGTAAAGCTGCGCTTGAATCTCTTCGACAGTGGGGGTGGTGGCGGGTTTCCAATACTCCATGACCATCCACAGGGACGCTGAGCCACAGCCGTTCTTTTCTTGCCGGACGTACGGTACGTCGATCCACAGCGCCGGCTGCGACGCGAGAAGCACAGACGCGAGGAGGACGCATGGCCATCGCATACTTCTTACTTATCGCTGCAGGTATTAAAATCCTTCTTACCCGCGCAAATGAGCAGGAGGACAACGCAGGTGACAATAAGGATAGCCAACAACCATAATATCCAGTCGTCGTTGCTTTGACTTTGACCAGCGGCAAAGTCTTCCCGGATCTGGTTCGTGCGAGCTGCGACTAGGGCGAGATCGTCCCGGGATAGCGTCGCGACCGCCTTGTCGATTCGCTGGTAGTCGACCTTGGTTGACTTCAGTGCTGTCCGGACACGGTCGCTGGCGAAGAACGCGCGGACATCCGCGAGGTTGTTAGCTTGCCTTTGCCCTGCCGCCGCGATCGCCGCCCGGAATTCCAAGGGCGAAACGAGCGAGCCTTTCTGAATCTGCCGGGTGAGTTCTGCGGCTCGGGCGAGACTGTCCGGGGACAGCGTCTCCACTGCCTTGTCCACTTGCTGGTGGTCGATCTTGAGCGAGTCCAACGCCGCACGAGCACGTGCGCTGCCGAAGAAAGCGCGAACATCATCGAGATTCCTTGCCTGCACAGTGTCGGCCTCCGCACCCGCGTGCTGTGATTCCAAGGGCGGCACCACTGCCTGCGATTCCGAAAGCGCTGGTTGTGTGGCAAGACAGTACGTGAGTACGAAAACGATAACCAACTGGACCTGCCCACTGAATAGAGACATGGCTTCAAACCTCCTCATCTAAAGTAAAGTCGAGAACGCCATCTTGCCTTCCGGCATTTGGACAGCGCATGTTAATTAACACAGATCGCCAACTGTCAACCCGTAGCGACCTTGGGCGGGCTTTGATTGGAGCTTTCCAATTCTGCTTGCGTCCTCCCAGATTTCTCATTTTTCCCAAGTGAGCCGCCGGACCAGGCCCATTTCGATCTCTTGGACAGTGCCGTCCACAAACTCGATTCGCAGCTTGCCACTGTGGGCCGCCGCGCCGGGCGCGGTCGGGTGCAATCGACGGAAAAAGCTGACCAAGCCGGTTCGTGAATCCATCAAGAGCGGTAGGGGTGGCTGTCGCCTGCTCACTGTATCTCGGCCGGATTGCGTCGAAGACGATGCCGTCGGTCGTCAACCATGCAGTCTGCTCGCCGATTTTCGCCTGGTAAAGCACCCTTGGATCGAACTGCCCCACGTTCTCGATGAAAACCGCTGTCGAAGTAACGCGATTCTTCAGGTGGGCAAGAGAAGGGTGAACGCCTTCCGACCGCGAGGGGAAGGGCGACTTTGACCCCGAGGTGGCGCCGGAGCGGGGAGGATCGGGCGACTGGGCTTTGACGGGCGGCTGCGCACTTCCGGTATTGTTTAGGAGAAGCCCCATCCCCAGGAAAGAAACCAGTAGCGCGATGGAACGGTCAACTGTGATTGTCATCTTAACCTATTCGGCTATGTCATTGAAGATAACGGCAGCTCCTGCTGTACGTGCTCCGAGAGGACTACGGCCACCCCCGATGAGATCTTTGAGTCCGAGAGGGCTTGTCATGAGTCCTCTCCTTTTCAGGATTTCGTAGGCTGCGCCTCACATGGGGACCTCTTCCGTCCGGTGCTACACTCGACTTCGGAGGAGCTGCCGAATCCTACGAAAGGGGCGTACCTTCACGAATAGGGTACGATGCAAAACCCGCTCCCGCTTCTGATTGTTTTCTGAAAGCTTTATGTTGCACAAACTAAAGCATCTTTACACCTTCGGCGCATTCACCTTGAATGCCTCTGACAGGGTTCTTTTGCATGGCGAGCGGGAGGTGAAACTCGGTCCCACGGCTTTCGATCTGCTTCATTTCTTTGTCGGGCGGCCAGGTACACTGGTGAACCGCGAAGAATTGAAGCTGGCCGTCTGGGGGAATGAGCATATCGTGGACAACAACGTCGATCAGAAGATCGCCGAGGTTCGAATGGCTCTGCTCCAGTGTGAACCCTCCGCCGGCGAGTACATCCAGAACGTGCGCGGCCACGGCTGGCGCTTTGTTGCACCCGTAACAGAGCGGTCCGAAGCGCGCCTCCCGAAGGAAGAAGCCCTCCCGGAGGCTGTTCCGTCCCCCTTGGCCCCGCCGTCTGTGACGGCGAGTGCACCGGTCGTTCGCGCTCTCCCCCGGCGATGGCTGGTTCCGGCATCTATCGCGGCCGCCGCAGTGGCGCTCGGAGTGATGATCGTCGACTCAGGGACAGGGAGGGGTGCGCCTACGCCGGGTGTCTTGCACTATGACAAACTCACCAGCGACGGGCGGCCGAAATTCGGCCCGCTTGTGACCGACGGCAGGTTTGTCTATTTCGCGACACTCGCGAATGCAGAGGCTGGCGTTCAATTCGCTGCCGCGGTCCCGGTTTTAGGCGGTGATGTCGTATCTCCATCGGCGCCGCTGGCACCGCCGTTTTTCATCTGGGACATTGCCCGAAGCACTGGGGACCTCTTGTATTCGCGGCCCGCCGGCAATACTTGGGCTCTATCGGTCTGGAGGCAAAAGGAGCGCGAGATGGAGTCTGGACCTGGAGATCCCAACGCGAGGATCTCTCCCGACGGACGGTCGATCGCTTCCGTGGCTGGCCATCCGCCGACTTCGGAATTGATCGTTAGCGATCTCGGGCCGTCACCGAATATCAGGAAAATACCGATCCACGGCGTGATCGGTCTCCCCTCCTGGTCGCCGGACGGAAACAGAATCCGCTTCGCTGTCCAAGACGCCGTGTCGGAAACCAGTGTGTTTTGGGAAGTCCGGCGCGACGGCTCCAATTTGCATTCGCTGCCGTTCCACTCGGAACCAGGATACGCTTTCCGGGCTGGAGGCTGGTCGGCTGACGCCCTCTACTTCATCTACACCGAGAATAGAGTCGACCATCCCAACTGCAACCTATGGATTCTCAGCGAAAATCCCGCGCTGGGGCGTGGGCAACCGATGAGATTGACGAATGGTCCCGTGAGCTTTGAAAGCGTGGCCCTCGGAGCTGACTCCTCCACAGTATTTGCCTTGGGAGCGAACTTCAATAGCGAACTCGCGCGATTCGATTCTAAAAGCCGCGAATTCGTGACCTTCTGGAAAGGCGTCCCCGCGGTGGATGTGGCTTTCTCCAATGATGGGAGCCGGGCAGCTTACCGCCGGCTTCCGGAAGATACTCTGTGGATCAGCCGCGCGGACGGCTCCGAGGCGCAGCAACTTACCCAGCCGCCGCTTGAGGTGTACCAGCCACATTGGTCTCCGGACGGCTCCCGAATCGCATTCGTGGGCCGGGTGCCAGGCAAGCCTTACCGTATATTTGTCATCAGCGCGACGGGCGGTAGACCCGAGGCAATCAAGCCGGTTGATCTTTTCGACCACGGTGTTCCCTCCTGGTCCGCGGATGGCAAACATCTCGTATTCGGCGAACGGCGTCAAAGGAAGCCGGATACCGAGATGCTCATCCACCTGCTGGATCTTACCAGCGGTGCAGAGACCATCCTCCCGGACTCCCGCGGCAAGTGGTCGCCGCGCTGGTCGCCCGGCGGCCGGTACATCGTCGCTGTGACCACCGACTTCCGGTCGTTAGTCTTGTTCGATTGGCAGGCACAACGCTGGACTACTCTTTACAGTGGGTCGGGCATCGATGATGCAACATGGTCGCTGGACGGTCGGTTCGTCCACTTTCGCGCTCGGACCGAACATGGTCAGGCGCTTTTCCGCGTCCGCGTCGCGGATGCCACCATCGAGCAGCTTGCAATGTACCCCGTCTCAGAGCAGGATTGGGCGGGCGTCGCTCCCGATGGCTCGCCCCTGGTGTTGCGCTCGACGAGAATCGAGGAGATCTACCGGTTGGATCTGAAGCTCCCTTGATTTGTCCTTGCCGCGGCGCTTCTGGAGGGCGGCGTGGCATAATCAGCGGCACACAATACTCAACTGGGGGAGCATGCATCAGGGCTGGGCAAGCTAAAGCATACCGTACCGGAGATTGGCGGCGAGGTAGTCTACGATGGCGCGGATTTCGGCCGCGGTCGCTACCGCTCCGCGCGCTACCATGTCGTCTACTTCTGCCTGCCATTGCTGAGCGCTCATGCGGGTCCGGACGAACGTTCCTATGCCATGACACTTGCCGCAGACGCGGACTACCAGCGCCTTGCCCGGTGCTTCCGGCAGATCCGCGCTCGCCAACTGGGAACCGGCGCTGGCAGCCCCCGCCGGCAATGAGGTCACATGCGCCCGAGGGGTCGATTCGTCCCGCCCGCCGATGGCGAACGCGATCAGGCTATCNNTCCAGCCTGACCGACCAGAGCTCTTTGCCGGTACGGGAATCGAAGGCGCGGAAACGGGCGTCGTTGGTGGCTGCCACGAAGACCAGTCCGCCAGCCGTGGCAATGCTCCCGCCCACGTTCGGAGTTCCGGTGTTCTTCAGTCCTTGGGATTCCAGCTCGTCAAAATTGCCCAGGGGCACGCGCCAGGCGATGTCCCCGGTGTTCGCGTTGACGGCGCTCAACTCACCCCAGGGCGGCTGCTGGCAAGGGTAATGGTCCTGATCCGTAAAGCGCGCGTAGCCACTCTCGTTCCGGTAAGGCATCGGTGCGCCGGCCGGGGACGGGGTCATGTGGCCCATGCCTCCCAGACTGGTGGTGTTCACGAAGATGTAGCCCAGCCTCGGGTCGAACGAAACACCGCCCCAGTTGCCTCCGCCCATCGAGCCGGGGAACACCAGCGTCTTCTGGGTGCCGAATGGCGTGTAGAGCGACGCGCCACGAAGCTGATCGAACAGCTCGCGGCAGAAGCGTTCGGCCTCCGGCGTGCGTTTTGTGATCTCGCTCCGCTCCATGGTGGTGCGAGCCAGCGGCGGCGGCTTCAGCGGGAACGGCTGGGTGGGCCAGGATTCCTCGCCTGGCACGTCACTCTTCGGCACGGGGCGTTCTTCCTCACCGAAGATCGGCTCGCCGGTGAGGCGGTCCAGCAGGAACAGCAGCCCCATCTTGGTGATCTGGGCCACCGCCGGGATCTTCCGCCCGTTCTTCACCGCCTCGATGAGAGCGGGCCCGCCCGGGGCGTCGTAATCGAAGATATCGTGGTGCACCAGTTGGTGATACCAACGGAGCTTGCCGGTGGCCGCATCGAGCGCGACCACACAGTTGGCATAGAGGTTGGTGCCCTTGCGGTCGGCACCGTAGAAGCTGTCGGCCGGGTTGCCGACCGAGAGAAACACCAGCCTGCGCCCGGTATCGACCGTGATGACTCCCCACAGGCTTGGGCCCGACCGATCCTTCCAGCCGTCCGCGCCCCAGGTGTCATTCCCCGGTTCGCCGGGCTGCGGCACGGTGTGAAACCGCCACACCATCTTCCCGGTTCGGACATCGAAGGCGCGCGGATCGCCGCTCGGTCCCTTGCTCGGACCTTCGGGGGTGCTCGGCCCCATGATCGCCAGATCGCGGTAGATGGCCGGCGGCGAAGTCACGGAATATGCCGACTTCGGGAATTGATCCGCGACTCCGACGCGCAGATCGACTTCGCCGTGGGTGCCGAAACTGTCGATGCGATTGCCGGTGGCGGCGTCTAAGGCGATCAGGCGCGCGTCCGTGGTCGCGAAGAGAATGCGGGCCGGGGTGCCCTTGCCGCCCGGCCAGTAGGAGACGCCGCGCTGCTCTCTGGGGCCGCGCACCTTGGGATCGTAACTCCATATGGGCGCGCCGGTCTCGGGCTGAAGCGCGACGACGCGCCCGTTTTCGGTCGAGAGATACATGCGGCCGCCGGCCACCAGCGGAGTAGATTCCAACGAGCGTCCGGATTCGCCGGTGTGGTAAGTCCACGCGCGGTGGAGATTGCCGATGTTGACGGGAGTGATCTGCCGAAGAGGGGAGTGCTTCATCCCGCCAGGGTCGTGCCCGTACGCCGGCCAATCCGACTGCCCCGAAAGAACTGGCAGGACAACAGCCGCGATCATGAGACAGACGATACGCATTTGCTCAAAGTAGCACGGGATTGCTGCCTTCGTGATCGATCCAGTCGAAGCCACTGGCTGAACCGTTTTGGGGAATGAAATCCCGATTCGCAGGCGGCGACCGCCTGCGCCACCTGGCCGTCGAATTGCACGAGGTGTGCTGCCAATCCCATGATCTCCGGCGTCATGCCTCCTGTTTCACCCCATCACCGGCGCCTAGCCTATCTATACACTCTATGTAGTTGCCGATAATCCCCATGGCTTAAACGTTACTGCGCGCCTCAAACCGGGCGTGCCGCTCGAAGCCGCACAGGCGGAATTGAACGTCGTTGCCGCCCAGCTTTCCCGTGAAAACCCGGACTGGAAGACGCTGAAGCTTCGGGCGATCCCGCTCCTGGAGCAAATGACTGGTCAGCAGCGGCCCTTGCTACTCCTGCTGCTGGGCGCGGTTTCGTTCGTGATGTTGATTGCCTGCGTGAATGTCGCCAACCTTCTGGTGGCGCGGTCCACGGCGCGGCGGCATGAAATCGAGATTCGGCTCGCTCTGGGCGCCACCCGATCTCGTATCGTGCGGTTTGCGATGGCGGAGGCGCTGAACATCTGCGGCGCTGCCAGCGTCGCGGCGGTGGCGGTGGCTTACGGAGGGCTTCGGTTGAAGCCGCTGGCGGCCCGCTTGCGACGCGCCGACGAGCTCACCGTCGACGCCCGCGTCCTGGTCTGCGCGTTGGTTCTGGGTATCGTCGCCTCGCTGCTCTTCGGCGTCCTTCCGGCAATCCGGTCCTCACAGCCGCGGCGGGCGGCCGGAATGCGCGCTACCGTAAGCTCGCAACGACTGCTCGTTGCTGGGGAGGTGGCTCTCGCGTTCGTCCTTTTGGTGGGCGCGGGATTGCTGATCCGCACTTTTGCGGCGATTCGGTCCCACGATCTCGGCTACGACCCGCATCACGTCCTCACGAATTTTCTGGCGCTGCCGCCGGCACCCGATGGCAGCCGCACGGCGGGTGTGGCTCTCTATGCGCGAATCCAGGAACGCCTCGCCACGCTGCCGGGCGTGCGCGGCGTCGCAACCGCCAGCACCATCCCGATGTTTGGCGTGCAGATGTCGATGCCGGTTCAGCCGGAGGGGGCGCCGGACCGGAGCGGCGCACCGGTCGCGTCGACGGCGGTGATCAGCGACGACTATTTTCGCGTGATGGGGATTCCGTTGCAGGCCGGGCGATGGTTCACGCCTGGCGACCGGGACGGCTCCACTCCCGTCGTCATGGTCAGCGAGTCTATCGCAAGCCGGTATTTTGGTGGGAAAGCCATCGGAAGGCGCATCCTCATCCCCGAGTTCAAGTTCAACATCGACGGCGGGAAGGAGATCGCGGCCGAGATTGTCGGGGTAGCCGGGAATGTCTGTGTGAACTCCGTGGAGGACTGCCAGGCGGAGCATATCTATCTTCCGGAAAGCCAGAACGCGTTGCGCATGGAGAACCTGCTGGTGCGTACCGAAGGCGATCCCAAGGCAGCCATTCGAGCGGTGCGGCACGCGATGTACCTGGAGGCGCCCACCATCCCGCTCGACGATCCACAAACTCTGGAGGAGCGCACCCAGTACCTCACCGATGGAGCGAAGCCCGCGATGTGGCTGTTGGGCATTTTCGCGGGCCTCGCCGTGCTCCTCGCCGCGGTTGGGATCTATGGAGTGTCGGCGTACCTGGCAGCCCAGCGCAGTCGCGAGATTGCAATCCGCATGGCGCTGGGAGCGGACTTCGGCGATATCGCGGCGTTGATTTACCGCGGAGTCCTGATGCCGTCGGCCTGCGGACTGGGGGCCGGACTGGTCGCGGCCGGGCGGACGCGGCTCCTGAAATCACTGCTTTTCGCAGTTCGGCCGGGAGATCCCGGAACTCTCTTCCTGGCCGGGATTACGCTGCTCGGCATTGCGGTGGTGGCGGCCAGCGGTCCGGCGCTCAGGGCAGGGCTGAGCGATCCGGCCAAGGTCCTGCGTCAGTGACACGGCACCCCCCGTATGGCATCCGATCGCAAGGTGCCGCCAGTAGGAGTCAGCCGAATCGGACATACCTGTTGCGAAGCGCACCAGTTGAGGCCATACTGGAGTCAGGCAATGCTCATGGCCGACCACGTCAGAGCCGTTTTTCAACACGGCAGCTTTATTCCAGAGACGCCTTGCGACCTTCCGGAGGGGACACAGGTGCTTCTGACGGTCCATTCCGCGGGACTTGTCGCTCCTCCGCAAGTCAACGATCCAGCACAGCGGGCAGCCATTTTGCGTAGCATCGTGGAGCGCATGAGGCAGAATCCGCTGCCAGCGAACACACCCCGGTTCAACAGGGACGATCTGCATGAACGGCGTTGATACCAACATTCTGTTCTACGCCCACGACCCTAGCTAGCGATCCAGGAAAACAGCGAATCGCGTCTGAGTTGATTGCCACGCTCCCGGATGGCGCCTTGGTTTGGCAGGTTGCCTGCGAGTACCTGTGGGCCAGTCGGAAACTGGCGCAATTCGGATATTCGTACTCCGACGCAGTGGAGGACATTCGAAACCTGCGCTACGTGTGGAGTACCGTACTGCCTGATTGGAAAGCTCTGGATCGAATGGAGGCCCTCAAATCGGCGTACAGCCTATCGTTCTGGGATCGCCTGCTCATTGCGACGTGCCTGGAAGCGGGAGTCCGCCGGCTCTACTCCGAAGATTTCAGCGGGTATACTCGCGTCGAGTCGCTCGAGATCGTCAACCCGTTTTGACGGCACCATTCTCGAATCCCAGGCNNCGCCGCCTCCACCGCCGCCGCCGAATCCGCCGAAGCCCTCCGACGCCACCCGGTTGATTCCCGCCTTCTGCGACCCCGTCAGCGTCCGCACCACCTTCCCGGTCAGATCTGCGACCGTCACCGTCACTGCCTGGGGCGCATCCTGATTCAGGTAGTAGTAAATCGTCAGACCGTTCGGCTCATTCGGCGTGGTCGGGAAACTGTCACCGTTGAAGCGGTTGTTGCCTTGTGCGCCATCGCGGCGAATGGGCTTCGGCTTCACCGTGAAGAGGTACGGCCCTTTCAGATTCTCCTCGGTCATCTCGCGGATAGGCGCGATGTCCACGACCCAGATACCGCGGCCATACGTGCCCGCCACCAGGTCCTGCTCGCGCGGATGGATCACCATATCGGTGACCGGCGCGGGAGGCAAATTGCTCTTGAGCGCCACCCACCGCGCGCCAGCGTCCATTGACACATAGACTCCAATGTCAGTGCCGGCGAACAGCACGGACGACTTCTGAGTATCTTCGAGGATCGAGTTGACGGGCCACTGAGGAAGGTTACTCGATATGTTCGTCCACGTCGCGCCGAAGTCGGTGGTCTTGAACAGGTAGGGCTTGAAGTTGTCCTGCCGCCGCCCGGTCTTGGCGGCGTAGGCGGTTCCCGCGGCGAAGCGCGAGGCGTACACGCGGCTGGTCCAGACGTCCTCGGGACCACCCACCGCCGCGATGCCCTTCGTCACATCGGTCCAGGTGGCGCCGCCGTTGCGGGTCACTTGCACCTTGCCATCGTCGGTGCCCACCCACAGGATCCCGGGTGTCACCGGCGATTCGGAGATCGTCACAATGGTGCAGTACTGAATCGCGCTGCCGGCCGCGCTGCGGTTGGTCTTTTCGGGGTCGTTCGTCGTCAGATCGGGACTAATCTCCTGCCAATGATCGCCGCGATCCACCGAGCGGAACAGCACCTGCGCGGCGGCATACAACGTCAGCGGGTTGTGCGGAGAAAGCACGAAAGGAGCGATCCAGTTGAAGCGCAGGGCCGGCTGGCCTTGCGGGCGCGTGGGCACGATGCGCACCCGCTCGTGGGTCTTCTGGTCGTATCGGCCGTGCCCGCCGAACTCCTGCGTGTTGTACACCCAGCGGCTGTCAGTCGGGTCTACCTGGTTGTACATACCATCGCCGACGCCCACAGTCATCCAATCTTCCACCCCGACGCTGCCCGTCCAGCCGTTGCTCGGCCCTTTCCAGCTCTCGTGGTCCTGAAGTCCTTCGTAGATGTTATAAGGTGTCTCCATGTCCACTCCCAGCGCGTACACCTCACCGCCCTGGATGGTCAGATAGTGCTGGCTGGTACGGCCGCCGTCGAACGACTGGTAGACGCCGCCATCCGAAGTCGCGATCATGCGGTCGGAATCCTGCGGGTCGATCCACAGTGAGCGAAAATCCCCGAAGGCGCGCGCGAAGGTTCGTGGCGCCCCCCGGCCGCCCCAGGTCTTTCCGCCATCGTCGGAGTGATTGAAGTTCGACCCGGTGACCCACACCCGTTCGGGATTGTTCGGGTCCACGGTGAGCTGGTTGAAGGAGTAACCGGCCTTGCCGCTGACGTCCACATCGTCCGGATTCACTTTGCGCCAGGTCGCTCCGGCGTCATCGGTCCGGTACACCTGGCCGTTAATGGTGTTAGTGGGGTTGGTGGCGCCGGGACGCAGATTGTGATTGTCGTACACCGCATAGAGCGTGTCCGGCTTGCCGCGGCAGATGTCGATCCCGATGCGGCCCATGGGGCCTTTCGGCAGGCCGTTGGTCAGCTCTTTCCAGTTGGCGCCGCCGTCGGTGGTCTTATATATGCCGGTTCCAGGGCCGCCATCGTTGATTACCCACGCCAGGCGGGTATGCTCGTAGGTCGCCGCGTAGAGCATCTCGGGATTGCGCGGGTCGCGGACCAGATCCACGGCGCCAACGCGATCGCCGACGTAGAGCACCTTCTTCCAGGTCTTTCCGCCGTCGGTGGTTTTGAATACTCCGCGCTCCGTGTTCGGCGTGGCCAGGTGGCCGAGCGCGGCGACATAGACCGTGTCCGGGCGGGTGGGATGGATGACGATGCGGGCGATGTGCTGGGTGTCCTCCAGTCCCATGTTCTGCCAGGTCTTGCCGGCATCCGTGGACTTGTAGACGCCGTCGCCCCAATAGGCGCTGCGCGTCGCGGAATTGTCGCCCGTCCCCGCCCACACCACGTTCTCATCGGAGGGCGCCACCGCGATCGCGCCCATGGAATAGATGCTCTGGCTGTCCAGGACCGGCTCGAACGTCACGCCGCCATTGGACGATTTCCAAACACCGCCCGAGCGAAGCGCGGCGTATATGGTGTTCCGATGAGACTTGACGGGGCTCTCGGGGATGGCCACGGCGACCGTCCACGCGCCGGCCCGGTAGGGTCCAAGGTTCCGATAGGTAAGCCCCTTGAGCAAGGCCTCATTGAAGAGCTGTGCGGGCGCGGGCGCCCCGAGCATCGTTATGAGGGCCACGCCTGTGCTGAGACTGGAAACGAAGCGCCTCCGGATCGTCTGGCTCATATGATTCTCCTTATGACGCCCCCGCGAGTCGCGGAGTGGAAGGCTCAAACTAACAGGGCTCCAGGGCCCTGTCAAGCTGGCACGTCCGCTCGCGGGAAACCACTCCCTTACGGTCATGGGCTCGGAACCGAGCCGCGCGCGTCAGCAAGCGGTGCCATAATCGCCACGAATCTTGCGGTCGAGGCACTAGACCGGTCTGTTGGGATGGACCGCAGCGATAACGCCGGCGGTCAGGCTTGCCTGGTGGCTAGGATATCGTCCGCTACATCGGCAGCCGCGCGCATCTCACGCACGTTGTGTATGCGGACGATGTGGGCGCCGCCCAGGATGCACGCCGCCACCGCCGCCGCGGTAGCGTAGCGGGTCTCTTCGGCACTATCATGCGCCAGAAAGTGCTTATGCGACGGCCCAACCATCAGAGGCACATCGAAGACGGCGAGTTCCGGGAGACGCCCCAGGATCAGCGAATTCTGCTCCTTGCGCTTGCCGAACCCGATGCCCGGGTCGATCACCAGCCGGGTCTTATCGATTCCTACGTGGCGGGCGCGGTTGACGGCGGCCTCCAGATCGCGGGCTATCGTTCCCATGGGGTCCGGCATGGGACCGAGTTTCGCCCAAGTCTCGGGCCGGCCCCGCATGTGATTGATCACCAGTCCGGCATCGTGGTTGGAGACGATGCGCGAGAGTTGCGGCTCAAAGGTGAGGCCGGAAGGGTCGTTGATGATCTCGGCCCCGAGCTCCAGCGCCCGCTCGGCCACTTCGGCTTTGTAGGTGTCCACGGAAATCGGGACCGTCAACCGGCCCTTCAGACGCTTCAGGACGGGTACCAGCCGCTGCAACTCTTCGGAGGCGGAAATCCGCTTCGAGCCGGGCCGCGTGGATTCGGCTCCAATATCGATGACATCCGCCCCCTGTTCCTCGAGTTCCATGGCGCGCGCGAAGGCGCGATCGGGATCGGAGTACTTGCCGCCATCGGTAAAGGAGTCGGGCGTGATGTTCAGCACGCCCAGCAGGACCGTGCGCTCCCCGAGCTTGATCTCGCGTTGCTTCAGTTTCCAGTAAAAGAGCTTTCGCACTGTTCTTCCAATTTCGCACTTTTACGTGGGGTATGCTGTGGATTGTCAACTTCAGGGCGCAGGCTTCAGGTTGCGGATCTTCCGATTCGTAGGATTCGGCAAGCTAAAGCATACCCTACGGTCGCACCGAAACCTTCACCTGGGCATTCGACCAGCAGCACTGGAATCCCCGTCCACCTTCGCCGGACCAATCGTTGGCTACCACGCGGAGTATGTATTCGCCGGGTTCGCTGAAGGTGGCGGTGGTGGATGCCTTGCCGCTGAATCGGGCGGCGGGCGGCGCATGGAAGTCCGCTTTCTCCACGGTCGGCCTTTCATGGGCGAATGTCACCGTGCCCGGTCCGCGGAATTTGCTCCAGGCCAGCGTAACCGGAGACGTTCGGGGTGTCGGACCGGCGGTCGGTGGATGCGCATCGTCGGCCACCCACAGGTTGAGCGCCAGCGGATCGGCAGTCTTTGCGGTAAGTGAGATGCTCTGGCCTGCCGGACCTTGCACGAACGGGCCGGTCTCCGCGAAACCGATGAAGGGCGGGCTGTTCCCGTTGGCGTCGGCAAAGGGCGCAAGCTCCCAGAGCGGATTCACGTCGAGGGGAATGACGGTGGTTTGACCATTGGCTACGAGGGTCCAGGTGAGCCGCTTCTCCCCGAAGTCTTTGGGCACCGTGATGGTGAAGACGCCCCATTGCCGCCCCGGCAGGAAGTGGGTCGGCTGTCCCCGATCGAGCCCGCCCGGCTCGATGCGGTTGTTCGGCCCTGCCGGAATGTCCATCTCCTGCTTAAGATTGCGGTTGTAGTATCCCACCAATATCCGCCGGCTGCCGTCGGCATCCGCGAACCAGCCCTCGAATGCGCCGGTGATGCTCTGGCCCGAGTCATGGGCGGGCTCGAAAGGCAACTGTTGCGCGCCAACCAGCGCCAGGCCGAACAGACCTGCCGCGATCCAACCGACTGTCACCGCCGGGAGCTTCGTCCGCATCTCGATTCGGCCTACTGCCTGACGGTGGCCACGCCCGCGGTTGACTTCGCCCTGTGCTCGGTGACCCACTCGGCGTAGTCGGCATCGCTGATGTAGGTGACGTTCACCCAGGCGTGAGCCATTTCATCGACGGTGCGGTCGCCGAATCCCACCCACTGGTCGGGATCGGGATTGTGCGGGTTCGCGCGGGTATTATCGTGCCACGCAGTTACGTGGATGAGGGTGCCCTTGGGCAGCACGGGCGCCGCGTCGTCGGCGTAGATGTAGTTGTTCATCCAGTTGAAGTTGAAATTGTTGACGTAGCTCAGCATCTGCCGGGTGCCATCCGGGAGAATCGCTTCGAGCGCCATCGCCTTGCCGCGCAGGTGCATGTGCGGCTGGAAATTCTCCAGGCGGGCTGCCTGCCGCAGGACGTGGAAACCCTGGCTCTCGGCCACCGTATTGGGCGGTATGTCTAACTGACTTCCGGTGCCTGGATACGCGTTGAAGAGCGTCAGAAACGTGCGGTACTTGGGCGTTTCGCCCTTGGGATAGAAGTACACCGCCAGCTCGGCATGGTCGCGAATCTCTTCGCCCACCGCGTGCAGGTGCAGTTCCCATGAGATGTGCGAACCTGGCAGCAGCAACTTGGCGGTGTTGGGGCGGTAGATGTCGTAGCTCTTTCCGATGGCCCATTCCATCAGCAGACCCGCATTGGCCATCCCGCTACTTGCCGCCGCGACATCCCCGCGGGCAGGGGCGTTTGGGTTGGTTGGGTTGGTGGGTCCGCCGGCTTCGTCCTGGAAGAGGTATGCAAGCACGTGGTGCATGATCTTGCGGCCGGCTGGAGTGGATGGCCGCATCTCGACGGCCCGCACCCAGCGCGGCTCGGTGATGTTCACCTCGGTGTACGGTTTGAACCACGTGTCCTGCCCGTGGGCCGGCATGGTATAGGCATCCGATTTTAGAACCAGGTCCGGCTGTCCATAGAGCTTAGCCAGTTGCCAGCCTTCGTCGTCCGGCCACTGCTTGGGAGGCGGCATGTCCTTCGGGTCTCCCTCAGGCGCGCCTGCGTCGACCCATCGCGTGATGGCCGAGATCTGCGCGTCCGTCAAGGAGCGGTCGTTCTGAAAGTGCTGAATGCCGACCGACTTATCGAGATGCCAGGGCGGCATATTGCGTGTGACCACGCGCTGTTTGATGGACTTCGCCCACGGACGCGTCTCCTCATAGGTCACCAGCGCCATCGGCGCGGCTGTTCCCTTGCGGTGACAGTCCTGGCATTTTTCCTGAAAAATCGGCGCGATATCCCGGGCAAACGTAACCGGCGGATTACCCGTATCCGCGGCCGTCGCGAGGCCCGGAAGCATCAGCGAGGCGCTGAGAATTCCAATACGAACTGCATCCCTCATGGTCGGCTCCTTTATAACAGGCCGAAGCTTGAATAAGAGCAGTCTAATGGTTTCAGCGGCTCGTGTCAAAGGGGTGCCCTTCCGGCCGGTCGGTCACCGTTGGGCGAGTGTAGGGGCTTCAGCGCGGTCGATCACCGTTGGGCACGAGCGGTCCCAGCGACCGTTGCGCGCGGCGCCTTGCGAACCGCCTTCTTCCGTTCCGGCAGTTTGGCGCGCAGGAAGATGGCATCGTCCATTTCCAAGCCGAACAACTTTATGGGGCCTTCCACGCGGCGTTCTCCCTCATCGGTCGAATACTTCTTTATTACGCGCTTGACCGCAGGGTCGTGAGCGAACAGAGTCGGAACCCTGGCGAGTTGCAATAGGTGTTTTCTGCCAATCGATTTCACCACGAGATTCACAAGTTTACGGGTCGCCTCAACGCTGCCGTCAAGCCATGGAGCGGAGACCACCAAGTCCCAATTACCGAGACCGTTTTCTCGCTTAAAAAGAGCGAACAGCGTAAAATCGCCCTTCTTCGCAGCAATATCGCGCATCGCCTTACGGAAAGCGCGGACGGCAATCATAGAACCTCCAGGAGCCTCTTTACGCACGATAGCATGTTCGCCACTTGCTTAGGTGACGACAGGCCAATCGCCTGATAGCGTATCTCAGGATTCCAGTTGGACACCACGTTCCAGTCTGCCAGGTGCTTCCCGTGTACTCGATCCTCGATCCCTGAAAGCTTGAGAAGGACTGGCAAATCGTGCGTCTTCAGCGACTGAAGGCCCTTGAATTCATTTGGGCTGTCTGGGAACCCTTGCCACTTGAGTGTCCGGCAGATTCGCGCCTTAAGCGCAAGTTCCACGGCGTATCCGCTTGTGTAGAACGCTCCGTCGAAACGTTTTCCCGCCAGGAGCACCTCAGCATCGCGCACGCGCGCCCTCGCGATCGCTCGCAGGTCTCTGGTGGAAATCATCGGCTCATGGCCACGATCACCCCTTCGTCTTCGGCCACACCACTCCCTGATCCTTCTTCGTCACCGGCGCCAGCCCCTTATACAGGAACTTCTGAATGCGTTGCCCCCGGTAAGTTTCAGTGGTGAAGATGTTCCCCTTCGAATCCGAAGCGATGCTGTGCACCGCGTAGAACTGGCCCGGCTGCCGCCCGCCATCGCCGAAGCTGGTCAGGATCTCCATAGTCTCGCGCAGGATGATGTACACCTTCTCGTTGGACCCATCCGCCAGGTACATGTACTTCTGCTGCGGATCTTTGGAGAAGGCGATATCCCACACCGAGCCGTCGCCCAGCGTATTCTTGGCGATGATGATCTCTTTGACGAAAGTCCCATCCGGTTTGAACACCTGGATGCGATCGTTCGGGCGGTCGCAGACGTACAACAGGCCGTCGTTGGACAGTTCGGCGCAGTGCACCGGATTGCGGAACTGCTGAGCGGGCGGGGCTTCCGGATTGTATCGGCCCAGATTCGCGTCGTCTGGTTTGTTGCCGTAAGCGCCCCAATGACGTTTGTACTTCCCGGTCTCGGCGTCGAAGACGATCACGCGGTGGTTGCCGTACCCGTCGGCCACGTAGAGCTCGTTGCTCTTCGGGTCGACATACATCTTGGCCGCTCCCTTCAGGTTCTCCAGATCGTTGCTGCCCTTACTCTGGCCGGGTTTGCCGATCTGCATCAGGAACTTGCCGGCCTGCGTAAACTTCAGGACCATATTGTCGTTGTAGTAGCCGGGAGCGGGCTGGCCTTCCGGCGCCGCACCTCCCGGCGCCGCGCCGCCCCGTGCCGCCCCGCGCCCCGCACCGGCCGCCGGAGCTTGTCCAGGCCGCGGCCGCCCGTTGCCGCCAATCCAGACGTTGCCTTTGTAATCGATGAAGATCCCGTGGTTCGTCTCCGGCCAGTCATAGCCTTCACCGGGGCCGCCCCAGTGGCCGATCAGGTTGCCCGCCTCATCGAACTCCAGAACCGGCGGCGCGGGTTCGCAGCATTCCGCCTCCACCACGCCCATCTGCCGCTTGGGCCCGGGCGGATTGGCCGCGGCGTAATTCTCCATGGCTTCGAGGGAGCCCTGACGATGGACGATCCAGATATGGTCATTCGAATCCACGCCGACACCGATCACGTTGCCCAGCAGCCAGTGATTGGGCAGGGGCTTGGGCCACATGGGGTCCACCTCAAAACGCGGCGCCATCACCGCGGCTGCCTTCACAGCGGCCATGTGGTCCAGCACCACGGATCCGACACCGAGCGCGGCCAGTGTCCCCAGAAAAATCGACCCGAGTCGAAGATTACGCGTCATGCTTCTCCTCCCTCCACGTTCCGAGGTAACCTGATCTTCACGGTCTCCATCCCGGTCGCCGGAAGAATGCAAGCGATTATACACGATTCACCAGCGGGCAAGAAATCAAGTTGGGCCAACTGTGCCAGTGCACGCACGGTTGCCGCCTGGCTGGCGATGCTGTGTCTGGCCCTGCCCTTCGGCGCGGCTGCTCACGATCTCCCCACCGACTTGACGGTCCAGGCGTTCCTCAAGCCGCAGGACGACCGACTCCAGTTGCTGGTTCGCGTGCCCCTCCGAGCCATCCGCGACGTGGTGTTTCCGGTGCGCGGCCCGGGCTATCTGGATCTCGACCAGATCGCCCCTTACCTTCCCGACGCCGGTACTTTGTGGGTCTCGGATTTCATCGAGCTATACGAAGGAGATGTCCGTTTGACGAAGAAACCGCGCGTGGCTGCGGCACGCATTTCGCTCGAATCCGACCGGTCCTTCGCATCCTACGAAGAGGCACTGGCGCATCTCGCGGGCCAACTGCCCAACGACACGAACGTGGTTTGGAACCAGACCTTCCTCGACGTCTCGTTTCAATACCCGATTCACTCGGACCGATCCAGGTTTTCGATTCATCCGCAACTCGCCCGGCTGGGCCAGCGTGTCGTTACGGTCCTGCGGTTCCTGCCGCCGGACGGCGCGGTGCGCGCGTTCGAGTTCACTGGCGATCCCGGTCTCATCCGCCTGGATCCAAGCTGGCATCAGGCGGCCTTGCGGTTCATCGGCTCGGGCTTCTCCTACATTCTGGACGGCATCGAACACCTGCTGTTCCTCGTCTGCCTGGTGATCCCGTTCCGCCGCTTGCGCGCGCTCATACCGGTGGTGACCGCGTTCACGATCGCCCACTCGATCACGCTGATCGCCTCGGCCTACAACCTGGGACCGGACGCGCTATGGTTTCCGCCGTTGATCGAAACCCTGATCGCCGTGTCCATTGTCTACGTGGCGCTCGAAAACATCGTGGGCGGAGCCAGCCTGCATCACCGGTGGATGGTCGCCTTCGGATTCGGACTGGTCCACGGCTTCGGCTTCTCTTTCGCCTTGCGGCAGAGCATGCAATTCGCCGGCTCGCACCTGCTGACATCGATGCTCTCCTTCAATCTCGGAGTGGAACTGGGGCAACTGCTGGTGCTGCTGCTGCTGATCCCCTTGCTCGAACTTCTCTTCCGCTTCGTGGTTGCCGAACGCATGGGCACCATCATCGTTTCGGCCCTGGTCGCGCACACCGGCTGGCATTGGATGACGGAGCGCGCCGAACGGCTGAACCAGTACCACTTCCAGTGGCCCGCCCTCACTCCCGCATTGGTGGCGAGCGCGATGCGCCGGTTGATGGCCGCGATTGTGCTGGGCGGACTGTTCTGGCTGATCCGCGGAGTCCTCCGCAAGAAGACCATCTGGAGCCGCGGCTAAACGGCGATCAGAGTGATGCCGCGGAACCCGGTTCCGCGGCCCCTGGATAATTAGTTGGGCACCTGGACACTCACAATCTGGCCGGCGCCCGCGGGAAAGCCGAAGCCGAAATTGGTGACATAGAGAGCCGATCGGTCGGGTGAGAACGCCATGGAGGTGGGAAACGAGAGCCCGCTGGCGGAGACCTTTCCGAGCGGCGTTTCCTCCATTCCAGGCCCCGGTGAGAGTTTCCGGTCCGACCGCGGTCGCCGGAAGCCCGATCGTTCTTCCCATAAACGGCGGCCAGGTTGTAGATCATCGCTGAAGCCTGAGGGCTCTTGTGCGCGCCCGCGGCCAAAGTACAGCACCGGGTCCAGCAAGTGGACCTGGCGCTCATTCCATGCCAAAAGAATCTCAAATCGATTATCCTTCCTGCCTCGATTTTCCGATTAGCCCTGTGAGGGAGCAGACCACAGCCCACGTGGGAACGGCGGCGCCGACCGCCATTCTCCCCGTCGGAGAAGCAGGGAAGAAGCAGTCCGACGGGGGGTGCTTCTCGTATAGGCTGTCTGCTGTCCCAAAGGAGCTCTATGGAAACGCGAAAAGACTGGATGCGATTCACTTCGCGTCTTAGATACGTTAGAAGCTGCAGGGCAGTGGAGATGCTTTCCCCGGCCATGTGCGTACTAACCTTGGGCGTCTGTGCGATTGCTCAACAGCCCACCATCACCACAATCGA
This sequence comes from Bryobacterales bacterium, assembly GCA_003167275.1. Classification (GTDB taxonomy): domain Bacteria; phylum Acidobacteriota; class Terriglobia; order Bryobacterales; family Bryobacteraceae; genus JAIQFL01. The sequence goes on along the minus strand of PMTT01000663.1, from coordinate 14,373 downwards.
CGCCCCGCGCGCAGGCACCATGAGCGGCTACGGCACGGAGGCAATTGCCATCTGCCCGGCAGGACAGATCGTCGGGTTCTACGCAGACAACAGCAAGATCATGCACGGCTATGTGCGCACCACCGACGGCAAGATCACCACGTTCGACGTCCCGGGCGCGCCCAACTTTAGCTTCGTAACCCCCTTCCCCACCGTCGGGGCCAGTCCGGGCACCTACGCCGTCGCCGGCGATGCGTGCGGGATGGTTGCGGGATACGTCGTTGATGCGCGAGGAGTGGCCCACGGCTACTTGCGCGCTGTTGACGGCACGCTCACCATTTTCGATGTCCCCGGCGCCGGCACCGGCGGCGGCCAGGGCACGTTTGCCGGGAACTTGAGCCTGTCGGGAGACCTGATTGCGGGCAGTTATATCGATGCCAACGGTATGAACCACGGCTTCCTGCGCGGGGCTGACGGCACCATCACCAAATTCGACGTCCCGGCGGCAGCCACTGGCCCCGGCTTGGGCACGACGACCTTCTGGGCCCAGTGCGTCAACCCGGCTGGCACGATGACGGGATCATACATGGACAGCAACGGTGCGTTCCACGGTTTCGTGCGTGCTCCTGACGGCACGATCACCACGTTCGACGCTCCGGGGGCGGGCACGGCCTCCGGCCAGGGAACATACACCTGGGCCATCAACCCGGCGGGGACGACCGTCGGAGCCTCCCTGGATAACAACGGCGTTTATCACGCCTTGATACGCACTGCCGATGGCAAGATCACTCTATACGACATTCCAGGCGCCGGAACAGTCAGTGGCCAAGGCACTCAGGCCGAGGGCATCGACCCGGCAGGAGCGATTACGGGATATTACACGGACGCGAATAATGTGTCTCATGGTTATGTGCGCTCCACAGACGGCACCTTCACGTTCTTCGACGCTCCGGGCGCCGGCACGGGATCCGGTCAGGGCACCTTCCCCATGACCAACAACCCGGGGAACGCGATCGTCGGATATTACGTCGACAACAACAACGTTTGGCACGGCTTCGTGCGGAAGTAAGGCTGCTGCGCCGGCCAGGCGCAGCCTGCCGGGAGCCAGATGAATCACGGCCCTCATCGGAAGTTCTCCACCAGCATCAGGTCATTGACTGAGGAGGTCACCTTCGAAAACAGAATTGTGCGGCCGTCGGGGGAGACCGTGAGGCCGAGGTTCACGTCTCCCAGATTTCGAGCCACGGTATTAGATTTGCCCGTGGCGAAGTCGTAGAACTGGAGCCGTGCCTCACGCTCGGGTTGGTCGATGTAGTAGACGCCTTTATCGGACACCGCGAACGCCCATTGAACGACTCCCTCCAGCACCTTGACTGGCTCGCCGCCAGAGGCCGGAAGGCGCCACAAGGCACTCGGCGCGCCTTGAGTCTGCGTGTAGTAGACGTAGGCGCTGTCCGGCGACTCGAGGGCTACGAACCCGATGTTGGCAGTGACCTGCACTGCCTCGCCACCAGCCACGGGAACCTTCCAGATCCGAAACTCTCCGGTTCGATCCGAGCCGAAGTAGATCCACTTACCGTCCCGGGAGAAACTGGGGACGTTGCTGTTGGCCGAATGAAAAGTGAGGCGGCGAGGCCTGCCGCCCACGGCGGAGATCACATAGATGTCGTAGTGGCCTTCGCTAAGGGAGTCGAACGCAATCAGTTGGCCGTCGGGCGACCAATGGGGGCTGCCGGTATAGCGACCGCCCATCGTGGCGACCATGGACGTAAGCTGAACGGCGTTCGAGCCGTCGGGATCGGCCAGCCAGATCTCGTTTGGCCCCGAGCGATTGGACTCAAAAGCGACGCGGCGGCCGCCGGGTGAAAACTGCGGGCCGCTGTCCCCCCTCGTGGAGGCGATGGCAGAGCGGGGCGGAGAAGACGCCGGAGCGCCGGGGGCGGACGTCTCGATGCGCCAGATGTTCTGGACGCCGATGCTGCGAACATAGACCAGCCGGGACGCTCTCGCGGGCTGCGGGCGCGCGACCACGGGCATTATTCCGTCCTCGCCGACGAAGGGAACTCGCACCGGCGGGTGGTCGCCCGGGACGGCCGCTCTCCAGAGGCTTCCCTCGCTGGAAAAGAGAATCTCCTTGCCATCGGGCATCCACGTCGTGTAGTCCCAGTTCAACAGCGTAAACGGGAGGCGCCTGATTTCGCCGCCAGCCGTCAGGTTCTTTCCCAGCGGAAGCAGGTAAAGCTCGGCGCTGGGGGGAGCCAACTCGCGCTCGAATACCAGCCAACGGCCGTCGGGCGAGACCGCCGGGTGGGTATCGCCGAACGCAGGGGGCTGGGGATTGGTCAACTGCCTCTTCTCTCCGGTTTCGAGTGAAACCACGAACAGGGCGTCGGGCTTCCCAGGACCCGGGGAATCCGTCACCACCACACAGTCGCTGTCCGGACACCAGGCAAGGTACATCGCGAAGTAGTAATTCTGTCCCGTCCGGACCTCGGCCAACTTGCGCTCGGGCCCGCCCAGAGGGGGGATCAGCCGCAATTCGCTGGTCCCGACTTGCGGTATGGATCCCTTGGGCCCAGTTGCCGGCGACGACGACTCACTGCGGAGAAAGGCGATCCAGCGGCCGTCGGGCGACCAGGCCGGGTCGTAGTCGTTGTGCGGATCGGTGGTCAGCCGCAAGGGGGTGCCGGCGCCAATCTGTTGCACGTAGATGTCGAGGTTATCCTGCTTGGGCCCGCTCCACGCGAATGCTACGAAGTTGCCGTCGGGGGAAAACGAAGGAGAGCTTTTGGCGCCGGGAAAGGTGGTGAGCGCAACGGCCCGAAGCGTCTCCGCCGATGGCGTTGACCACCACATCCACCACGCAAAAAGACCTGCAACCAGCAGCACTGCCAGCAGGGCCGCCCAAACCCAGCGCCTGCGCCGCGGCACAACTGTTATCGCCGCCGCGCCCGAATCCGACTCCTCCTTGACTTCCTCCAGCGCGACCTTAAGGTCGTCCATGTGCTGAAACCGGCGCTCGGGGTCCTTGCGCAGGCACCGTGCGATGATCCTTTCCAGCTCATGCGGAATATCTTTGCGTACCGAACTTGCCGGCTCCGGCTCGTTCTTCAGGATCGCGGAGAGAATCGAGAGCGTGTTGTGGCCGCGAAAGGCGCGCCGTCCGGTCACCATTTCGTAGAGCACTGCGCCGAACGAAAAAATGTCGCTGCGCGCATCCACCGGCTTGCCCCCTGCCTGCTCGGGCGACATGTAGGCGGTAGTGCCTACAATCGTGCCCTCTTCCGTCCGCGGACTGGCGGTGCGGGTCTGTTCTCCCTCGCTCGGGGCAGGCTCCTCCATCTTGGCCAAGCCGAAATCCAGCACCTTCACGCCCGATTTAGTAACCAGCACGTTGCCGGGCTTCAGGTCGCGATGCACGATCCCCTTGCGATGCGCCGCCTCCAAGGCATCTGCCATCTGGATAGCCAGACGCAGCGCCTCCGACACCGGCAGCGGACCGTGCAAGGGCTGGCCTTCCACATACTCCATCACCAGGTAGTTCGGCCCTACGTCGTAGAGCGTGCAGATGTGCGGATGGTTCAGCGCCGCCACGGCGCGGGCTTCGCGCTCGAAGCGGGCGCTGAACCGCGCCTCAGAGACTTTGATCGCGACCATGCGGTCGAGTCGCGTGTCCCGGGCCTGGTAGACCGTGCCCATCCCGCCCGCGCCGAGGACGCCCACGATCTGGTAGGGGCCTAACTGCAGAGGGTGATTGAGCAGCCCGTTTTCGGTCTGATCGAGGAGAGACCGGACCTCGCACCGCAGTTCCTCGTCTTCCCGGCAGGCCTCCCGCAGGAACGCATCGCGTGCCGGCTCCTGCCGCTCCAGAGCGGAGTGGTAGAGCAACTCGACCTGCCGCCACCGATCCGGGCGCATGTCGTACTCCGAACGCAATTATAGCGCGTGGTACTAAACGTACCAACCAGAAAATGAGACCCGGAAGTATAATGGACTTGGACTCTAGTGCCGTCTTCTTCGGTGGAAATATCCCGGCTGTTGCACGCCTGGGGTGATGGCGACCAGGTGGCCCTCAACCAGTTGACACCGTTGGTCTATGCCGAACTGCACCAGATCGCCCACCAGCACATGCGCCAGCAACTCCCCGGGCAAACCCTCCAGACCACGGCGCTGGTCAACGAGGCTTATCTTCGTTTGGTGGACGTCGAGGGTGTTCGCTGGCAGGACCGCACGCACTTCTTTGCTGTGTCGGCGCAGATCATGCGGCGCATTCTGGTGGATTCAGCCCGGGCGCACCTCGCGGATAAGCGCGGCGGGCGCTTGCCGCACGTCTGCCTTGATGAGTCCGTGGATGCCGCTCCGCGAAGCAGCCGGGACCTGATCGCCTTGGACGATGCCCTCAATGCCCTGCAGGAAATGGACTCGCGCAAGGCCCAGGTAGTCGAACTGCGCTTTTTCGCCGGCTTGAGTGTGGAGCAGACCGCCGAGGCGCTGAAGATCTCCGCCCCAAGCGTGAAGCGGGACTGGAAGCTGGCCAAAGCCTGGCTGACCCGCGAGTTGTCCCGCCACTGAAGTGGTCCGTCACGGGATGGAGATTTGACCTTCAGCTTGGACATTGTGGATTATGATTGGTATCGTCGCGTAACACCGCACCCATGCCTGTCTCAACCTACGACATCGCCATAGTAGGCGCGGGCCCCGCCGGCCTGGCCGCTGCCAGGCGCGCCCCCGAATCCGGCGCCCGCGTTGCCCTGCTCGACGACAATCCCAAGCCCGGCGGCCAGATCTGGCGCTCCGATCCTGCCCAGTGGCGCCCCCTTCTCGGCAACCTCGACCCCATCTGCGGAGTCCGCGTCGTCGCCGTCCCTGAACCTGGGATCTTGACCCTCGAGAAATTCGACGGTGACATCGAAATCGGCTACCGCAAACTCATTCTGGCGACAGGCGCTCGCGAACGCTTCCTGCCGTTTCCTGGCTGGACGCTCCCCAACGTCATGGGCGCGGGCGGCCTGCAGGCGCTCGCCAAGTCGGGCCTTCCGATCGAAGGCAAGAAGGTGATCATCGCCGGCAGCGGTCCTCTGTTGCTGGCCGTCGCGAAATACATGCGTGCTCACGGCGCGAAGGTTCGGCTGGTCGCCGAGCAGGCCGGCGACGCCGCTCTCTTCCGCTTCGCGCTGGGCCTGGTTCGCCACCCCGGAAAACTGCTCCAGACGCTGCAATTCGGCGCCGCGCTCCTGGGAATCCGCCACCGGACCTCCTGCTGGCCCATCGCCGCCGATGGCTCGGGCCAACTCGAAAGCGTCACCCTGTATCGTGCCGGCAAGACGTGGAAAGAGCCCTGCGACTACCTGGCCTGCGGCTTCGGGCTGATCCCCAATGTGGAGGTGCCTGTGCTGCTGGGCTGCCGATTGGGCGAGACTGGCGTCGAGGTGGACGATTACCAACAGACGTCGGTGCCCGGCGTGTACGCTGCCGGCGAAGTCACCAGCATCGGCGGGTTGGATCTGTCGCTGGTGGAAGGTGAGATCGCCGGATACGCCGCGGCTGGCAAGCCTGAGATGGCCGCCCGCCTGTTCGCGGCGCGCGCCCGACATCGACAGTTCGCGTACTCGCTGGAAAAGGCCTTCGCCCTCCGCGAGGAGCTGAAGAATCTCACCCAGGACGACACCCTGGTCTGCCGCTGCGAGGACGTCAGCTTTGGGCGGGTCCGTCAGTGTTCCGGCTGGCGCGATGCCAAGCTGCACACTCGCTGCGGGATGGGCCCTTGCCAAGGCAGGGTTTGCGGCGGCGCTGTGGAGTTCCTCCTGGGCTGGAAATCGGAGTCGGTCCGGCCCCCGGTCTTTCCCGCTCGCATTGGGAGCCTCAGCGGCCCCAGGAGCGGGTGATCCACAGACCTCGAAAAAAGCTTTCTCACCAAGCACACCAAGTACCACAAAGAACACCAAGAAAACCAGGAACAAGAAAACCAAAGAAGACCTGATCGCAGCTATTCTCCTTTGGTGTTCTTGGTGGTACTTGGTGTGCTTGGTGAGAAAGCTCTTAATCCTGATGTTCCTCGCACTTCCCGCATCAGCCGTACAAGTCGTGCCCACGGTGTGTGAAGTGCTCGAATCCATACCGCTTGACGTTATACGGGCTCCAGTATAGACTGAGGTAATCGTGATCAAGACGTTTCGCTGCAATGAAACCAAACAGATCAGTTTGGGGCTTCGCAGCAGGCGGTTTGGCAATATTGAGGTTGCCGCGCGTCGCAAACTGCGCATGGTTCAAGCGGCCACCAAGCTCGACGATCTGAAAGCCTCGCCAGGCAACCGTTTGGAAGCACTCACCGGGGACCGCAAGGGGCAACACAGCATCCGCATTAACGATCAGTGGCGTGTCTGTTTTGAATGGCGGGACGGAGACGCCTACAGCGTGGAGATCGTGGATTATCATTAGTGTCCACAATAGAAACGTCGCGCACGAAGGGAGAACCAATGTCGAAAAAGGATGATCTCTTACCTCCAATCCATCCAGGAGAGATCCTCATCGAGGAGTTCATGAAACCGCTCGGATTGAGCATCAACCGCGTTGCCCGAGATCTGCGGGTGCCCGTTACGCGAATTGCAGAGATCGTTCACAGGCGACGCGGCGTCTCCTCCGATACGGCCCTGCGCCTGGCGAGGTATTTCAGTACAACAGCAGAATTTTGGATGAACCTGCAGTCCGCCTACGACTTGGAAGTTGCCGAACGCGACTCAAGAGTCACAATCGAACGCGATGTACATCCTTACAGCTCCGTGGCCTAGACCCAGAAAGGAGTCAGTTCGCACCGCCGGTTTTTCCCGCCCGCATCGGGAGCCTCAGCGGCCCCAGATGTCCCCCACCGTAAACCCGTCCGGAAACGGATCTTCGGGGTCCACCACATACTGGGCAAAACCCGTGATCCACGCCTGGCCGGAGAGTGTCGGTACCACCGCCCGGTACTGGCCCACGCACGTCTCTTCAATCAACCGGCCGGTGAATGTCGTGCCCAGAATCCCTTCGTGGACGAAATCCTGGCCCAGCGGTAACTTGCCCTTGGCGTGAAGCGCGGCCATCTTGGCGCACGTGCCGGTGCCGCACGGCGAGCGGTCAAGGACCCCGCTCCACTTCTCCGGGTGCGACCAATCCAACGTGCCGGTCGAGACCACCACGGTGTTTTTCCGATGAGCCTCCGCCTTCGATGGCTCCCCCGAGATCTGCGCGATTGTCACGCCGGCGATCCCCGGATTCTCGGGATGCACCACCGGCAACTGCTCCCGCGCCGCCGCTTTGATCCTCTCCGCCACTCGCACGATGTCGCCCGCCTCGTCGGGCGTGAGGCGGAAACCCAGCGGAGCGGCATCGGCGATCACGTAGAACATGCCGCCGTAAGCCACGTCCACCGTCACCGTGCCCAAGCCGCGGACTTCCACCGGAGCGTCGAGGTGGGTCGCGAATGCCGGGACGTTGCGGAAAGTGACCTTACGGACCTTGCCGTTCCGCACCTCCGCCTCAATCGCGATGAGCCCCGCGGGCGTTTCCAGCTTCAGCCTGGTCACCGGCTCGACCGCTGGGACCATTCCGGTCTCGATCAGCACCGTCACTACGCAAATCGTGTTGGTCCCGGACATCGGCGGGTATTCCACCTGCTCCATAATCACGAACCCGGCATCCGCATCGGGATGGCTGGTTGGCAGGATGAGGTTGCAGTTGGCCGCGGGATAGCCGCGCGGCTCGCGCAACATCCGAAGCCGCAAATGGTCGGCCTGGGTCTCCAGGTAGACCTTCTTCTCGAACATGGTCTTGCCGGGAACGTCCAGGACGCCGCCCGTAATCACGCGTCCCGGCTCCCCGCAAGCGTGAGCGTCCACCGCCGTTATCAAACTGGAAAATCGCACGAAATAGCTCCGTGGTAGGGTATGCTTTAGCTTGCCGTTCATTAAGGGCTGGGCAAGCTAAAGCATACCCCACAAGCTCACCCCACTACGGGATTCCGCAACAACCCAATCTCTTCGATCTCTACTTCCACCACGTCACCCGGCGCCAACTTGCGGGTTGCTCCCGGGGTGCCAGTGTAGATCAGGTCGCCGGGAAGCAGCGTTACCCAGCCGCTGATCCAGGCCACGATCTCGGGGCAATCGAAGATCAGGTCGGAGGTGGATTGCTTCTGCACCACCTCTCCATTCAGCCGGGTCTGGACCAGCAGGTCCGAGTAGTCGAGGCCCGTCGCGATCAGGGGGCCGAGCGGAGCGAACGTGTCGCAGCCTTTGGCACGCCACCATTGCAAATCCTTGCCGGGACCGTGTTGCCAGTTGCGCTCGCTGACGTCGTTACCGCAGGTGACGCCGAAGATCGCGCTGGAGGCTTCGTACAGGGAAGCGTTCTTCACCGGCTTGCCGATCACAATCACCAGTTCGCCTTCATAGTGGAGGTCCGTCGCGTCACGAGGAATTACGATGGGCCCTCCGGGGTCCTGCAACGCCGTCACCGGCTTATAGAAAATCTCGGGATGCGCCGGCTGCGGGCGGCTCCCCAGATGGCTCCGGTAATTCAGGCCGACCGCCATGATCTTGCCGGGCTGGCAGGGATAGAGCAGTTCCACGTCGGTGAGCGGAACTGTGAAGCCGGTCTGGTCGGGTTCTTCAAAGAGATCGCCGTGGATCTCTCGAACGGTGTCGCCGTCCAGAATGCCGTACGACACGTTGGAATCGAATCGGTAGCGAATATATTGGGCCACGCCTGGATATTGTAGCGTGTGGCGGGGCATGCTTCAGCTTGGCCTGCGTCGCTGTTATCCTGATGTTTCCTATGGAACTGAAAATCGTGCCGCTCGAAATCCCCGAGGGTGGGAACCTCATCCTGGGCCAAACTCATTTCATCAAGACCGTCGAGGATATTTACGAGGCCATCGTAAATACCGTGCCACAGATGAAGTTCGGGGTGGCGTTCAACGAAGCGTCGGGCCCCTGTCTCACGCGCGTCGATGGGAATGACGAGGAGCTGCAGGCGCTGGCGGTCCGCAACGCTTCGGCCCTGGCGGCGGGCCACGTGTTCGTCGTCGTGATGCGCGAAGGGTACCCGATCAACGTGCTGGGCCGCATCAAGGACGTTCCCGAAGTCTGCTCGATTTTCTGCGCTACCGCCAACCCGGTGGAAGTGGTGATTGCGGAGACAGAACTGGGCCGCGGCGTGATGGGTGTGATTGACGGCTCTCCGCCCAAGGGTGTGGAAACGGCCGACGACGCCGTGAAGCGCAGGGTGTTTCTGCGGATGATCGGATATAAGCGGTAGGTGGGCAGGCTTTACAGCTTGCCCACCAGCCCATCAGTTCCGGATCCGCAAGGGCCGGAGACCCATCTCATCGGCCCCTTTCTTAGGCTATCGCTCCCGGGCGCACTCCGCCGCGAACTCCAGTTGCCGGACGGCGGCGCCGGTCGCACGTAATGCTTCTTCCTTGTGGCCGCAGAAATCATGCCCCGCGCGCCTCATGTAATCCTCGGCGTTGTGGAGTTCCCTGAGTGCGGTCCGGATGTTCGGATGCCTTTCCCGTTCACCTTGCGGTTCGGTGTTAGCGGGACGCGATGTTCCTATCAGCCCCATCACCATTAAGGCTGCCCATGGTGCAAATCGTACAAACTGTCGTTTCATGTACTCACCTCAGAAAAGAAGTATTCGTGTGAGTATGATCCATTGAGCGTGCGAACCGCATCAATTGATCTATGTGGAATGTGATTTTACGTACGAACTCCGACTCCGCGTAGCGCCGCGCCCAGACCTGCAACTCGGCCGGTAGAATGCCGGCCTCCATCTCTTCGAAGCGCCCAATCGCAGCGTCCAGGCTCTCTTCCGACGCCTCTTCGAAGAACACGCCACCGAACGGAGGCACGGTCTCCAACGCGCCTCCGCGGCCCAGGGCGATCACCGGCTTTCCGCTGGCGAGCGCCTCCACGGGGGTGATGCCGAAGTCCTCCTCGCCGGGCAACAGGAGTGCCCGGCAGCGGGCGTACAACTCCCCGAGTTCCTCGTCCGTCACCCGGCCCAGGAACCGGATATGGGGCGCCGCCATCGCGCGCAGCTTGCGGTACTCGGGTCCGGAACCGGCGATGGTCAGGCGGCGTCCAGTGCGCGAAAACAGGCGCACCGCCAATTCGATGCGCTTGTAGGGAACCAGTTCGGAGACGATCAGGAAGAAATCTTCGGGCGGTCTCCAGTAAAACGACTCCACATCCACCGGCGGGTGAACCACCTCGGACTCGCGCCGGTAGGTCTTCCAGATGCGCCTCTTCACGTTCTCGCTGTTGGCCACGAAGTGGTCCACGCGCGCCGCCGAAGCGTAATCCCAGAGACGCAGATAGTTCGTAAGCGGCGTCATGGCGGCGCGCTTCCACCGCGATGTGGTCCACTCGTTGCGATACTCCGGGTACAAATCCCACAAGTAGCGCATCGGGGTGTGGCAGTAACAGAGGTGCCGCGTCGAAGAGGAAGTGATCACACCTTTGGCGGGCCCGGACTCACTGCTCACCACCAGATCGTAGCCACGCAGATCGAGGCTTTCAAGCGCCATGGGCATCAGGGGCAGCAGCGACCGGTAGGCCCGGCGTAGCGGGTTGAGGAATGAGGTCGTGATCTTGTGCCGCCGCAACTCGGGGCTCAGCGTTTTCGGGTCCAGGAAAAGCGTAAAGACATCGGCGTCGGGCAGCACGCGGCAGAGGGCGTCGAGCACCTTCTCCCCGCCGCGCCGGTTCAACAGCCAGTAATGTACAATCGCCGCCCGCATTTCACCAGCTTACAGCCTGCCGATGGAGATGTATCGTATCCTGGCGACTTTTTACCTATGTAAAGGTAATGCTTGTGTTATCAAGGTTTTGTGGCTACCGTAGAAGTCTTGACGAACCAACCGGCCGATCCCTTGCTCCACGACGTGGACTTGCCGCTTTCAGGGACTTACTACGCGCAAGGCTTTCCGGTCTCCATCTCGACCAATTCCCGCGACGTTCTGGAAGCCGCCGTGGAGAGTTGGGGCATGTATCGGCGCGAGTTCGATCACGAGCCGGTGGAGCTCCGAATCGTCGTTCAGCCCCAAGGCGATCTGGCGCGGGAGCCGGCATTCCGTGCGCAGCGCCACTACTTCTCCATCGTTGCCGATCGGGACAACTACGCTTTCTACGATTCCAGCCGGATGTTCGGCTATTGTTTTGTCTCGGAAAAGACCGCCCGCGACCATGCCTGGTTCCGCTATTACTTCCTGGAAACCATGGTCTACATGCTGTTGGCGCAGCGCTACATTGTCCCGGTGCACGCCGCGTGTGTGGCGCGCGAGGGATTGGGCGTGCTGCTCTGTGGCTCGTCGGGCGCGGGCAAGAGTACGTTGGCCTTCGCCTGCGCCCGCGCGGCCTGGACCTTCGTGGGAGACGATAGCACGTGGCTCATGCCGGGCATGGAAGACCGCACGGCTATCGGCAGGCCGCACATGGCGCGCTTCCGGGAGGACGCGGCCCGGCATTTCCCGGAATTGGAAGGCTACATCGCCAGGCCGCATCCCAACGGGAAGCTCACGATCGAGGTTCCGCTCAGCGCGTTCCCGCACATTCAGACCGCCTCCCGATGCCAGGTCGGCTGCGTGGTGCTGCTCAATCGGCAGGTGGGGGGCGGCGTGCGTGCGGAACCGATCCCGCCATCCGAGATCGTGGAACGCCTGATCGGGGATATGCCGTCCTATGGCGACGAAGTCCGCGCCCTGGTAGAGCGGACGGCTGGAAAGCTACTGGAAGTGCCTGCCTACCGCCTGACCTACAGCAATTTGGACGACGCGGTGAGCGCCTTGTGGGGTATGCTTTAGCTTGCCCAGAACTCGCCTAAAGGATCCCGCTCATCCCGCGCCCCACCGCAGGACCGTGACCTCGACAAACTTCCTGCCGAACTCCCTGGCTTGCTGTAAGTTGGGCATGAAGATGTCGATATGCCGGCCTCGAACCTTCGATCCCGTATCTGCCACCGTGTAAGTTCCGGAGTAAGGCCCGGCATTTCTTACCAGGATTTTCGTTCCCATCGGCAAGACACTCAAGTCAGCGGCCACCTCGCCCCGTTGGGTCGGCTTGCCGGACTTAGTAATTCCCTTTTGGGCAAAAGCTGTTGCCAGAAATGGTCCGCTTCGCTCAAGGCGCGTGTGAGCGGTCACAGAAACGCTTGACAGGACCGTTAAACAGAGAATGCATACGATGCGTTTCATAGGCCACCGCAATTGACAGGTGCACTTTGCCTGCCCATGTGCGGCGAATCATGTTTCGTGCCCGATTAACTGGCCGAAGAGTCAGTTACGACACATTTATGGGGAAAATCCTCTGTTTCCTACGATTTTGGTGTGGCGGGCACGCTTGGCCCGCGCGGCCGCGTGAAATCCATCGCTGTTGGGTCTAACCATCGAAGGGAATCCGATGACGCGGTAGTGATGATTCGCCCGCTCTGCGTGGTATTCGGAAATAGCGAGGGCCGCCGACGCAAGTTGCAGGCTGACTCCTTAATACCTATATTGGGTATGATCGTACCCATTATGGGGTCGAGACTCAAATAGGGAAAACGAGGACTGGCCGCCTGTGGACCGCTCACCCTCCCAGCAACTGATTGACCTGCCGCATCACAGCGAACGCGTCAGCCACGTACAGCACGTCCGCCTTGCCCCGCGCCCAGCCGCAATTGGCGTCCAGGTTGATCGCCCGCCTCTGGTTTACGAACCGCCAGCCGACTACGTGCGGCTCCTCGCCGTGACAGCAGGTGGAGAGGCCCTTGGCATGTCTCGGCGTCGAGCCGGTCTGGCCAATCTGGTTCATGTGGGTCATGAAGCGCAGGACCGCCTCGCCCTCGCCGCTCAGGTCCACTAGCGACTTGCTGCCTCCCAATGACGCCTGGGCCGATCGCAGAAAGCCCAGAATCAGCGACTCCGCTTCCGGCCCATGCACCGCGCCGTCGGCCTGCTTCTTCGTCCAGCCGGCGCCGGCCACGAATAGCAGCTTAGCGTCGGGGCGAATGGTCTGCTCATCGGTCTTCGGCGCGCGGACTCCGATCACGGCGGTGCGGGTTTGCGGCGACTCCACCGCAACGGTCTCCACGTCCGCCATGCCCGCCGGTCCGCTCCAGGCAGGCACGCAGCCGGAATCGAGCAGCACCATCCACGGCCGTTGGGAACGCGTCAGCACGGCCTCCATGCGCTGCCGGTAGAACCAACGGGTCACCGTGGGCACCCCGTTTTCGATCGCCACGCTGGTGGCGTGCGTGTCCACCCGTCCGCCCAGGCGCCAGGCCACGCCTGGCAGCGCCCGGGACCATCGCGAAGTGGCTGGCGCCAGGACGATAGCCGCCCCAGCCGCCCGGCAGAGCGCTTCCGCCGCGGCGGCATCGGTGGAGTAGCGAGGCTCTGCGAAGGCAGCGCCCGTAACGGCCAGGAACCTGACCGCGCCGCAGCCTGCGATCTGATTCGCGGCGGGGCCGGCCTGTCCTCCCACCAACCCGACCGTCAGTTCCCCAGGCAACGCCAGCGCGGCCGCCAGCGCCTCCAAGGCAGGCTTGGCCAGCGAGCCATCGGGTTCCGTATGAGCGAGCAACAGTTTCGATTCCACGTTATTCCTCCCCGATCCAGGCGACGATCTCGCGGGCGATCTCTTCCACCGGCATGTTCTTCACCACACGGGTCTGCCGCTGCTGCTTGGGCAGGTTTACCGCCCCATAGCACAGCCCGGTATTGCGAACCGCCGCGGCCTTGGCCCGTTGCAGCGCCGGCATCACGGTGCGCATGTTGACCATGCCCACCTGCGGGTTGTTCTTCGGTTCCGGCAGGTTGCCCGTGGCCCAGCCGAGCAGGGCGGGCGCGCCGGCGCATTTCGAAATCTGATGTTTACCGCCCTCGATGCGCTCCAGAATTTCCAGCGAACCGTCAGCGGCGATTTTCAGTTCATCCACGCCCTGGAACTGGTCGGTGATGCCGAGGCGTTCGCCGACCATCTGCATGGTGGCGCCCGCGCCGCGCGATGCGGATTCCCAGCCGCCGAACACGAGCAGTTTGGATTTGTCGAGACCGGAGATGGTCTGGATGGCATCGGCGAGAGCGGCGGCGACTTCCGCGGCCTCAGTGAACCCGCTGGCCGGACCGTCGAGCGCGACGAGTTCGAAAGGCACTTTTTGCGCGACGGTCATCATCACCTGTTGAAGTTTGGCCTTGGGGCCGAGGCTGACGAGCCAGACATTGCTGCCGGGCGCGTTCTTCACGAGATTCGCGGCCTCGTAAAGCGCGTGACTCGCCCACGGGTCGAGGACGGCGGGCAACATCATTTCATTTTTCAACGCGGGACCGTCCGGGCCGGTCACTGGCTCCAAGGTCTGGAGCGGGTCCGGCACGAT
>PMTT01000935.1 GCA_003167275.1 Bryobacterales bacterium | reverse complement strand
ACGCGGAACCCGTCAGATCCCATGTTGGAGACCTTTTCGGCGATGTACACGTTCATTCCGTGGATCAGGGCGGTGACGGCGATCAGGGTGGTGGTCGCCAGAATAATCCCCAGCAGGGTCAGGAAGCTACGGAGCTTATTCTTGCGGAGCGAATCGACGGCGATCCGGGTAGCTTCCCAGAAGGAAGCGCTCAGGCGGAATTTTCGTTTGGGCACGGAGATCTTCATTTAGGAGACGCATAGGAGAAGACGAAGTTAGCCCCCCACTTGTTCCCGTGGGGTATGCTTTAGCTTGCCCATCGATTGGCTATGTGATTGCCATGGCAACCAAAAGCACCCTCCGTAGGGACGGAATTGAATGGATCGGCTGGTCTAAAGCGGGTGCTCCAGGGCGCTATACGAGTGGCCGACCACCCGAGCAAAGACGTCCTGACACTTCACAAAAAGGCCGTCCGGGCCAATCTACGATAAGCCCACTTGAAGCTGGCGCTTCGCAGAGCGAGAACTGACGGCTTGCAGATCGCGAGTCCGCGTCGGTTTCGGTCCCCTGGTAGAGGAGGACCGTGTGCCGAGTGTCAAGACCGCTCGTCGGGCAGCCAAAGCTGCGCGTTTACGCCCGCCCATTTGGAACCCGCGCAGACCCCTGTAGTGAGGGAGGACACGTAATCAAGATCGCGTGAGTTGCGCCGGCGCATACGAGATCCAGGAACCGCGTCTGCCCGTCGAGGGGCAGATGGCGGCTGAAGGAGGGAGCCGTTCCGTTCCAACGCAGTCCCGGAATCAGGCTGCAAATAGCGCTTCGTCGGGCGCGAGGACTAGTGCACCACCGCGGGGCAGCCGGTAATCGAGCAGTTCTCCAGGTAACCGGACAGAACCATGGTGCTGGCGCCGTTGGAAAAGCTGGAACTTACCACCGCGTACGGCGAGACTTCGGGCGATCCTGGATCGAGGTAAAACCTGGTCGGCTGGTTGAAGGCAGCTTGGACGTGGCCACCGGCGTCGACCGGTCCCAGCGGCGCGGTAAAGGCAGTCGAGATTTTGAAGCTGTTATCTTCGAGGTAACCTACCGGAGGGATCGTGACGCCGGCGTTTAATTGAAAATACCCGGAAAGATTCTCCGCCACGAGGCGATAGCCGGTAGTGGGTGCCGCGAAGAAGAAGAAACAGACAGTGGAACTGCAACTCGAACCCGTAACACTCGACTCATACGGGATGCGTCCCTGCCTTTCGGTATCCAACACCGGCACCGAGTCGGCATTGGTATTCATCACCGTGACCGGCGTGGAGTAAGCTCCCTTAGCCTGGCTTCCCGAATGGTAGCTCAGGGAACCGATCAGAAACATGCCCGCCAGGGCGGCGGACGGTAAAACGTAACGTTTGGCTTTCATCATAATCCTCCGTGTTTGATANNACGGCGCTCGCGCGCCGCTTTAGAGAGTCTGCCTCCGATGACGGCGCGGCCTCAAGATGCAGAGAAGCAGCACCAGGCTGGAACCGATTTCCACTCCCGTGGCCGGCTCGGGGAGGGCAAGAGCGATGCCGGCATTCTGCGCCAGCGGGATCTGGGTATCGTACAGCGTGGTTACCGACGGGCTTCCGTTGAGATTGATAAGCTCGAGCTGGCCGGTAGACGTGCCCGGATCGGTGTAGATGTCATACAGAATGCCGCCGCCGGCATCGGCGAGGCCGCCGAGGTGCGTGCCCACCTCGGCGCCATCCAGGGTGGTAAGGTTGGCCACAATCGAGACAGAGCCGCCGAGCGCGAAACGCACGAGTAAGTCGCCGTTGAAGTCGACGGAGGTGGCGCCGGCGATAATGGCGTAGAAGTCGGCCAGGCCGGGGTCCCATGCCAGCCCGGCGTAGGTGCCGGTAAAGGTGGGGAGAGTTTGGATGTGGGTGGCGCTGCCGGCTCCGATGCTGTACAGATCTTCGGTGTTGGCGCCTGCGCCAATGGCATAAAAGGTATTGCCCACGGAGGTGAGTCCATTCTGGAAGACGACCCCGGCGGCATCGCCGGTGTTGTTGAAACTCGAGCTGACGGCGGAGAGTCCGAGTCCATTGGTCTGGAATGAGTACAGCGTGGCTACGCCATTGCTGTCGTTGCCGACGCCGAAGAGCAGGTTGTTGGCGGCGACCAGTCCGCCATTGAACCCGGTGTTGCCGGTCCCTACGGGCGTCTCGACGGCAGTGACGGAAGCGTTGGAAGCCGGATCCATGCGATTCAGGCTGTCGGGAGCGCCGTTGGCGCCCGGCGAGACGAAGTCTCCGCCGAAGGTATAAAGCAGGACGCTGGCGTTGGCGGCGCAGGAGAATCCTGCCAGGAGCAAAGTCAGTCTAAGCGGTTGTGTGCGGTTCATATCGCCCTCCGATTTACCCAGGCGCTCAGCGCATGACAGCTAACACGCCGCCAACGAGAACAGATGTTGGAGGCCACGCTGCTGGAAACAGCACAACTGTGCAGGGTCGCTTACACGCTGTTTTTCGTTTGCCCGTTCAGGAATTGGCGAACCTTTGCCGCCATCCCATCCAAGTGCATTAGACGACGGTTGCTCGAGGATATTGGTAGCGGCGGGAATATTCCTTACGGTGAGGCAGGAGGTTGCGGGGTTCGGGGTGCAAAGTGGCCCCTTTCGCGCACATTTCTTGGATTGGTGACCGACGAATGGGACGATTCCACTAAGAACGCGGCGCTGAGAACTGGGGCGCGTGGCTGCCTTGCGAAGGCCAGGCTGAATGCAGAACTTATTCCGCGAATCCGTGAGCAATGCGCACGTTGACTTGACACTCAAAACCGGCATCCGAGCCGTTGAACTCGACCGATCCAAGCATGCCCCACGGGAGTTCGATCCGCTACCGCGCCAGCCACAGCAGCGGCGTGAGCCCGGCCACGGCCAGAGCGGCCAGAACGATCAGGCTCAACCTGCCGGTCTTCTTGTCGCTCAGGGAGTAAGCGTAGATTCCTTTGACCAGGTTATTGCTGGAAGCGGCAATCAAAATCGCCGCCGCCGCCACGGCCAGCGGCGCGGAGCTACCAGCGGACTGCGTCATTCCCATGATGAACGGGTCCACGTCCGTCACGCCCATCAGGGCCGCCAGTGAGTACACTCCCGCCTTTCCCAGGTAAGTCACCACCAGGTGCGTGGCCACCAGAATGGTGACGAAGAGCACCGCGAAGCCCAGGGCGGCGCGCAACTCCAGGGGATTCTTCGGCTCGTACTCGCGCTCTACCTCTCCCGTCTTAGCGTCGGGAACGCGGCTCCACAACCATCCGCACGCGATGCTGACTCCCGCCAGGACCAGAAAGGGCACTCCCAGAATCGTAATCAGGTTTCGGTTGAAGATGGTCACGAGCCCAGCCAGCCGTAGGTACATCATCCCCGAGGCGACCAGGGTGACTCCGGAAAACAGGTGCGGCCGATTCTCCCGTTTGGCGCGCTTGGCCAGGACCACTGTCGTCACCGTGGAAGAATAGGCTCCGCCCAGAAACGCCGCCAGGATCACGCCGCCTTGTCCCTTGGTGACCTTCTGGATCACGTAACTGCCGTAGGAGACGGTGCTCACCGCCACTACCACTAACCAGGCCTTGGCCGGATTGATGGCGAACGGTCCGAATTCGCGGTTGGGAAGCACCGGCAGGATCACTACCGTGAGCAGCAGGAACTTGGTGAAGGTGAGAATCTCATCCGGTGCGATGCTGTGGGTGAGACCTTCCAGCGCGCCCTTCAGTTCCAGCAACAGCATACTGGCCACGGTGAGAGTGGTGGCGATCCAGAACTGTTCGCGGTATACCAGGGCGGCTGCCAGGTAGGTGGTCAACGCCGACATCTCCGAAGTCACGCCCGCCGTTCCGGCGCATTGCAGCTTGTTGCGGTACGACAGCATCAGGAAGCCTGCCACCACTGCGAACCCCAGGGTTACGGGCAGAATCTCTCCTCCTGCCAGGAAGGAGATGCCATAGGCGATGAGGCCGATGAGAGGATACGTGCGGACGCCGCCAAACGAGAACTGCCCAGTGCCGGTGCGCCGCTCCTCACGCTCCAACCCGGTCAGGAAGGCGAGAAACAACACCAGCAGAATCTTGACGCCTTCCGACGGCAACAATTTATAGAGATCGGCGAACACAATTCAATACCAGCATATCCGATTTACAGAGCAGATCTACTCCTGTTCACGAACGCCGCCAGCACGTACCCCCTGTTTGCTGGTTGACAAATCCCCTATTACGTCCTACGATACTACGTGAGACGAAATAATCGTGACTGACCCAACACTCCTGGTGCTCGCAAGCCTCGCCGATGGCGACAAGCACGGCTACGCCATGATGGAAGACATTCAGCGCTTCGCGAATGTCCGCCTGGGGCCGGGGACGCTCTACGGCGCCATCACCCGGCTGGAACAGCGCGGGTGGATTTCACCGGTCCAATCACAAGACCGGCGCCAGCCCTATACCATCACGGCCTTGGGACGCCAATACCTCGAAGAGCAGGTGGCGACGCTCGATCGCGTGGTGAAGGCTGCGTTGACCAGGTTGAAACCCGCATGAAGGGCTGGATGCGGTTGGCAGTCAGATTGTATCCGCCGGGATGGCGCAACCGGTATGGCGCGGAGTTCGGCGCCCTGCTCGAAGAGGTTGGCCCGGGGTGGCGGGATTTCTGGGATGTCGTGCGAGGAGCGCTGGCCATGCAGATGAAAGTGTTGTGGAGTTTCCGAAACGTGATTGCCGCCTGCGGGCTGGCCGGCGCGACGATCGCTGCGCTTGTGGCATTCCAGATGGACAACCGGTATGTATCGAATACCGTCTTGAGGGTAAGCACGCCGGCCGGAGCAAAGACGGATGAGGACGCGCTGGCGAAGCAGCTTCAACAGGTGCAGGAGCAGTTGCTGAGCCGGAGTTCTCTGGCCGGCATCATTCAGAGAAGGGACCTGGACCTGTATCAGCCGGAGCGGCACCGCGTGCCGATGGAAGACATCATCCAGTCGATGCGTACTCAGGATATTCGAATTTCGCCGCTCCAGCCCGCCGGCGGACGGGTGGCGAACGCCTTTCAGATTCAGTTCAGCTACGCCGACCCGGTCCGGGCCCAAGCCGTCACCCGCGCCTTGGCGGCCCGGATGATGGAGTTGACTGCCGCCAAGGGTGGAGCTCCGGATCGCCCGGCTGCTGAGCTAGAAGTGCTGGACCCGGCGAGCCTGCCGGATCAGCCCATATATCCCAACCGCCTCGCGATAGCGGCTTTCGGACTGATCGGAGGCCTGGCGACGGGCTTGATCCTCATAGGCGCCCGACGGTGGCCGATAGTTGCCGCGACGGGTATCGGCGTTGCGATCGTCGCCGGTGGATTGTCCTTCCTGATCCCCGACCGCTATGTGTCGAATGCGGTGGTTCGTGTGACTCCCACTGAGAGCGTCAACGATCTGATCGGGAGGGCGCTGAGCCAGGAGGTCCTGTTGGGCATTATCCAAGAGCCGGAGTTGGATCTCTATCATCGGGAGCGGGCGAGGCGCCCCATCGCCAGCGTGGTCGAGAGCATGCGTCACGACGTTCAGATCCTGCTGGTGCGAGGCTCGCATGGAAACGGGGAACTACTCCAGATACGGTTCTCTTACGGGGATCGGCATCAGGCACAAGCGGCGGTGCGGAGTCTGCTGACGGCACTTCGCGAGGCGCAGACGATGGAACCGTCGAACTCGCAGGCGCCTGCGCGACCGGCCTTCGAAATCCTCGATCCTCCGAGCCTGCCGAATCAGCCGGTCTTCCCGAATAGGCTGATGATTGCGCTGCTGGGATTGGGTGCAGGGTTGCCGCTCGGCGCGGCCGTGTTGTGGGTGCGGAATCGGCGGACGCTGAAGGCCGTGTGAGCCGAAAGAATCGCCCGCAAACGGGCGAGACAGGCGGAAGCGCCTGTCCCACCAAACCAAGCCGTTTTTTGCAAGCCTTTACAATCGCGGCGCCGGCCCAGGTGCCTGATTCTTCTGACTTTTTTACTTGCCTTAAGTCGTCCAGCCAGCTTATACTCTGCCAACAGTGGGTGAAATCGGGCCTCGATGCCCGGAATTTCCCGATGAAGGGGTTAGCACGTGAGCTGTCTACGTTCGATGGGTGTTTTGTTCCTGCTGGCTGTGGTTTCGGCTGGCTTGGCTTTTTCTCAGGCCGTTAACGGAACCATGGTACCGTTACGGATGCCACAGGCGGGGTGATCGTCAACGCCAAAATCACCTTGACCGAGACCAACACCAAAGTGGTTCACACCAAGTTGACCAATGCGGCAGGTGTCTATGAATTTCCCGAAAGGCAGGCCACGCTCGACCAGATCGCGCCGATTGAAACCTTGGGCGGGATCAATACCGGCAATCCGTGGTTCAGCACCGCGAGCTTCGCGAAAGCGGCCACCAATGTTCAGGGCTCGACCGGCCGCAACATCTGGAGCGGCCCGAACCTGTACTCCCTGAATGCCGGGCTCTCGCGGTGGATCGTGCTTCGAGAACAAATGAAGCTGCAGCTTCGCTTTGAGACGTTGAATACCACCAATACCCCGCAGTTCGGGTTGCCGAATGCGGGCTTCGGGTCGAACTTCGGGTTTGTTACGAGCACGATCAGTTCGGGGACGGGAGTCAACGGCACGGGCGGTGGACGCGTAGTGCAGTTGGGAGCCAAGGTGATTTTCTAGCCTGGACGGTTCTGTAGGGTATGCTTCAGCTTGCCGATTTTTTTGGTGGGCAAGCTAAAGCATACCCTACGTTACCTCGTGAACTTCGTGGCCTTTTTCCGTTGGTGGCGGTCTAGTGCCAGGGCGATCAGGCGGTCGATCAGGGCGGAAAAGGCGATCCCGCTGTGCTCCCACATCTTGGGATACATGCTGATGGAGGTGAATCCGGGGATGGTGTTGATCTCGTTGATGTACAACTTACCAGTGGCCGCCTCCAGCAGGAAATCGACACGGGCCATGCCCTCGCACTCCACCGCTCGGTAGCATTCCACGGCCAGGCGGCGCAGGTCGGCGGTCTGTTCGGGAGTCAGGTCGGCGGGGACCTTGGTCCCGGCCTTGTCCAGCAGGTATTTGTCTTCGTAGTCGTAGAATTCCCGCGACGGGAGGATCTCGCAAGGAAGGGATGCCTCCGGCGCCTCGTTGCCCAGGACCGAGACTTCCAGTTCCCGCCCGGTGATGCCGCGTTCCACGATGATCTTGCGGTCGTACTGCGCCGCCAGGGCGACAGCCGCCTCCAGTTCCGTCACGTCGTGGGCCTTGGAAATCCCCACTGACGAGCCCAGGTTGGCGGGCTTCACGAACATCGGAAAGGGCAGCCGCGCGCAGATTCCGGGGATGTCGGCACGCTCGCGCGACACGGTCACGTAGTCTACCACGGGCAACATCCGTTCCTTGCAGACACGTTTCATCATCTCTTTATCCATGGAGACGGAGGAGGCCAGCACGCCTGCGCCGACATAGGGCAGGTCGGCCAACTCCAGCAGGCCCTGCATGGTGCCATCCTCGCCGAAGGTGCCGTGCAGGACGGGGAAGACCACGTCGATGCCGGGGTGAGCGCCGGGCTCGGGAAGGACGGGAGACGGCGACCACTTGCCTTCCCGGTCGATAAAGTACTCGACGATCTCGTACTTCGCGGGATCCATCCCGTTCATGATGGCTTTTGCCGAGCGCACGGAGACATCGTGCTCACCGGTTCGTCCGCCGTAAATGACGGCTACGCGTAATTTCATAGAATTCGTTTTCCCAATCCGGACATGACCAACTCGACGGCCAGATCGGCGGTACGGTTGACCTCGTCGATCACGGGGTTCACCTCCACCACCTCCATCGAGACCATGTGCCGGGAATCACAGATCATTTCCATTGCCAAATGAGCTTCGCGGTAGGTGGCGCCGCCGCGGACGGGAGTGCCCACGCCGGGGGCGTCCTGCGGGTCCACGAAATCCATGTCGAGCGAGAGGTGAAACCCGGCGGTGCCGTCGGAGGCCAGGCGGATAGCGTCCTTGATGACCGAGCGCATGCCTCGCTCGTCGATGTCGCGCATGGTGAAGGCATGGACACCGGAGTCGCGCACGTGCGGCTTCTCCGTGGCGTCGACGTCGCGGAGGCCCACGATGACGATGTTGCGAGGCGCGACTTTCGGCTGGTAGCCGAGAAGGCCGGTCAACTCCGCTGGACCCATGCCGGCGATGCAGGCGAGCGGCATCCCGTGGACGTTGCCGCTGGGGCTGGTCTCGGGCGTGTTCATGTCGGCGTGGGCGTCCAGCCAGATGAGGCCGATCTTCTGGTTCCGGGCGCGGAAATGCTGAGAGACTCCGCTGACGGTGCCAACGGCGACGGAGTGGTCGCCACCCAGCACCAGGGGCACGGTGCCTCGCTTGAGGGTGTCGGTAACGAGGATCGCGAGGCGATTGCAGGTGGCGGCGATCTGCGGTAGGTACTTGGCGTGGGGATGGCCTTCGGGCGAGGCCTCGGCCTGATCCACGGGAACGTTGCCAAGGTCTTCGACTGTGTAGCCTAGCGACTCGACGCGCCGGTTGAGGTTAGCCACGCGAACGGCGGAGGGGCCCATGTCGACGCCGCGCCGGCCCTGGCCGAGATCGAGTGGGACGCCTATGATCGCGATGTGGGAGTGGGGCATGCGCTATTTCACCGCCGAGGCGCCGAGACGCCGAGGATGAACAAAGCTAAAAGCAAGACTTGAGAGCGCGGAGGGGGCAGAGGTTAATTTGCGCTGAATGCGCAGGTTTCCAAGAGAGGGGCGGCGGCCCTGGATGGGTTTGTTTTTTCTTGTTTCTTCTCTGCGTCTCGGCGCCTCGGCGGTGAACATGGTTTGCCGCCTAAAACTCGGCATTTCCGGGGGTGCGGGGGAACGGGATCACGTCGCGGATGTTTTTCATGCCGGTCAGGTACATCATCATCCGCTCGAAACCCATGCCGAAACCAGCGTGCTCCACACCGCCGAAACGGCGGAGGTCCAGGTACCACCAGTAGGCTTCTTCCTTCATCCCGTGGGCAGCGTGGCTACGGATCTTGTCGAGCAGCACGTCGTACCGCTCCTCGCGCTGGCTGCCGCCGATGATCTCGCCGATGCGCGGCACCAGGACATCCATCGCCGCGACGGTCTTTCCGTCGTCGTTGGAGCGCATGTAGAACGCCTTGATTTCCTTGGGGTATCCGGTGACGATGACGGGCTTGCGGAAGAGCTCTTCGGTTAGGTAGCGCTCGTGCTCGCTCTGCAGGTCGGTGCCCCAATCCACCGGGAATTCCCAGTTGCGGCCGGCTTTCTGCAACAGTGCCACGGCTTCGGTGTAGGAGATCCGCTCGAAGCTGCTGTTGATTAGCGTTTCGAGGTTCTTGAACAGATCGGGGTCGTACCACTTGCTGAGGAATTCCAGGTCCGGACGGCAATCGCGCAGCACCTGCTCCACCTGGCTCTTGAGGAAGGCTTCGGCCAGGTCCTGGTTGTCCTCGAGGTCGCAGAATGCCATCTCGGGCTCGATCATGTAGAACTCGGCCAGATGGCGCGGGGTGTTGGAATTCTCGGCCCGGAAGGTGGGACCGAACGTGTAGACGTTGGCGAAGGCGTGGGCGAAGATCTCGGCTTCCAGTTGGCCGGACACGGTAAGGTAGGTGCGCTTGCCGAAGAAATCCTGCTCGAAGTCGACGGGCTTGGCCTGTTTGGTCAGCGCGTCCAGATCGAGCGCGGTCACCTGAAACATGGAACCGGCGCCTTCCGCGTCGGAGGCGGAGATCACCGGGGCGTGCACGTAGAGGAAGCCGCGCTCTTGAAAGAACTGGTGGATGGCGCGGCAGAGCGCATTGCGGACGCGGAAAACGGCGCTGAACGTGTTGGTGCGAGCGCGGAGGTGCCCCAGGGGCCGCAGGGTTTCCAGATTGTGCTTCTTTTTCTGAAGCGGATACTCTTCGGGATCGGCGGCGCCGTGGACTACCAGCGTCTTGGCTTTAAGCTCTACGGCCTGGCCCTTTCCCAGGGACGCTACTAATTCCCCCTCCACACTGATGCATGCGCCGGTCGTGATGCTGGCCACCACGGCGGGTGGCACCACGCCGGCGTCCAAGACCACCTGCAGATCGGTCGGCGACGAGCCGTCGTTCAGTTGAATGAAGTGGACGCTCTTGCCGTCGCGCCGCGTCTTCACCCATCCCTTGGCTGAGACCGTGTCGCCGGGAGCGCGCCTGAGCAGGTCGCGAACGTAATTGCCGGGTTGAATCATAGGTTTCTTAAGGCTAGAAGTGTGCAGAATCTAGCATGTGGGGCGGACCCCCTGGTCCGCGGCCGACGCCCTCGTCGGCCGGCGGATTCGCTGCGGAAAGCCGGCCAGGGGGCCGGCTGCGGACCAGGGGGTCCGCCCCACTTGCTACACACGTCATCAGGCGTTCTCCAAACGGGTGAAGATCTCCTTCACTAGCTCTAACGGGTTCGGGACGTCGGGGCGTTCCTTTAATTCCAGCAGGAGCGGGTATTGGTTCTCACGGCTGCGGAGGAGTTGCATGGTGTTCTTCCAGTCGATGGTGCCGCCCTCGCTCACCAGGGGGAAGAGATGCGAATCGTCTTTGCCGTTGTTGTCGTGGATGTGGGTGGAGCGGATGCGGTCCTTCATGCGGTTGAACGCCGTCTCCACCCCCTCAGCCATATGAGCGTGGCCGGTGTCGAGCGCGAAATCCAGACCCATATGGGTCAACTCCTCGAATTGCAGAAGCCGGTCGGAGCTGGAAAGTTCATTGGGGATGTTCTCCAGCAGAATCTGCACGCCCCGCTGGCGGGCGAAAAGGCTCAACTCTTCGAGCGCTGAGAAGGCCGCATCGATCTTGCGCAAGTCGAACTCCTCATTGCTGACTCCCAGGTGCTGGATCAGATATTTGAACGGAATGACCTCGGAGATTTCGAGCGCGCGCTTGATCTCGTCCACCATATGCAGGCGGAGCGACTTTACCGGCTCGGTGAGGGTCACCACCGCGTGCGGACCGGAGCGCCCCCAAATCTCGTCGTTGAACATGGGGGAGTGCAACGAGTGGAGCTTGAGCTCGGAGTCCCGGAACCAGTGGCCCAGTTCCGCGATCTGCTCCTTATTGTGATAGTCCAGGTGTTGGCGGGCGCAGAAAATCTCCACTGCGGGGATGCCCGCGGTCTGAATGCGGCTCAACAGCGCCACCGTCAGCCGATGGTTGACGAACAGATGCGTCGACAGTGCGTGGGTCATCTGGTTAGTTAGTGTCCTTCCGCGGTGCCTTCGGTTCGCGGGTCAGCCGCGCCCTCTAGCCAATCATTATTAAATCGGATGGCCGCGACCTCGCCCTGAGCGCCGACGCGCTTCACGGTGTAGCCACGTTTTTCAAGCAGCGCGACCGTGTCAGGGGAATAGCCCGGCTCCATGTTCAACACGTCCGGCATCCACTGGTGGTGGAAACGCGGCCAATTGACCGCATCCTGCACGTTCATACCGAAATCGAGCACGTTTACGATCACTTCGAGCACCGAGTTGATGATGGTGGGGCCGCCCGGCGATCCCAGCGCGAGCAGCGGCTTTCCGTCCTTCAGCACGATGGTAGGCACCATCGAGGAGAGCGGTGTCTTGTGCGGCTGGATGGCGTTGGATTCGCCCTGAATCAGGCCGAACATGTTGGCTTCGCCCGGTTTGGCCGCGAAATCGTCCATCTCGTTGTTCAGCAGGAAGCCGAGGCCAGTGGCGGTGACTTTGCTGCCATAGCCGCCGTTGAGCGTGTAGGTGACGATGGCGATGTTGCCGTCGCCATCGGCCACCGAATAGTGCGTGGTTTCGTTGGACTCGTGGCCCGTGAACTGCGCGGCGTGAATCTCGCTCGACGGCGTGGCGCGCTCGGGGTCGATAGAAGCGCGGAGCTTGTTGATGTAGACAGGGGCGAGCAGCGAGCTGAGCGGCACCTTGAAGAAGTCGGGGTCGCCCAGGTTCTCCGATCGGTCCGCGAAATAGCGGCGCATGGCCTCGGTCAT
>PMTT01000807.1 GCA_003167275.1 Bryobacterales bacterium | reverse complement strand
ACCAGGAACTGCATCAGTAAGTACCGGCTGACGCGGGTGGACGCGTCGTCAAGCGCCTGTGTCATGAGGTTCAACTGACCCAGCCCGGCCAGCCGCAGAAGACGGTTCCTCAGATCTTCCCTCTTGATGAGCATGAAGACGGCAAAGATGACGACAATGCCGGCCCTTCCCAGAGGCGCAAGCACCGGCATGCCCACGTCGCGAAGCTCAGTCCATTCACTGGTTGGAGTTGGGACCATTTGGACGGGAATCGGAGACGTCGGCGCGGGGGGTATGTTCGGCTGCTTCCTGCCCTTGGCTGGTTGGGGCGGGGCCGGGGAAGGCTCGCCGGTGCTGGTGAGGTCTCGTACGATCTCACGCACACTTTCGGCGCCCCGGCCTAACTGCCCCGTTACCGGGACGTGAAACGCCTCGATCTTGGCGTGGATGTTCTGGCGGTAGGAGGGGAGCTGATTGGCTACATCAAGCAACTGGTTCGCGATCATCCAGACCATGCCGCCGCCCACCGCCATCGAAACCACGACCGTGACGAAAACGGACACAACGCGGCCGGCGCCGAGCCTCTGGAGAACCGCCACCACTGGAGTCAGTACAAATGTCAGGGTGAGAGCAAATGCGAAGGGGATCAGAATCTCCCGCGTAAAGTACAGTGCGGCAACCGTTCCGCAAACCACCAAGGCGCCTGTTTCACCGCGGAGCCTGGGGCGTGTAGCGAGGCTGGTTAGAGGCGGGTCGCGTTTCATAAACTAACTGATCTCCGCGGCCCGCAACCGCGCCGCCGTCGTGTTTGCCGCCACCTACGCGAGCCGACAGTGGGGCAGCTTCCAAGCTGCGGACCGGTTTTCAAGGGGTCCAGGCCGATTGAAAATCGGCCAGCAGGATGGAATCCTGCCCCACCAAAAGGCGTGGCTCTTTCTCTTAGCCTCAGAAGTGGACTATTCCGAGCATGTAGACTAAGAGCAGGATGACTAATATAGTGCCGAGCCCGATGCCGGCACCGCCGCCGTAGCCCCAACGCCTATGGCCGTAGTATCCACCACCGCCGCCTAAAACCAACAGCAAAATCACGATAAATAGTATCAGCATGAACGATCTCTCTTTTCCTTGAACGCTAAATCGTGCCCGATCGGCCTACTTCTCGATAACCTCTTCAACCTGGCCGACTTTCTTTTGGAGCTTACCGCCAAGGTTCTCGACTTGGCCTTCTGACTCCAGGTTGGGATTGTTGGTGACTTGGCCTGCTTTCTCCTTGACTTTGCCCTTCACTTCATGAAACGCGCCTTGGATCTTGTCTTTCGCACTCTGACTCATCGGTTTTTCTCCTTAAATTAGTTGTTGCTGAATGTCGGGCGGAGCTGCCGCCTGGCCTTGCCAGTACGGCATCTTCACTCCGAGGAAGTCGCCTTCTGATGTTTAACTTGCAATTCGTTCACCACCTGCTGAACGTTGGGAACGGAAGCCGCGACCTTTTCGGCCTCCCGGCGTTGGGATGGAGTCTCAACCTCTCCGGTCAGCGTCACGACGTGGTTCTTGACCGTGTACTGGACGCGATCATGGAATTTGGCTTGAATGAGCGCCGCGTCCAGGTTTTGTTCGATGCCCTTGTCCAGGTCCGAATTCATGGCCTTGGCATCGCTTTCGTTGCCTGCCGGGACCACCGCGATCTGGTCGGATACAACCTGGTTGCCCGCGAGGCTTTTGGCGATGCCTTCCGCCTGTGCCTTGTCGTTGTCGCCGGCGACTTGTCCGCCCAGGGTGACGACTCCCTTTTCGCGATCCTGATCGACGGAGACCTTTTTAAAGCCTGCCTGATCGAGCGCTCTGCGGATGTTGTCTGAGACTTCCGTTGATTTCGCGGTTTGTGAGCACCCTGCGAGGATTCCGCCGGCAGCCATCGCCAGCAACACAGGCCAATAGGTGAGAGTCTTCATAGTCTTCATATTCACGCCTTTCCAATTCTCTACTAAGGCAGATTTGGGGCCAAACCGGGATTTGTGGCAAAACAGGTTAGCAGTTGAGGCAAACCGCACCTAAGTGCAGGTTTTGCTCATGATCAGGCAATTGAGGACATCATAAGGAGGGAACCGCACCATTTCAACGGTAGCCGGGAGTTCGGCAGGCTGCGCTTCTGCATACGGCCACGTACGTGCAACGTTTAAAGAGGAGAGAGGTGAACAGTATGTTTCAACCAGGGAAGAAACCTCGTGTCCTACTGGGTGGTTTGCTTTGCTTTTCATGGGCGATGGACGCCTACGGCCGGTCCTCGTCTTCACTGTTCGGACTAAGAGGAGAATCGGGCGAGAGCATGTCCTTCTTGGCGTGGATCGTTCTTGGGCTGATCGCCGGGTTCATCGGCAGCAAACTGGTAAACAGGAGAGGAGAGGGCATCCTGCTCGACATCCTCTTGGGAGTCGTGGGCGCTTTTACGGGTGGCTGGCTGTTTCGCATCTTTGGAGCCCCCGGCGTAAGCGGGCTCAATCTCTACAGTCTTTTTGTGGCGGTTATCGGGTCAGTGGTTCTGCTGGTTGTCTATCACCTTTTCAGACGGAGAAGAGCCTGGTAGTGCACTGCACTCGTGGGGTGAGTTCGGCAGTTGTTTGGTTTGTCGGAAAGGAAGAAATACTTTGATTCTAAAACGAGTGATTGGGTTGGTTTTTGCAGGCGGGCTGATCTTCAGCGCCGCGGCGGCTGATATTGTGGTTCGCGTTGCGCCGCCCCGTGTTTTAGTCGAGAGGCGCGGGCCGCCTCCCAGCCGTAACCATGTGTGGGTGTCCGGATACCATCGTTGGGATGGCAACGCTTACGCCTGGAGTCCTGGAAGGTGGGAGCAGCCGCCCCGGCCGCGCGCCCACTGGGTAGCGCATCACTGGGTTCACCGCGGCGGCGGCTATGTCCTGGTGGATGGACATTGGAACTAAGCTGTCGTGGGCATGCTCTACCTTGCCTCTCGTAGGGTATGCTTTAGCTTGCCCCGTCACAATGGAAAGTTCGGCAAGCTAAAGCATACCCCACAACCCTCAATCATCACGGGCGTCTGGGTGGTGGCTCGGTGACGGACCATCGGACCATCCTGGTCCATTTTTCTCAGGCTCTTGCCCATAATCTACTGATTCTCAAGGATCGCATTTTCCCGCCGCGACCAATTTTGGTCCGTTTCACGTGAAACAAGGTCTGTTTCACGCCCCGTTTCAAGCCGGATTGACGCCGGTTCTCGTACTGTCCCTCCGTCCGCCCGTACCACAAGCCCCACTCCAAGGACCTGCCAGCCGCACGACCGCCGGCGCTCCAAAACCCGCCCGCAAACGTATCGACCCGAGTACAATAGAGGTTCCCGCGTTGCCGGCCGAGCCGGATCACGGAACTTCGGTGTGGCGGACGACGTAGGAATAATGAAGGAGTGCTTTCCCAAGCAATTATGACTGCTACCGCCAGCCCAACCCTGGGCCAGATTCATGCGCTCCTCGCGGAGAGGGGCTACGAAGTTTCCGAACCGGCGCCCGATACGTTGAAAATCCGCGAGTTGTCGAGCGGGGTCGCTCTTCAGTCCGTCCTGCAGGGCCAAATCCTGTTCAACACGCTCATCTGCACGGTCGTGCCAAATGCGACGATCACAGCCGAGCTGATGGCCAAGATGCTGGAGGCCGATAACGGCATCCACACTTCCCACTTCCAGCTCTACGATGCCGGCGATGGCCATGTGGCCATTACCCTGGCCAATTTCTGTAAACTTCAGGAGATGGGTCCGGACGATGAGGACGATATCCTTTCTTGCGTGCATTTCCTGCTGGTGGATGTGATCAGCGCGCGGCATCTGTTGGGCGATCTGGAATCGTAACGGAGAACCAATATGGCATTTCTTTCCGATATCTTCGGCCGTGTAGGCCGCGTGGCGCGCGGCCAGGCCAATTCGGGCGTCGACGCCCTGGAAGACGCTACTTTCGAGACGACCGTCAAACAAACGGTCGCCGACATGAAGACCGAGTTGAACAAGGTGGTCCAGGCATCCGCCGTGGCCCTGAGCAACTACAATCGGCTGGACGCCGAGAACCAGAAGTACGTCCGGCAGTCGCAGGAGTGGAAGGACCGCGCCGGGATGGCTCTCGACGCCGGCAACGAAGACTTGGCCCGCAAGGCCCTCGCCAAGAAGGCGGAGTGCGACCAGCAGGTGGCTTCCATGGCGACGGCGGTCCAGGGCGCGCAGCAGACCAGCGAGAAGCTCAAGCAGCAGGTAATGGAGCTCAAGCGCAAGATCGACGACGGGGAGCGGACCGCCAACACCCTGGTGGCGCGCAAGAACGCCGCCACAGCGCAGCGGAAGGTCGCCGAGGCCATGTCCGGCGTGGGCAACGCCGACAACGCCTTCTCCCAGTTGAACCGCTTTGAAGAATCGGTGGCAAAGGAAGAAGCCACCGCCAAAGCGTTCGACCAGCTCGCGTCCGCGGGCAAAGACGATAACCTGGAGGCGCAGTTCGCCCAGCTTGGCAGCCACAGCGTCGATTCCGAACTGGAAGCGCTCAAGAAGGAACGGCAGAAGCCGTTTCTTCCCAAGGAGTTGCCCGCAGCTCAAGGGTAGGACAGCGGGGTGGCAGGCGGAGACCGCCTGCCCCACAACGTAGCTATGATTACTCTAACCGTAGAAGCCATCCTGGTTGTTCTACTGGTGCTAGTCCTCATGCAATTCTTTAAGAAAAAAACCGCCCCCCCTCCCGGGCCAGACTTGGCCAATCTCAAACCTGGCGACGCCCTCGCCGGAGACGTGATCTCCATCTCCGGCGCCGGCGACGACTATAGCGACCTTGATTTCACCGCCGACCGCTGCTCCTGGGTCCAGGCGGGGACGCATCATTGGTCCGAACTGAGCGGCCCCTACAAGGAGCGCCGCGTCTCCATGCGGGTGGCGACCAACGCCGATGGCGACGTGGAAGTGGCCATCCATACCGACCCCCGCAGACTTACCGTGGGCGACTTCGGCTTGGCTGAACCCGATCTCGACGACCTGGACCAGCGCCAGAACACCGAAGACTGGTTCGAGTTCGATGGCAAGAACTGGCTGTATCGTCTGAGCCGCGAGGCCCAGGCCACCAGCAGCCAGGGACAGCCTGTGGGATTCTATTATTGGGAGTTTCAGGAGCGCGACGGGCCAGGCCTGCTGGCGATTCGCAAGGCTGAAGGCGAGCCCTTTGCCATCACGCTCTACACCGGAGTGGCAGCCGGCAACGTCACCGTTTACCGGGGCACGCGGTAGTCCACCCGGGCCGCCATGTGAGGGCGGATACCCATGAGCCGATCCATATTGAAGTTTCTTGCAATTCTTCTGGGCGTTCTG
>PMTT01000850.1 GCA_003167275.1 Bryobacterales bacterium | reverse complement strand
AGCTGGACTTCGCTACGCGATCTATGCCCAACGAAGAAGGCGTTCCGGCGGTGGCGAACCGAAGCGGCTGCTCGTGGATTTCCTCGTCGGCGCCCATGCTCTGTGCCGTGCCGATCGCCTTCTCACAATAGACCAGTCACGATACCGCCAGGACTTCCCAGAACTGAAGCTGCTCGGTGTTGGCCACTGATTGCGCCCAGGGCTCCATTGAGCGCCCTCATTTAGGTATGCCGTAGCCGGCGACTACGGCTCGCATGGCGGACGTCAGATCAATGCGCCCGTCGAGGTACGGCTTCCAGTCTCTTTCCAGCACCGGAAGGCTTTCCGGCCAACCGTCCTCGAAGATACGATTCCGGACGCCACACATCTCGTAGCCGGGCAGTAGCGGCGCGCGATTTCGCCGGCGGTATAGAAAAGAACGGCGTGTTCTTCCGTCTCAGGGCTTAGAGGACACTCCAAGGCGGTCAGGCCGCTTGGCGAAGGGGGGTGCTTGAAAGCCGCGGCACAGGACTTAGCAAAATGCGATAATGAAGCCGTGAAGGTCACCAGCCGCTACAACGTTCTGAAAGCGGCGCGGCGTCGTCCGGATTCGGTGACGCCGGTAACGCGGTGGCTGACGGTGATTACCGCCGCCGAGTGTCGTAGCCTTATGGACGTCCGGAAGTTTTACCCCAGTGCCGACCAGGTGGGCAAGACACTCATCTTCAACGTGGGTGGAAACAACTACCGATTGCTCTGCTGTGTCAGTTGGGAGTTGCAGCGCCTCTTCTTTCGCGCGCTCTTGACTCACGCCGAGTATGACCGAACGAACGTGGAGGCCCTATGCCCGTAGTCGATGTCATCGATGAGAAAAAGTACGGCCGGCTGCTGGCTAAGTACCGGCCGGGTGTCATTCGCACCGATGCGGAACATGACCGGTTGGCCGAACTCCTGATGAAGCTTGCGCTTTCCCGGGAGAGGACGGTAGAAGAGGAGCGGCTGATTGAGTTGCTGGAGCGCCTGGTGGATGACTACGACGAGCGGCGCATGAAGGGCCGGATGGAGGCCATGCAACCACTTGCCCTCTTGGAACACTTGATGGAAGAGGGCGGCTTGAAACAGGTGGATCTAGTGGATTGTTTCGGATCGCAGTCCATTGTGTCCGCGGTAATGGCAGGCAAACGCCAGATCAACGGCGAGCATGCGCGGCGGCTCTCGCGGCGATTCGGATTGCCGCTCGCCTTGTTCCTGCGTTGAATCGGGAACCGCGTGTGGAGCAGCGCGAGTATTGACCAGCGCTTTACGGCAGAGATCGCAGAGCGATTTCGCAACCGGTGGTTTCCTGGAACGCGTACGGGACAGGGATTCGCCGAGCGGGTTTGAGCAGGGCGGCGATCGGCGTAGGTTGTGGGAGATGGCGCCGGGGGCGGCTGGTAGGTAAGCACTTGTGCCGGCGGGCTTCCGCGCGGGTTTTGGTCATAAGTCCGCAAGGGCATCGGGGTTTTGCGGATCGAGGACGTCCGCCGGCTTTCACTTTCCCTGCCCGGTTCATGGCGCGGGCGGCTTCCGATAGGAGTCTCATTTTGAGCGAGCTCATTTCGCCGGGGTTACCTACCAGGCCCCTGGTACCACCCAGGAGGCTCCGCTTACGCAGAGTGGAGGCGCACGGCGGAGAGTCAACCCTTCTGCGCCATCAACTCGTAGACCTTGCCGGTGAGGAGCTTGATGTCCGAGCGGACTTCGCGAATGTCTTCGCGGATTGCAGAAATCTGAACGAGGCTGACCGTCATGCTGGCCAGAACCGCGATGGTCGGAAGGCCAATCGCAAGGTAAAGCTGAAGGTTGGTGAGCACTTTCTGTTTCCTCTTGCGGCTGGTGCCCGCTTGCTTATATTCTAGCTCGACAGAACTACGTTGTTATGTGAAGAGGGGGGCTATCTTTTTTGCCCCTCTTAGACACCTTCTTCGCGGGCTTACGGCTGGAGGCCGGATGTTCGGCTTCATGGTCGGCCCAGCGGGCTTCTGCCATCTTCCGCACGTGGGCTTGTCGGTCGGACCTTATTCCAGTGCGCCCGTCGAGATGTAGCACTTTCTTCCGCTCTGAAAGCCGGACTCCATGGGAGCCTCCGCGAAATTGGACGGAAGTTGGCCCGTGCCGGTTAGCACGGCTCTCTTGCTTGTTGAGAACATCAGCTCTCGCAGTTGCCGGCCGAGTCAAGCCAGTGTATCGTGAAGGTTGTGAGTTCTCTCGAAAGCATCGTCGAGGACCTGAAGGCGCTGCCTCCAGCCAGACTGGAACTGGCGGCCGATTTTGTCAACCGGAAGAAGCCGACGAGTTGGAACGGGTCATCGAGGAATGTGAGAGGATCGATGAAAACCCTTGGTGGTCTCCTGCTGGACACGAACGTGGTCGTCGCGCACTTCCGAAACGATCGCGATCTCACCGCGCGATTGAGAACCATCCGGGCGATTTACGTCCCCTGGGTCGTCTTAGGGGAACTCCACTATGGCGCGTTGCGTGCACAGCGGCGGAAAGCGCAACTGGCCCTGATCCGCGACTTTATGGTGACGGCCACACTCCTTCTGCCGGATCGGAGTACCAGCGAGTGGTACGGACGAGTGAAAGAGGAACTCGCCGCCATGGGCAAATTGATCCCGGAAAACGACATTTGGATCGCAGCTACGGCGCGCCAGTTCGACCTTCCCCTGGCAACCAGAGACGCGCACTTCGCCAATGTCATCGGATTGGAGCGGATTGCTTGGTAGAGTCCGGGGCACGACCGCCGTCAAACGCAGCGCGAGTTCAAACGCGCACTGAAGGACGGCACGCTGATTCGCTCGCCTGGAGTTCACATACCGCGGACCAATCCCGACGTTCTAAAATCACTCATGGAACAAGCGAAAGCCAATGCCACCCGGCCGGTGTCGATTCGCCTGTCCGTCGCGGATATTGAG
Source organism: Bryobacterales bacterium (assembly GCA_003167275.1). Classification (GTDB taxonomy): domain Bacteria; phylum Acidobacteriota; class Terriglobia; order Bryobacterales; family Bryobacteraceae; genus JAIQFL01. Next base: position 1,978 of record PMTT01000850.1, on the reverse strand, counting down.
CTTGCGAAAAGCATCGCCTCCCAAAAGGGACTCGGGTAGCAGACCGTGCTCAAAGAAGCCATCCATTATGGCTTGAAGCGAGGGGGTATCCCCGTTCAGACCAATCAACTGATCCGATATCTCGATCACGGCTTGCACTCGTCTGGGAGCATCGTATCGCCAGTGAGGTAACAGGATTATGCGACTATCAGAAGACGTAAACTGGATGATTATCAGGCTGTCACTGATGACGGTATTGAGTGCTCCTGCGCTGGCAACCCCTACGCCGTCGGCAGACAGCTACAAGATCGATTCGCTATTCGCCGTCTCGGACGCGGTCTGCGCCGGCACGGTTCGAATTACGTCCGACCAGCCAGCGCCGGATAGATCCCCAATTCCGGGGGCCATACTGGTTATCTCGCGGGAGGTCCAGTTTACAACCTCTCGCTGCTATAAGGGCGCGGTCGGCGCAAGCGACAGGATACGATATACGATCCATTCGCCGGCGATCGTCGAGATCTCACCGCCCGAGGGAAGGACGATTCTATTGTTTCTGAAACGGACGGGCTCCGATACGTTCACATTCGCAGACGAATTTTGGGGCTGTCTACGCGATGCCTCTCTTGTCATTGGCGATCCCGTCAACAACCCGGACTTGGGGCAACTGGAAAAGGACCTTTTGGTCAGCTTGAGGGAGGACTATCGGCCCGAAGCCAGGGTCGGCAACCTTAGAGTGCTCCACGGATTCGCTGCGTTGCAAGAGACAACGCGTGCCGAGGTTCGAGGCTACACGAAGGACATCCATCCCCTGGTCGCGGTCGCCGCTTTCGCTGTCCTGATAAAGCCGGGCCGCCCCAGTGATTTGACACGTTCTGTAGATACCTTGGCGCGGTCGACCCTGGTGCTCTGGCTAGCCTCGCGGTATCCTTCACCTTCTACTCATTGACCACTCTACGGAATCCCGACTCCCGGCCGGGTCTGGAATGCCTGGCGCGAACACCGATTACCCCGGTGAGCCGTAATGCAATGTACGGCATCCGCGGGATGAGGAATACTGCCAGCATTCCCGAACTGATCCACCACCTCGACGACGCCGACCCGTTCATGCAGTACGAGGCGGTGATCACCCTGTCGGAGATCTCTCCCCGGCGAGAACTGCCCGGCCCCGCGATGGACGAGTTTGAGCGTGACCCGCGGAAATACACCGAGTCGTGGAAACTGTGGTGGAATGAAGCGGTACGCAGGCGTTAGCCCGGACCGGAAGCGCCGGGATGACATATCGTGGCGGCTGATGCAGACGCCTCCGCCGCCGATCCGGCACGCGAAACGGTGAACCGAGCAATCCTTTTTCAGTCACAGCCGAAGCGAATAAACCCCGCCCTTTCCCTATCAATAAGATAGGGCAGCCATGTCCGCTGTTCGAGGAAGCGCACCGCGCATCGTGCATTACAATGAGCCTGTAAGGTAAGGGCTGACCCAGGGCGACCTGGCTCCTGCCCTTTTTCATTTCAATGATCCACCAAAACAGTTCGACGCCAACCCGACAGGTCACGCCAGTTCTGGCCCACCAGGTCGGCCGCAAATTGGCTTTGTTTCGCACCCATACCCGGGACGCCGCCCCGCCGGCCCCCAAGCTGGGTTCGTTCCGTCAGATTCGTGGGCCGCACCTGTTGCCCTCCCAGTCTGCGATCGCGGCCACCCCGAAGCCTGGATTTGGGTTCGTTTCCATCGCTCCCAGTCCTTTATTCCCAGGGGCGCAGCGGCAAAATTGGGTTCGTTTGGTAATTTCCCCCAAGCCCCACCCTAGCCCGCCTCCCCAAATTGGGTTCGTTCCTTAGAGATGCGGGCGCCAGCACGCGAATTCAAGCCTCTACCCGCTTGTCATTGCGAGGGCGAAGCGACGAAGCAATCCAGCGGTGCGGACGCCCTGGATTGCTTCGCTACGCTCGCAGTGAAGAACGAGGTAGGCAGCCACTTCTCGCCTCTCAAATATCCGCGT
>PMTT01000728.1 GCA_003167275.1 Bryobacterales bacterium | reverse complement strand
GGTGCCGGCGCTGTTTATCGTAGCGTCAATCGTCGTGGCGGCGATCCAAATTGGGGCCAACCCCGGGCAGGCGGCCACGGGACTGCTCATCGTCGTGTTAGGATTGCCTGTCTACTACCTGTGGGTGCGGACCAATCATGCGGATCATTGACTTTCACAATCACTACTATCCACCGGCTTACCTGGACGCGTTGCGCTCCGGTTCGAGCGCCGTCGAAGTGACCATCGACGAGGACGGAAACCCGCGCATTTACTATCCCGGCGACTACAACATCGCCGTGCCGGGGCATCGGGATATCGACTATCGCGAGCAGGTGTTGATCGATGCCGGGGTGGACACGCAGGTCATCACCCTGACGACACCAGGGACGCACGTGGAGACGCCAGCCACCGCCGTGAAGTTTGCGGAGCTGGTGAACGACGCGTTCGCCAGGGTGATCTGTAGCAAGGGGGGCCGATTCACCGCCCTGGCGACATTGCCGCTGAACGATCCGGCCGCTTCCGTCAAGGAACTGGAGCGCGCTTGCCGGGGCCTTGGCCTTCCCGGCGCTATGCTGTTCAGCAATGTGAACGGGGTTGGTTTGGACGACCAGCGCTTCTGGCCTCTGTACGAGGCAGCCAACGATCTCGACGCGGTGCTCTATATTCACCCGACTCACCCAGTGGGGGTCGAGGCCATGACGGACTACTGGCTCATGCCGCTGGTCGGATTTCTGATGGATACGACCCTGGCGGCGGCGAAAATCGTGTTTGCCGGCGTGCCNNTGCCGCGCCAACATCCCGCGTCCGCCCAGCGACTATCTCAAGCAGTTCTACTACGACACCGTCAACTTCAATCCGCGCGCTATCGAACTGGCGATCTCATTCGCCGGTGTAGACCACATTCTGGCAGGGAGCGACTACCCGCACCAGATTGGCAGTATTCCGCGCATGCTGGAGACGGTTCGCGGGTTGGACTTGTCTGCAGAGGATAGGGCGTCGATCTTTGGTGGAAACGCCTCGCGTCTGTTGGCAGGAGCAGGAGTCTCCCGGGCCGTTTAAGCCTCGGTCGTAAGGAGCGGCGGCGCCAGCATGCGCGGCGTGGGGCGGAACCGAACGCCTTTTGTCGCCAGCCGTGCCACTTTTTGGCAGCCGTCTCTAGCAGGCTGCGGAAAAACGCCTAAAATGGCCAAAAGTGGTCGCTAACTTGTTGATTCTACGTGCGCTATTTGGGGAAAAGGGAGTTTTTCCGCAGCCTGCTAGAGCGCTGGCTCATCGTATGCAAGCAGCCTTTCGTCGCCTTGCATGGTGGCTCTGAGTAGCCTGTAAGAGCCGCCTGACAGGCGGCTGCGGGCAGGATTGCCGGCACTCGTGCCTGCCGCGTCGAGACTCGTCTCGACGCAGTCTCGAGCGGCCACCAATCCGAATCGTGGCCACTCCCATCCCGTCAGCTAACCAAATCGCAGGTAGAGCGTCTACCCAGCACCTGGTGGTGCGCTCGTCCATTGTCTCGACGGTCCCGCGCCAGATCGAACGTGAGATTCGCGCGACCGACCCAAACGCCACCGTGAGTGACATCGGAACATTGGCGGACGTCCGGTCGGCATCCGTGGCGTAGCCGCGCTTCCGTACGGTGCTGATCGCCGCCTTCGCGGGTGTGGCGTTGCTGCTTTCCGCGATTGGCGTATATGGGGTGATTGCCTACTCCGTGGCGCAGCGCACCAATGAGATCGGCATCCGCATGGCGCTCGGAGCGCAGCGGAGCAGCGTGCTCCAACAGATCGTGGGCAGCGGCGCCACGCTGGCGTTGGCGGGGGTGGCGATCGGCTTGCGGAGGCGCTCTCCTACTGACCCGCGTGCTTTCGAGCCTGCTCTTCCGAACCAGTTCCACCGACCCCTTGGTCTTCGCTTTGGTAACGCTCCTTCTGCTGGCCGTCGCTCTGGTCGCAAGCCTGATCCCCGCCCTGCGCGCCATCCGAATCGACCCGATGGTGGCCCTGAGGTACGAGTAAGTGGCACGGCCATTCTTGCCTGTGCTGGTTTTTCTTCCGCTGGCTGTTGGTTCTGGAGGCGCACCTCACCGATCCGTCAAAACCTCCATGCCTTCCTGGCAAGGAATCTGGCAACTCCTACAGTGAGGACGGTCGTCGATCGTCACGCGGCACTCGAAGCAGATGCCCATCCCGCACAAGGGCCCGCGGGGTTCGCCAGTCACGGACTTCCGGAAGCCACTGACGCCAGCCAGGGCGACTGCGGCGGATACCATCGCTCCGTCGGGCACCGTCACCCTCGCGCCGTTCACAGAGAGACTGACCGTGTCAGCCATGCGCATGCTCCTCCTGCCGGCGGCCCGGAAGATATGGGGCGAACGGAATCGCGGACGTGCGTCCGAGAATCTGATCCGCCACCAGCTTGCCGGTAGCGAGCGAGGTCGTGATTCCGAGGCCTTCGTGGCCCGTCGCCAGGTAGAGCCTCTCGTTCCCCGGAACAGGCCCGATCAACGGGAGCTTGTCCGGCGTAGCGGCGCGGAAGCCGGTCCAGGTGCGGATCGCGATCAGATCCCTGAGGCCCGGCATGTACTCTTCGGCCCGCTGCAGCATGCGGCGCAGCATGTGGGTGTCGATGCCCGCATGCTCCGCGCCGAACTGGCGCGAGGAGCCGATCAGCACCTGCCCGGTGCGCCGCGGCTGGGCGTTGAATGCCACCGAATCGGCGGTGGTGGAATGCGCGCTCTTCAGGTATCCCAACTCGATGAGCACCGCGCGCACAAATCCGGGATACCGATCGGTAATCAGCAAGTGGCCTTTGCGCTTGCGAACCTGGATGCCCGGGGTCAGTTCGGGAGCCCAGGCGCCCGTGGCGTTCACGATGATGCCCGCCGCCAGAACCGTGCCGTCCGCGAGCTTGATTCCCTGCGCAGTCAACTCGACGACGCGGCCACCGACTCGCAACACCGCCCCGTGGGCCTGAGCGCGCTCCAGCAGAAACCGCGCGGCACAGGGCGGGTAGACTACCGAATCGTCGTTCACCAGAAGCGCGCCCGCGAGTCCCGGCCGCAGGTGCGGCTCGGCTTCCGCCAGTTGCCTGGAATCGAGCACCTCGGCGCGAACGGCGATGCCGTCGAGGAGGGCCTTCTTCCGCCGCACCTCGGCCATCTCTTCCTCGTCGGCGGCCACCCACATGGTGCCGCACGGCAGGTATTCGACATCGGCGGGAAGTTCGGGCGACAGTTCGATCCACAGCGTCCGGGAGTAAAGGGTGAGAGCGATCTGCGCGGGGGAATCGTCCATCACCACGATGTGACCCATGCCGGCAGCGGTAGCGCCACCGCCGACCGGCCCCGGTTCCACCACGACAACCGACAACCCCGCAGCCGCACACTCCGCCGCGCAAGCCGCGCCTACGATGCCGCCGCCGGCGATGGCCACGTCGTAGGTGTTCTTGGATGTCATGGATGGCGTGGCAAGATGCTTGTTGTCGCGGCCTGCGACGATGCTTGTGGGGCAGCCAATCCTGGCTGCCGCCGGCTTTCAGCCGGCGCTGATGGCTGAGAGCGTGGATTCGCTTCTGACCAACGGCCGCGTGAAACGCGGCTGCAGGCAAGATAGCCTGCCCCACAAAGGGGACGAGACCTTTGGTTGCAGCTCTGCTGCTCAGTGGGGCAGGTTCTCAACCTGCGGCGGATTGTCCATCCGCCTGTCGACCGGGACACGCCCTTACACGCTGGAGGCACACGCTCCCACCGGGCCGATTGCCGACTGCCCAGAGGGCACCCAGCAGGTTGACAACCTGCCCCACAAACTGGCGCGCGAGAAGTCATGAAGTGCCCGTCGGCAGGACCGCCGGCGTTACCAACGCGCCTGCCGTCCGGATCCCATAGCAGAAAGGATCGCGATCGTCGAGTATCAACTCGGCGTCCGCATTCACATACGCGGAGCCGGTGATCTCGGGATAAACCTTGCCGTTGACCACGGAAACCGTGCCTTCAAAGACGCTGCCGACGATGCTCTCCTGACGCCAGGTCTCGCCCGGACGCAGCTTGCCATCGGCGTACAGGCAGGCCAGCTTGGCGCTGGTTCCGGTGCCGCAAGGCGAACGGTCGTAGGCCTTCCCGGGACACAGCACGAAGTTCTTGCTGTCGGCGCCGGGAGCGGTGGGGTGCCCGAAAAGCTCGATGTGATCGATCTCGCCGCCATCCGAGCCGGTGATGCCATGCGCCGTCAGACCCTGGCGGATGCGCCAGGCAAAATCGGTGAGCTCGTCCAGCCGGTCGAGGGCGAGCTCCTGGCCGTGGCCGCTGCAAAGGAAGAACCAGTTGCCACCCCAGGCAATATCGCCGTACACCCGGCCAATCCCCGGCGCTTCCACGGGAACATGGACCGCGCTGCGGTAGCTCGCCACGTTGCGGATGGTGACGCGGCCATCGTCCAGAAGGTGCGCGTCCACGATGCCGGGAGGCGTTTCCAGGCGGCACACGCCGCCGCGGATTCGCCCGAGATGCGCCAGCGTCACCATCAGCCCGATGGTGCCGTGGCCGCACATTCCCAGGTAGCCGACGTTGTTGAAGAAGATGACGCCTGCATCGCAGGAGGGGTCGGAGGGCTCGCACAGCAGAGCCCCGACGATGGCGTCGTTCCCGCGCGGTTCGTTGACCACGGCCGAGCGGAAGGTATCGTACTCGGAGCGGAAGCGATCCAACTTCTGGGAGACCGGGCCCGTGCCCAGATCCGGCCCTCCGGAGACGACCACCCTGGTGGGCTCGCCACCCGTATGGGAATCCACCACCCGGACGCGTCGCGTCATTCGGCCGCCACCAGGGCGGGCCGCGTCGCGATGGCGCGCCGGATCACTCCGAGAATCTCGGCGCGCTCGGCGCCTTCGATGGGCAACCGCGGCGCGCGAACCATCTCCGATCCGAGCCCGGTTTCCGCCATCGCCAGCTTGATGTACTGCACCAGCTTCACCTTCGTGTCGAGGTGCAGGAGTGGTGTGTACCAGCGGTAGAGCTCCCGCGCTTCGGCCCATTTGCCGGCCGCGGCGAGGTCCCAGAGCGCCCGGTTCTCATCGGGAAACGCATTGACCAGACCGGAAATCCAGCCCTGCGCGCCCAGCAGAATGCTCTCCAGCACCAGGTCGTCAACGCCGCCGAACAGGATGTAACGGTCGCCCACGATGTTCACCAGGTCGGTGATGCGGCGGACATTCTCGGACGATTCCTTGATGGCCACGATGCCAGGCTCATCCGCCAGTTGCGCGAACATCTCCGGCGACACGTCCACGCTGTAGGAGACCGGGTTGTTGTAGACCATGACGGGCAATCCGGTGGCTCGGGTGACGGTGCGGAAGTGGTGGATGGTTTCGCGGTCGTCGGACTTGTATACCATGGCGGGGAGCACCATCAGGCCGTCGAGGCCGATGTTCTCGGCGTCACGGGCGAAACGGCAGCCCAACGCGGTGGTGTATTCGGCCACGCCGGTCAGGACCGGAATGCGGCCGCGGACCACCTGCTTCATTTCCCTGAGAACTTCCAGCTTCTCCTGGTATTCGAGAGCGGTGTTCTCGCCGACTGTTCCCAGAAGGACCACGCCGTGGATGCCGGCGTGAATCATGGTGTCGAGATGCCGCGCGGTGGCGCCCACGTCCAGCGACTGGTCCGGGCCAAACTGAGTTGTGATTGCGGGGAATACTCCCCTCCAAGTGACTTTCATTTTGTTGGTTGATCCTGCTGTTGATTATAAGCCTCCGGTGCATAGTGGCGCATGCTGCGGTCGCTCGCCTGTGCGTCCGGATCCTCCCCAACTTCTGGGTAAAGGGCGGTTCATGTGGGGCATGCTTTAGTTTGCCCAGGATTCGTAGAGCATCGACTCGGGCGGGGATTGGCGGAGACCGGGCAAGCTAAAGCATACCCCACGTAGCTCTGCAATTCCTGGGCAAGCTAAAGCATACCGTACATAGCTCTACAGGTACCGTTGCAGATCGTCGGCTCGGAAGCAGTGGGCGTTTGCCGTCTCGCGGGTGATGCGGCCCGTCCGCACCAATTCCGCTAGCGACTGCTCCATCGTCATCATCCCTTCGGCACGGCCGACGGAGATCTGCGAACGGAGTTGGTGATCTTCGCCCTTGCGGATCAGCGCGCGGACGGCATCGGTGGCGATCATGATTTCCGTGGCGGGCCAACGGGAGACGTTGTCGACCCCCGGCACCAGTTGCTGCGAGAGAACCGCCGCGAGCGCGAGCGACATCTGCTGGCGGATCTGCGGCTGGTTGGCGCTCGGAAAAGTGTCGAGCACGCGGCTGACCGCCTGGATGGCGTCGTTGGTGTGCAGGGTGGAGAGCACCAGGTGGCCGGTCTCCGCGGCGGTGAGGGCCGTCGCTATGGTCTCGGCATCCCGCATTTCGCCTACCAGGATCACGTCCGGCGTCTGGCGCATGATGCTGCGCAGGGTCACGGCGAAGTCCGGCGTATCCCGCCCGACTTCGATCTGCTCGATGATCGAATTGCGGTTGTTGTGCTGGTATTCGATGGGATCTTCGATGGTGACCACGTGCGCCGCGCGCCGGGTGTTGACCAGATCGATGAGCGCCGCCAGGGTGGAGCTCTTCCCGCAGCCCGTGGGCCCGGTCACCAGGACCAGTCCCTGCCGGCGTTCGGCGAGTTTGCCGAGGGACGCGGGCAGGTGCAGCGATTCGATGGACGGAATCCGCGAGGGCAGCAACCGGATGCTGGCTGCCAGCGTGCCGCGCTGATGGTGGATGTTGATGCGGAAGCGACCCATGTTCTCGCGCATGAAACCCAGGTCCACCGTTTTCTTGCGTTGCAGTTCCTCCAGTTGCGCGGGCTCCAGGAGGGGCAAAATCAGGCTGCGAACGTCCTCCGCCTCTAGCGTGCCGGCGCCAGCGGTGGCCAGCACTCCGTTGATCCGCAGCATGGCCGGAGCGCCCACGATCAGCAGCACATCGGAGGCGTTGCGGCTGGCCGCCGCCTGCAGCAGTTTGTCGAGCGANNCGGTTCAACTCCGCGACGATCTTGGAAAGTTCGCTATCGTATTCGCTCATGTCTTCGTGGCGCAAGCACTCGTGCTTGCCGCGTCCCGATTCGTCGGGGCGCCTGGCGCATTCTCAAACTCCGTGCGGGCCGGGCGATGTCCAGTGGCCTCGGCTCTTGGGACTGTAGCCCGTTTAGGGCATTCGGAAGGGCTCTCCCTACGTTCAGTATACCGGCCATGGGATACTAGGCAGAAATTGAGGCTATTGATCTTTTCCGACATCCATAATAACTGGAAGACGCTCGAACACCTGCTTAGCGTTGAGGCTGATTACTACATTGCCGCCGGCGACCAGGTGACCTGGTCGAAGGGAATCGACCGGTGCGGGGAAATCCTGCAGACGCGCGGCGACAGAGTCTACGTGCTTCCCGGCAACCACGAATCGGCCGACCAGGTGGCGGGCATGTGCGCCCGCTACGGGCTGCACAACTTCCACGAGCGCCACTTCCAGGTGGGAAGGTGGTACGTCGCGGGGCTCGGCTATTCCAGCCCGACCCCCTTCAACACCCCCGGCGAGTACAGTGAGCCACAACTGGCCGACCGCCTGCAGCGTTTCGCAGAACTGGACCCGCTGGTGCTGGTCTGCCATGCCCCGCCTTACGGCACGCCGCTCGACCGGATCCGCGAGGGACTGCACGGCGGGTCCACGGCAGTCCGCGATTTCATTCAGGAACACCAGCCCACCTACTTCTTCTGCGGGCACATCCATGAGTCGGAGGGGGTTTCGATCCGGATGGGTAAGACGCAGGCATGGAATGTGGGGAAGGGCGGATATCTGCTGGAACTGGAGTAAGGCGGGTAGGGCGGACCCCAGGTACGCCCCCAGGAGATTGGCCATATACGAGGCAGCGTTGAGGCGGGGGCATAGCCTAAGCC
>PMTT01000468.1 GCA_003167275.1 Bryobacterales bacterium | reverse complement strand
GTCTTGCTTGGCGGTACTTGGTCCTGCTTGGCGAGAGAGTCTTTGACGGTTCCGATTGGGCGCGCTCCCGTTTCCAGGTGCGGGCCTCCATTACCGTTCCCGTTCGTTCCCGCACCCTTCCCGAGCCCGTGCTGCCGAAACACGATCTCGCCCCTTATAATCAGAATATGTGTGGAATCGTGGGCTACATCGGAACGCATCGCGCCGTCCCAATCATTCTCGAGGGACTGAAGCGGCTGGAGTACCGGGGGTACGACTCGGCAGGGCTGGCCGTTCTGTGCGATAACGACGAGCTGGAAGTTCGCCGCGCCAAGGGGAAACTGCGCAATCTCGAAGAGGTCATCCGCATGAGCCCCGTGGACGGGACTTACGGCATCGGCCACACACGCTGGGCCACCCACGGGCGTCCCACCGAGGAGAACGCGCACCCGCACCGCGATTGTAAAGGCGATATCGTCGTGGTGCACAACGGGATCGTCGAGAACTATCTGAGCCTGAAGCACGGTCTCCAAATGCAGGGCCACGTCTTCAAGACCGAGACCGATACCGAAGTGATCGCCCACCTGGTGGAGAAGCACTTCAAAGGCAATCTCGAAGAGGCCGTGCGGGCTGCTGTGAAGGAACTCACCGGCGTATTCGCACTGGCCGTGATTGCGCGCTCCGACCCCCAAAAGATCGTGGCCGCGCGATTGGGGCCGCCGGTGGTGATCGGGATCGGCGACGGCGAATACTTTGTGGCCTCGGATGTGCCCGCCATTCTCAACCATACGCAGGATATGTTCTTCCTGGCCGATGGCGACATGGCGATCCTGACGCGCGACGGCGTGCGGCTCAGCGATTTCGACGGGCGGCCGGTCCGCCGCCAGGTTTCGCACATTTTGTGGAACCCCATCGAGGCCGAGAAGGGCGGCTACCAGCACTTCATGCTCAAGGAGATTTTCGAGCAGCCCCGAGCCATCCGCGATACCACGCTGGGTCGCGTGGGGCAGGAGACGGGGCGAATCTTCCTGGATGAAATGGATATCGCGCCAGCCGAATTCGCCCGCTTCCGGCAGGTGAAGATCATCGCCTGCGGTACGAGCTGGCATGCCGCATTGGCCGGCAAGTTCATGATCGAGAAGCTGGCGCGCATCCCCGTCGAGGTAGACTATGGCAGCGAGTTCCGCTATCGCGACCCCATCGTTCTGGAAGACACCCTTACGGTGGTGATTTCCCAATCGGGGGAGACCGCCGACACTTTGGCGGCCCAGCGTGAGGCCAAGCTAAAGGGATCCAAGACACTGGCCATCTGCAACGTGGTGGGCTCCATGGTCACTCGTGAGGCCGCGGGCACCATCTACACGCACGCTGGGCCTGAGATTGGGGTAGCATCCACCAAGGCTTTCACCTGCCAGTTGACGGCCCTGTTCATCCTCGCGATGCACCTGGGGCAAGCCAATCACAATCTGGATGAGAACCTGTCCCGCTGCCTGGTGCAGGAGTTGCTCCGGTTGCCAGGCAAGCTCGAGACCGTGCTCTCCAATGACGCGGTATATAAGGCGGTGGCAGGGCATCTGCACCATGCCAAGGATGCGCTGTTCCTGGGACGCGGCGTGCATTTCCCCATTGCGCTCGAAGGGGCGCTGAAACTCAAAGAGATCTCCTATATTCATGCCGAGGGCTACCCGGCGGGAGAGATGAAGCACGGCCCCAACGCGCTGATCGACGAGCATCTTCCGGTGGTGGTGCTGGCCACGCGCGACCCCGCGAGCGAGGAGAGCCGCATCCTTTATGAGAAGACGCTGTCGAATATCCAGGAAGTCAAGGCCCGCGAAGGCATCGTCGTGGCGGTGGTCACTCAGGGCGATGATCAGGCGCCGAAATCGGCTGACTACATCATCGAAATTCCGCCCACCACGGAACTGCTGACACCGATCCTGTCGATCGTGCCGCTGCAGTTACTGGCCTACCACATCGCCGTACGACGCGGCTGCGATGTCGACCAGCCGCGCAATCTGGCTAAGAGCGTCACCGTTGAGTAGTCCGGGCCTCGCCCAGTTCTCCGAGCGGCTTCAGATATCGACGCGCGGCAAGGGGCTGTACGAGATCACGGACCAGATCGCGCGGTGGCTCGGCGGCTGCCCGGTCCGCTCGGGGCTGCTGACGGTTTTCATCCAGCATACGTCGGCCTCGCTCACCATCCAGGAGAACGCCGATCCCGATGTAGTCCACGACCTGAACGCGTTCTTTAATCGCCTTGTGGCGGAAGATAACCGCCTCTATCGGCATACAGTAGAAGGGCCGGATGATATGCCGGCGCACATCCGCACCGCTCTCACGCTGACCCAGCTATCCATACCTGTGGACAAAGGAAGACTGGCGTTGGGCACGTGGCAGGGCGTGTACGTGTTCGAGCATCGCGCCTCCCCGCACCGTCGTACCGTCCTGCTTCACTTGATTGGGGAATGACAGTCTTCGCAACCGGTGGGGTGGGCCCCCTGGCCCGCAGCCGACCCCCTGGTCGGCTTGTTGGGAGAGAGAGCGAAGAGCCGGACCAGGGGGTCCGGCGCGGACGAGGGCGTCCGCCCCACTCCACGGTGTGACCTTTCGTTATCGGATACAACTTACGCCTAGTACTGTCATACCGGGAGTCGTCTAAAAACCCTAACCAAGATCCGTATTGTGGCTGGCCGGCAAAGGACTTACCATTCACTCAGTGCATCAGGCACGGAAGGGTGACTAACATGATATCGACCCAGGCGCTCGGGGCCTTCGCCTCGATGCAGATCGGCATTTTGCTGATCGCCGCGACTCTCTTCGTGGATATGCGGCGCACCTCGCGGAGGCAACGCCTCGTGAGGAGGTTCACATCGGCTCTGCAGGGTTGGCGCGGAGAAGAATGCTCGGTGGGTTGCCAGTAAGGGAGTTCTATCTTGCACTACTTGAATTGGGGTAGAGATCAGCGCTGTCAGGAAAGAGACAAGATTATCCTGGCCTTTCTGCTGGCGGTGAACGAGGGCAATAACGCCTCCTCAGACCTTGAGGCCGCCACCAGCGACACGGAACGGAGCCAGGCGCTCAGGATCATCGCAAGCGCCAAGGGCTACACCCATCACCTGCGAACGCAGGTCGTCATTCACTGCCTGGAGCACGGCTGTTGAACAGCTTTCAGCCGTCAGCTAGCAGCGCTTCGGGGCAGCCGGTCTTAGCTGACTGCTGACCGCTGATAGCTGAAAGAGGGGTTCTGACCGTGCCACCCGCGCTCGGTGCTACACTGATCCATAATGCCTTACAGCCACATCCTGTTTGAGGCGGATGACCATGGAATTGCGCTGATCACGGTGAACCGGCCCGAGAAGCTCAACGCGCTCTCGGGGGCCCTGGTTGCCGAGTTGCGGGATGCCTTTGAACGAGTCGCTCGCGAAATGTCGCTGCGCGCCGCCATCCTCACGGGATCCGGTCAAAAGGCCTTCGTAGCAGGCGCCGATATCAAGGAACTCGCATCGCTCTCGGCCGTCGAAGCGCGCGAATACGCGCTGCGTGGCCAGCAGGCGTTTCGCATTCTCGAAACCCTCCCCAAACCCACCGTCGCCGCGGTTAATGGTTTTGCTTTGGGCGGAGGGCTGGAACTGGCGATGTCCTGCAGCGTACGGTTCGCCTCGGAAAACGCAAAGCTGGGACAGCCCGAAGTGAAATTAGGGATACTTCCCGGCTATGGAGGGACTCAGCGGCTTCCCCGGCTGGTGGGGCGCGGTCGCGCCCTGGAGATGTTGCTCTCGGGCGAGCCGGTGACGGCCGCCGAAGCCCATCGCATCGGTCTGGTCAATGCCGTGGTGCCGCAGCCGGAGCTTCTGAGCTACAGCCGGTCCTGGCTGAACAAGGTGTTGGCTAACGCACCGCTGGCGCTCGGATTGGTCCTGGAATCGGTGGATGTGGGGCTGGATATGGGCCTGGATGCCGGCCTGCGCTTCGAGGCGGCCGCCTTCGGAGTGAGCGCGGCAACTGAAGACCGCCGGGAGGGCACGCGCGCGTTCCTCGAAAAACGCAGCCCGGCCTTCGCAGGGAAGTGAGATATGTCAAGAGTGTTTGAAGGGCAGCTATCCGCTGCGGGACTCCGGTTCGCCATCATCGTCAGCCGCTTCAACAGCTTCATCACGGAGCGTTTGTTCAGCGGCGCCATGGACGCGCTGACCCGCACCGGCGCCAATCCGGATCTGATCGACGTGATCAAGGTCCCGGGTTCGTGGGAAGTGCCGATTGTCGCCGGGGAAGTTGCCCGCCAGCATCGGTACGACGCGATCATCTGTCTCAGTGCGGTCATCCGCGGCGAGACCCCACACTTCGACTATGTGGCGGCGGAGGCGGCCAAAGGCGTGGCCCATGTCGCCGCCGAGACCGGAGTGCCCGTGGCATTCGGCGTGCTAACTACCAATACGTTGGAGCAGGCCATCGACCGGGCCGGGGCCAAGGGTGGCAATAAGGGGTTCGACGCCGCCATGACCGCCATCGAAATGGCCAATCTGATGCGAGCGCTCCGGCAGGCTACCTAATGCCCTCGCGACGCAACTCCCGGCAGCGCGCCCTGCAGATCCTCTTCCTGTGGGATGCCCGCAGGCAGCCGGTGGAAGAGACCATTGACGCGTATTACGATACGCTCCTTTCGGAAGAGCATCCCGAGCGCGAGGCGTTTGTGGCCGATCTGGTCCGCGGGACGGTCGGACACCTTGCCCAGGTTGACGAACAGATCTCCAGGCATGCGGAGCACTGGCGGATGGAGCGGATGCCGGCCGTGGACCGCAACATCCTACGCCTGGCGGTCTACGAGATGATTTACGTGGGTACCCCGGTCGCCGTCACGATTGATGAGGCACTGGAACTGGCACGCAAATTCTCCAATGAAGAGTCCGTCCAGTTCGTGAACGGGGTCCTGGATGCGATCCACCGGGGAATGCCGCAGGTCGGCGAGAACGCAGGGGTCGGGCGGGGACCGGAAAAGTAGCTGTCAGCAGTCAGCGATCAGCTTTCAGTGCTTCCGCCGTACAGGTGAAGGCGACGACTGACGGCTGATCGCTGACGGCTGATAGCTTTACCCCCACCGTGGTATTCTAGGGATCTTACGTAACATGGCGCAGACGAGGTCGCTCCCACGCATTTGCATCGCGTTGGGATTGCCAGATGTTCCAACCCTGCTCGACCACGCCCGGCGCGAAGCTGAGGCGGGTGAGACGTTTCTCGAATTCCGCCTGGATTTCCTGGATCGCCCTTGTCAAGGCGCGGACGCCATCCGCGGGTTCCTGGACCAGTTCCCCGACTTGATCGTGGTAGCGACCTGCCGCCGGCATCAGAACCACGGAAAATTCAATGGCAGCATCGAAGAACAACTGGCCATCCTCGACCGGGCGGTGGCCAATGGGGCGCAGGCCATCGATATCGAGATCGAAACCGCCGAAGCCGCCGAAGATCGCCTGAGCTATTTCCGCGGACGCGCGCAGGTCGTGGTCTCGTACCACAATTACGAGGCGACGCCGCCCATGGATACTATCCTGGGCCGCGTGATGAAGGTGCAGGCCGATGTCTACAAGGTGGTGACCACGGCGCGAAAGCCGTCCGACAACCTGCGGGTGCTGGCCGCCGCCAAAGCGCTGCCCAAGTCGCGGCTGGTGGTGCTGGCGATGGGCGAACTGGGATTCCCCACGCGCGTGCTCTCCCCCGTTTTCGGCGGGGTTTACACCTATGCCACGCCGATGCAGGCCGAAGGAACTGCCGCGGGCCAGGTCAGCGCGCGCTTCCTGCGCCACTTGTACCGGGTGGAGAAACTGCGGAAATCGGCGAAAATCTACGGCGTGATCGCCGACCCCGTACGCCACTCGATCTCCCCGGCGGTACATAATCGGGCGTTTCAGTCCCGGCGCGTGGATGCCGTCTACCTGCCGTTTCTGGTTTCGCCGGCATATTTGCGCGACTTCTTTGCCATGGCCGCAAAGCTGCCGCTCACGGGCTTCAGCGTTACCATTCCGCACAAGCAGAAGATCATCCGGTACCTGGATGCGGTGGACCCCCTGGCGCGTCGGATTGGCGCCGTGAACACGGTGTGGCGCAAGGCCGGCAAGTGGCGCGGCACCAACACCGATGTCGCGGGTATCACCGTGCCGCTGGCCAAGATTCTGCGACTGCAGAACGCCTCCGTATTGATTGTGGGGAATGGCGGCGCGGCGCGCGGCGCAGCTTGCGCCCTTTCCGACGCGGGGGCCAAGATCACCCTGGTAGGCCGCAACGCCGATCGTGTGCGCGCCCTTTCCAAAGTTTGCGGCGCCGAGGCTCTGGGCCGTGAACAGCTCGGCTCGCGGCATTTCGACATACTGGTGCACGCCACGCCGCTGGGGATGTATCCGCATGTAAACGAGTGCTTCTTCCAGGGAGAGGTCCCGGCTGAGGTGGTATTCGACATGGTCTACAACCCGCTCGAGACCCGGTTGGGCCAGCGCGCCAGGGAGCAGGGCAAGACGGTGATCCCCGGCCTGGAGATGTTTTTGGAGCAGGCCGCGCAGCAGTTTGAACTGTGGACCAGCGATTCGGCCCCACGTGCCGTCATGCAGAAGGCCGCCATGGAAGCGCTGGAACAGCAGAAGTGACACCCGGATTTCACGCCAAGACGCCAAGTACCGCCAAGCAAGACCAAGAAAACCAAGAAAACTCGATCGATTCTTCTTGGCGTTCTTCGCGGTGCTTGGCGTCTTGGCGAGAAAGGCTTTTCTTACGCCTCGGAAAGCAGTGGAGTTGTGGCGTAAGCTGGAATCTATGAAACTCACGCGACGGGCGCTGGCGGGCGCGATCCTGAGTCCGGCGGCTGCCGCGGCGCTGGCGCAGACTCAGCCGGCGCCGCCGTCCACTCCCGACGAGGAATTAAAAGCGGCCAGGGACCGGAACCGATCCATTACCGAGACACTGGCGAAGCTTCCGGTGCCCATCGAGACCGAACCGGCCCTGCAGTTCAAGGCCTGAGGCGAACCCATGGCGGCAATCCCAGAAGACGTTTTCTTTGCCACGATTCCCGAGTTGAACCGACGGCTGACTTCGCATGAATTCTCGGCCGAGGACCTGGCGCGCGCCTTCGCCAACCGGTTGGAGCAACTCGGGCCACGCTACAACGCACTGGCCCTGCCTCTGCCGCAACAGGCCATCCGCCGGGCGCAGGATGTGGACAAGGAGATCAAGCGCGGGCGCCTGCGAGGGCCGCTGCAGGGAATCCCATATGGCGTAAAGGACCTCATCAGTTTCAAGGACAAGCCCACCACCTGGGGCGCCAAGCCGTATGCCGGGCAGGTATTCAATTACAACGCCACCGTGGTCGACAAGCTGGATGCCGTGGGCGCCGTGCTCACCGGGAAACTCGCCATGGTGGAATTGGCGGGTGGAGGCGGATACCGATTCCCGTCGGCCTCCTTGACCGGTCCGGGCCTGAACCCCTGGGACCGGACGCGCTGGTCGGGTGGCTCTTCGAGTGGATCGGCCGCGGCGGTGGCGGCGGGGCTGGTGCCTTACGCCCTTGGCTCGGAGACCTCGGGCTCGATCGTGACGCCCGCCTGCTACTGCGGCGTGACGGCGCTTCGGCCGACCTATGGCTTGGTGAGCCGGCACGGAGCCATGGCGCTCTCCTGGACGCTCGACAAACTGGGACCGTTCGCCCACACGGCTGAGGAGTGCGGCCTGATTCTGCAAGTGATCGCCGGCAAGGACTCCAAGGATCCCGGATCGGCGGGGAAGAGCTTCTACTACACACCGCAATATTCGCGGCCCATGAAAGAGCTGAAAGTCGGGTACGCCCCCGTGGATTTTGCGGAGCGCGCAGACGCATCCGCCCGCCCCGCGTTCGCCGCGGCATTGAGTGTGCTCAAGGATGCCGGTTTGCAACTGGTGGAGACGAAGCTGCCCCAGTTCCCGTACGGGCCGATTCTGGCGACGATCCTGGGGTCCGAAGCAGGATCGATCTTCGAGCCGCTGATTACCAGCGGCAAGGTGGACGAGTTGGCGGACCAGGCGCAGATCGCGGGTCTGAAGGCCAGCCTGGAGATCCCCGCGAAGGATTACCTGAAGGCGCAGCGACTCAGGCGGTTGATTCAGGATGCGTTCTCGATGCTGTTCGCGGAAGTGGACGCCCTGATCGCACCGGGAAGGTCGGGCCCCGCGAGCAAGGTGGACCAGCGGCTGGACGGTGCGTCGCCGGCCCCAGCGGGAACTCCGGACGCGCCGACGGGTTTCCAGGGGATGATACCCGCTGGCAACCTGGCGGGCTTGCCGGCCCTGGTGCTACCCTGCGGCTTCGCCGACAATCTCCCCGTGGGCTTGCAGGTGGTAGGGCCGCCATTCTCGGAGAACACGCTGCTGGCGATCGGCAGGGAATTCCAGGCACGGACGGATTGGCACAAGCGTCACCCTTGAAACACCTCTGGTGGGGCGGACCCTATGATCGGAGTGAATAAAACTCGCTTCGTTAGGATTCGG
>PMTT01000847.1 GCA_003167275.1 Bryobacterales bacterium | reverse complement strand
CACCGGAACCACAACATCACCTTCGGCATCGGTTATCGCCGGATGCAGCAGAACACGCTGTCCTACGCCAACTCGCGCGGCTCGTTCACCTTCGGCGGGTTGCTGACCAGCGGACTGGACGCCACCGGGAAGACGCTTCCCAACACGGGTTACGATTTCGCCGATTTTCTGCTGGGGTATCCCCAGACCAGTTCGTTGCGCGTCGGCATCGGTTTCAACAATTCCAATGACTATTTCCGCGGCTGGGCCGCTAGCGGGTACGTGCAGGACGATTGGCGCGTCAACCGCGGCCTGACGCTGAACCTGGGGATCCGCTACGAGTATTTTTCCCCCTACACGGAGTTGTTCGGGCACTTGGCCAACCTCGATCTGAACCCCGCTTTGACCGCCGCGACGGTAGTGACGGCGGGAGGCAGCGGCCCCTATACCGGGCAATTTCCGGCCAGCCTGCTCAACGGCGACCCGAATAATTTTTCTCCGCGCGTCGGCTTTGCATGGCGGCTTTCCCAAAAGCATAGCCGCGTGATTCGCGGGGGCTACAGCATTTTCTATAGCGGCTCTTCCTATCCGCAAATGGCCGCCAGAATGGCCGCACAGCCGCCTTTCGCTACGACCGGATCGCTCTCCACTGACGCTACTGGTCCCGATTGCACGTCGTCCCCCCTTGCCGCAGGGTTACCGTGCAGGCTTACATTGCAGGATGGCTTTCCCACCCAGTCTTCTTCAACCATCACCAACACCTACGCCGTCGACAAGAATTACAAACTCGCCTACGCGCAGACCTGGACCATCGCACTCCAGCAGACACTGCCCCACAACGTGCTGATGGAGTTCGAATACGTGGGCACCAAGGGGACGGGGCTGGACGTGGTGGAGAATCCCAACCAGACTCCGCCGGGTAGTGCCGCGACGGCGGCCCAGACGGTGGCCAACACTAACGCCTTCACCTACGAAACGGACCACGCCAATTCGATCTTCCATGCCGGCCAGCTTCGGATGACCCGCCGCTTCACGCGCGGGATGTCGGCTGTAGCGCTCTACACGTTCTCGAAATCCATCGATGACGCCTCCAGTTTCACGGGCGGTGGCGGGGGAACGCTGGTGCAGAACCCTCTCGACCTGAGCGCGGAGCGCGCCCTCTCGACGAGCGACCAGCGGCACCGGCTGACGCTGACGTACCTGCTCTCGTCGCCCGTGGGGATTCACGGTGTGTGGCGGAATGGAGGGTGGAAGACGCGCCTGCTTACCGGCTGGACGTTGAACGGCACGTTCACCGCCAACTCCGGCACGCCCCTGACCGCGTATATCTCGGGGAACCTGGCGGGAACCACCAAAGGCAACGCCATCTCCGGGAATTTCCGCGCGGAAGCCACCGGGTTGAGCGTGGAATCGAGCGCGTTTGCCTTCTTCAATCAAAACGCCTTCGTGGCGCCGCCGCCCGGCCAGTACGGAGATGCAGGACGGGATACGATTCCGGGTCCGGCGCTGATCAGTCTCTCGGGCGCCCTGAACCGCGCATGGCGTTTTGCGGATACCCGGCGCCAGCTTCAATTGCGGCTTTCGGCGAACAATGCCCTGAACCACGTGCAGATCACCGGCTTTGGCACTACCGTCAACAGCGCGACTTACGGATTGCCGACGGCGGCTTCCGGGACGCGGACGGTGACGCTCAACCTTCGATTCGGTTTCTAACTATGCGGACCTTGTGGATTCTCGGGCTCCTGGCGCTGAGCGCGCCGGGGCAGCAGCAACAACAGCAGCGGGCCGCGGCTCAACCGCCGGCGCAGCCTTCGGTGGCCTCGGCCAAACCGACGTTTACTTCGAGTTCCAACCTGGTGATTGTGGATGTCACGGTCAAGGACAAGTCGGGGAAGACGATCGATGAACTCAAGCCCGAGGATTTCGCCGTATTCGAGGATGGCAAGCGTCAGAAGGTGGAAGTCTTCCAGCACCAAAGCCTGAGCCTCGACCCCGAACCACCGGAAGCACCGCCCTCCCTGGGCGATCAGAATGAGCTGCCGGAGGCCCCCAAGACCACCATCACGGCGGCGACTCCCGGTAAGATTCAGTACCACGACAAGCGCCTGATGGTGATGTTCTTCGATTTCTCGAACATGGGAGTCCCGGAGCAGCTCCGCGCGCAAGAAGCCTCTCTGAAGTTCCTCGACAAACAGATGACGCCGTCGGACATGGTGGCGATCCTGCTGTTTACGACCGCCATTCAGGTGAAGACCGACTTCACCGCCGACCGGAACACGCTGACCACCATCATCAAGGAATTGCCGATCGGCGAAGCCAGCGATATGGCGGACGCGGCGGACACCGGCGACGACAATGAAGAAGACACTGGAGCCGCGTTCGTGGCGGATGAGACCGAGTTCAACATCTTCAATACCGACCGCAAGCTGGCCGCCATTGAAGAGGCCGTGAGGAAACTGGCCGCCCTGCCGGAGAAGAAGGCGCTGGTCTATATCACCGGCGGTATCAGCAAGACCGGGATCGAGAACCAGGCGCAATTGGAAGCGTCGATCAATGCTGCGGTGAAGGCGAATGTGGCCATCTACCCGATTGACGCGCGCGGCCTGATGGGAGACCCTCCCGGCGGTGGCGCGAGCAAGGGCGCTTCCCGCGGGGCTGGGATCTTCAACGGCAGCGCGCTGAACGCGCAGCGCGCCTCGATCAACGATTCGCAGGAGACGCTGGCGACTCTGGCGGCGGATACCGGCGGCAAGGTCTTCCTGGATAGCAACGACCTCTCGCTAGGCCTGCAGCAGGTGCAGCAGGAATTCCGCAGCTACTACACTCTGGGCTACTACACCACCAACTCCAAGGAGGACGGCAAGTATCGCAAGATCCTGGTGAAGCTGAACAACACCCTGTCGGCCAAGCTGGAGTTCCGCGATGGATACTACGCCAACAAGGTGTGGGGCAAGTTTAACGGGGTGGAGAAGGAGCAGCAGTTGAAAGAGGCGCTGGCTGCCGCCGATCCGCTGACCGACCTGCCGCTGGCCCTGGAAGTGGATTACTTCCGCATTTCGCCGAGTGCGTACTTCGTCCCGGTATCGGTGCGGGTACCGGGGTCGGTGCTGGCGCTGGCGGCGAAGAAGGCCGGTGCCGAGACGGAGTTCGATTTCGTTGGACAGATCCAGGACGAGCGCAAGGCCGTGGTGGGCAATGTGCAGGATTACATCAAGGTCAAGCTGGACCCGGGAGAGGCGCAGAAGCTGGCGCGGCGGAATATCCACTACGACGCGGGATTCACGCTGGCCCCTGGCCGGTACAGGATGAAGTTCCTGGTGCGGGAAGCCCAGTCCGGCCACATGGGCACGTTCGACGCGCGCTTCGTGGTGCCCGACCTGGCCGCCGATTCCAAGACGTTGAAGACCAGCTCGGTGGTTTGGAGCAGTCAGCGCGAGCCGCTCAAGGCAGTCGTGGGCGAGGCCGAGCGGCCGCTCAACAGAAGGGGAGCACAGACGAACCCGCTAATCGTAGGTCAGGAGAAAGTGGTGCCGAATATTACCAAGGTATTCCGACGCGATCAGAACATGTACATCTCGTTCGACGTCTACGACGCCCTGCCGGACCCCAACAATTACAAATTGCGCAGCGTCGCGGTGAGCATGAGCCTTTACAATCAGAAAGGCGCCAAGGCGTTTGAAGCGGGGCCCTTAAAGGCGACGGAATTGGCGGTCACCCGGCCCAATGCGGTGCCCGTACAACTGCAGGTTCCGCTGAAAGGGCTGGCGCCCGGGCGGTACACGTGCCAGATCAACGTGATCGACGAGATCGGGCGGAAGTTCGCGTTCCCGAGGACGGCGATGGTGGTGCAGTAGGACAGACGATCGTTTTTCGTCGTCTGTCAGCCAGGTCTCCAGCCGGCTTTCAGCCGGCAGACAGGCGGAACCGCCTGTCCCACCAGGAGCCAGCACCAGCAGCGAGCTGTGCTAGAAATGGCAAGTCTCCAGTGTCAGCCGGCTCTCCGCGAACGGGCCTCATGGGCCGAAGCGCCCTAACCCCCTGCCTCGGCGGTTTCCGCGACCTCTTCGCCCAATTGATAGCCCTCCCAGCGCGCCACGACGGCGCTGGCCAGGCAGTTGCCTACTACATTGATGGAGGTGCGCGCCATGTCGAGCAGCGCGTCCACGCCTAGCAGAACGGCCACGCCTTCCATGGGGAGGTGGAAGGTCGCCAGCGTCCCCGCGAGGATCACCAGGGCGGCGCGCGGGACGCCGGCCACTCCTTTGCTCGTCAGCATCAAGGTCAACATCATCAGAAGCTGTTCGCCCCAGGTCAGATTCATGCCGGCGGCTTGCGCGACGAACACGGAGGCCAGCGAAAGATAGAGCGCACTGCCCACCAGGTTGAAGCTGTAGCCGGTGGGGATCACGAAGCCCACGATGTGCTTGGGTACACCGAAGCTCTCCATGTTCTCCAAGGCCAGCGGTAACGCCGCCTCGCTCGACGCGGTGGAGAAGCCGATGAGGAACGGCTCCCGGACGGCCCGATAGAACTTGCCCATCGGGATGCCGAAGAGAAGCAGTCCCGGGGCGAGCACGAACGCGATGCACAGAAAAGCCGATCCATACATCGTCAGGATCAGCTTGCTGAGACCGAAGAGCACCGTGACGCCCTTCGACCCCACGGTCACCGCGATGGCCGCGCATACGCCGAGTGGGGCCAGGTACATCACGTACTTGGTGAAGCGAAACATGACTTCGGCCAGCGAGGCGCAAAACGTTATCACCGGACCGGCTTTCGCTCCGATGGCCGCGCAGGCCGCGCCGAACAGGAAGGCGAAGACCACGATCTGCAGCGCGTCGTTGCGGGCCAGTGCGTCGATGATGCTGGTGGGGAAGACGTGCTCGATCACCGAGCTGAAGGTGGTCTGCGTCTGCGGAACCGCCGCTTCCGCCGCGGTGCGCTGGATGGTGACTCCGTCGCCGGGACGCACCAGGTTCACGGCGCCGAGGCCCAGAAACAGCGCAAGGGTGGTGACGATCTCAAAGTAAAGGATCGCCTTTCCACCGATCCGTCCCATTTGCTTCATGTCGCCGCCGCCGGCAATTCCCACCACCAGCGTGCCGAACAGCAGCGGGGCGATGATGGAGCGGATCAGCCTCAGAAACACGTTGCTCACCGGAGCGAGCTGCTTCGCGAAATTGGGGGCGACAATTCCCAGGCCGACGCCGGCGGCCATCCCAATAAAAATCCAGGTGGTGAGCGAAATACGCTTCATCGTTCTCCCCATTTCAGTTTTTGGCGCAATACGTCGAAGAACATCATGCGCGGCGGGCGGATCAGGTGCAGCGAAAAGGCCGAGCTGTGGAGCACCAGCGTGTCGCCCTCCTGGATCGGCGTACCCACCTGGCCGTCGATGGTGAGGAACACGCTGTCCGGCCCGTGCGAAAGCACGCGGATGACGCTGGTTTCGGGCACAATCACAGGACGATTGGTCAACATGTGGGGGCAGATGGGCGTGATGCAGATGGCCGGGACGGAGGGAAAAATGATCGGTCCGCCGGCGGAAAGCGAATACGCCGTGGAGCCGGTGGGCGTGGAGATGATCAGGCCGTCGGCCTTGTAGGCGCAGACGAACTGGTCGTCCACGTGGGTGTCGAGATCGATCATGCGGGCGATGGCGGACTTAGTCACCACAGCGTCGTTTAAAGCATCGTAGGTGGCCACCACCTTCCCGCCGCGCACCACTTCGGTGTTCAGGAGCTTGCGCTTGGCGATGCGATGCTCGCCGGCGAAAGCGCGCTCCAGCTCGGGGTACAGCTCATCCACCGTGATAGCGGTGAGGAAACCGAGTCCCCCCAGGTTGACGGGGAAGAGCGGAATCTCGCGCCTGCCGATGGCGCGCGCGGCGGAGAGAAGCGTGCCATCGCCGCCAAGCACGATGATGAGGTCGCAACCTTCAGGCACATCCGCGCGTGTGAGGGCCGCTGGATGGCCTTCAGGACCACCGGCGTAGAAGGCTGTGTTTTCATCCAGGCGGACGCCGATGTCGCGGTAGCTCAGCCAGTCGATCAGCTTGGGAACGATCTCACCCGCGGCAGCCGAGTTTGGCTTGGAGACGATCCCGACGGTCTTAATGATGGGCATAGAGGAGAAACTCCCGGTTCCCTTCGGCCCCCAGGATGGGGCTTTCCACGATGCTGGTCTCGAATCCGAATTCCCGCACCACGCGCGTCACCTTTTCACAAACCGCCTGGTGGATCTGCGGGTCGCGCACGATGCCACCCTTCCCGACCAGGCCCTTTCCGGCCTCAAACTGCGGTTTGATCAGTATAACCATTTGCCCGCCGGGCTGGAGCAACGGCACAGCGGCGGGCAGGATGAGGGTGACGGAGATGAAGCTGACATCGCAGGTCAGGAGGTCCACGCGCTCGCCGATCTGTTCGGGCCGCAGTTCGCGCGCGTTGATTCCCTCGTGGACGATCACGCGGGGATCGGTGCGCAGCGACCAGGCGAGTTGTCCTGCTCCGACATCCACCGCATGCACGCGCGCCGCGCCGGCTTGCAGCAGTGCGTCGGTGAATCCGCCGGTGGAGCTGCCGATATCGAGACAGACTGCGCCTTGGACGTTGATGGCGAAGTGCTGGAGGGCGCCCGCCAGCTTGAGGCCGCCGCGGCTTACGTAGGGAGGGCGCGCGAGAACGGCGACGACTGCGTCCGCATCGACCGGCCGGCCGGGCTTGGACGCCTTTTGGCCATCGACGAGCACTTCGCCGGCCATGATCAGGGCCTGGGCCTTTTCGCGAGTTTCGACGAGACCGCGCTCCACGAGAAGGCGGTCCAGGCGGGTCTTCATCCGCCACTCATTCTAACTTGATGATGCGGGGCGAGTCAGAGGCGGCGGGCAGGGCGGAACCATCACCGCGTGGTGTGCGTCCAAAACGGCAAAGGAAACGTCCATGCGTGTACTCCATGTTGCCGTCCTGATGCTCGCCGGTCGATCCTTGTGCGCCCAGCAGCCGCCACGACCTGCCCCGAACGGCGTGAACTTCTACAGCCTCGAAAAGGAAGCGGCGCTCGGCAAGCAAATGGCCGAGGAGTTTCGTCGGCACACCGCGCCGGTCGAAAGCCCGGCCGTTCAAGACTACGTCGCTCGTCTGGGCCAGCGAATCGCGGCCCAAGTCCCGGATGCGAAGTTTCCTTTCACCTTCAGCGTGATTGCCGACGATCCCTGCCCCACCGTCCACGAACCGGCGGCACTGCCGGGCGGGTATATCTTCGTGCCCGCCGCTCTGATCGCCGCGGCTCTGGACGAAGGCGAGTTCGCGGGAATGCTCGCGCACGCCATGGAGCATATCGTCCAGCGCCACGGGACGCGGCAGGCGACACGCGACCAACTCATGGGAAGCCCCGACGCTCTCGCGGGCAGTTGGACTGGAGGGTGCATGTCAGGGCAGATTCCCCAGGCGGTTCCCATGGGAGTACTCCCATTTTTGCGGAGCAATGAGCTGGAAGCGGACGCTCTGGCGGTCCAAACCATGGCACGGACGGGCTTCGATCCGGCGGCACTGCCGCGCTACATCGAACGAGTGCAGTCTCAAACGAGTGGGAGTCTGGCGAAAGTCTTTTCTCCGCTGCCGGATCGAAAGCAGCGCGTCGCCAGTCTGCAGCGGCTCATCGAGAAGATGCCGCCTGCGACATACGCCGCTCCTGGTGAGGAGTTCACGGCGATTCAGCAGGAAGTGCGTCGGCGGATGGAACAACACCCACCTGCGGGTGACGCTCCCACGCTGATGCGTCGCGATTCCAAGTAGGCCATCGGGCCACTCACTTCACGACTTGCGGACCAACAGCCCGGTCGGTCGGTTCTCAGGCCAATTCCACATCCTGTCAAGATTGCGCGGGGACGTATGGCTCAATGCGGTTCGCCAATCATCTCTACCCGCATCGGAAACATACTCGCAACAGCATTGACTTTGGCAGTATCTGGGGTTAGAATCCAATCCACACCCTTTTAAGGGCTATCAGTCCGGCCGTCGCGGACAGGAGAGCATTCCGATGTCGAAGGACACTACCATGAAAGTCTTCTTGAGTTGGTCGGGTGAACTGAGCTACAAAGTAGCGAAGGCATTGTATGAGTGGCTTCCCTTGATGATCCAACCTGTCCGGCCGTTTTTGTCCAGCGACATCAGCAAGGGGTCCAGGTGGGGGGAGGTGGTCGAGCGCGATCTGAAGGATGCGGAATACGGCATCATCTGTGTCACGCCGTATAACCTGTTAAAGCCTTGGATGAATTTTGAGGCCGGCGCACTATCAAGATTCATAGACCGCGCTCGGGTGACTCCCTTCCTGTTTGGTGTGCAACCTTCTTGTATTACGGGGCCCCTGGCACAATACGAATCCGCAGTGTACTGCGAGAACGATGTTTTCAAGCTGGTACAGAGCATCAATCAGCAGTTGGGTTCCGGGAAATTGGACTATCAGATTCTGGAACGAACATTCAAGGCCTGGTGGCCGGAGTTGCAACAGAGACTCGACTCCGTTAAGAACGGCCACGGCTTGGAAGAAGAGACTCGCACGGAATACAAGTGGCTTTTTACATTCGATGACCTTGCAAACCATGAATCGGATACCGACTACCACTCGGTTTGGGTGGTTACCTCCGATCTTGTTCGCTATGCGACGGGAAATGAAGCAAGACAAAGGCTGACGGAGCGGACATCCAAGGGCATAAACTATCGATTCTTCCTGCCGGATTCGCAACAAACCGACCGCAACGACCTTCGCGATCTGGAGGGCAGTTGCCTGGGTAAACTGCGCTACCGGATGTTTCCCAAAGATCTCTTCGAGAGTCAAGCCGTCACGGACTACATTATTTTCAACGCCGAGACGGAAAAGAGCCCGCTGCGAATGTTTCTGAAACTCCCCATAGAAGCAGGCGAATTCTGGATCAGAGTGGATGAACATTCAGCCCGGAATTTCACGGCGCGATTTCGAATGCTCTGGGACGAACCAAATCGTGAAGAACTCCTCGCGAAGGCAGGTGGAGAGGCGCCCTGTCCTGGCGCGCTCAGATCCGCGTCTACCGATGCCGTTTCAGCCCGGTTGGATGTCCAGGCTTCCCCTGGCGCGAAGCGACGCACGGTTTCGGCCGCCGAAAAGGGATAATCCTCTCACGACTTGCGGCGGACAATCAGGTCGGCCAGCTCATGAAGCCTTACCGCGCGCGCGCCGAACGGCTCCAGCACCTGGTGGGCTCGCACGCATTCCTCTTCCGCCATGCGGCGGGAGGTCTCCAGGCCGTAGACTGCCGGGAACGTAATCTTGTGCTGTTGCGCGTCCTTGCCGGCGGTCTTGCCGAGCGCCTCGGACGATTCTTCCACGTCCAGGATGTCGTCCACAATCTGGAAGGCGAGGCCGACGTGCTCGCCATAGCAGGAGAGCGCGGCGTACTGCGCTTCCGTGGCGCCGGCATAGATGGCGCCTAATCGCAGGCTGGCGCGGAGCAGGGCGCCGGTCTTGGCGCGGTGGATGGTTTCGAGGAGCTGCGCGTCGGGCGGCTTGCCTTCACCCTCCAGATCGGCCACCTGCCCGCCGATCATGCCGCCGACCGTTCCCGCCGCGGTGGATAGTTCGGCGATGAGTCGGGCCTTGGCGCCGTCGGCGACGTCGAGTTGCGCCAGCACCTGAAACGCCAACGTCAGGAGCGCGTCGCCGGCCAGGATCGCCATGGCGTCGCCGAATACCTTGTGGTTGGTGAGCTTGCCGCGGCGGTAATCGTCGTTGTCGAGTGCCGGAAGGTCGTCATGGATCAGCGAGTAGGTGTGGATCAGCTCCAGCGGGCAGGCGGCTGCCACGGCGCGGTCGGGCGACTCGGAGACGGTATTCGCGGCTTCCATGCAGAGAATCGGCCGGATGCGCTTGCCGCCGGCGAAGAGGCTGTAGCGCATGGCGCGGTGGATGGTCTCGGGCGGCGTCGATTCCGGAGGGACCAGGCGATCGAGCTCCGCGTCCACCAGTCGTTGTTGCCGGGCAAGATATTCGCGCAGGTTCATGGGGGTCAGGCTTTTTCCGGCCGGAACGGCTCGGCCGTGAGTTTGCCCTCTTTGCGGATCAGCATTTCGACGCGGGTCTCTGCGCCTTCAAGCTGCTTCCGGCAGGTGTCGCTGAGGTTCATACCGCGCTCGAAAAGCTCGAGCGAGCGTTCGAGCGACAGGTCGCCGCCTTCGAGTTCCTTGACCACCTTTTCCAGCTCATCGAGCGAGCCTTCGAAGGTCTCCACGGGTTTCGCCTCGGGTAGGTTTTCCGCCATCGCCTCATTCTAACGTGTAGTGGCTGTTTCCCGTCGGGCCCTTACCCATGTCCACTTCGTTCCAGAGCGTCAGGGCCAGGCGCCCGGCCGTATAATGGAGGTAGATGTCCTTGCGTGATGAGAGAGCGTCCCTTCACGATTCGAAGGCTGCTGGGGCCAAGGCACGCCGCAGGCGACCGGCTGGAACCGAGACTATGGACGCATTGGCGAGGCCGGCCCGCAGCGGACAGCGGCTTCCAGGGACAACAGGCGCGGGACTCGGGACTCTCCACGAAGGCATGGACGTTGGCCAAACCCCGTCCCGAACCGGCGTAGGGCTTCCTGTAGCAGTCACTGCGGACACTGTCAAAGCCCACGCCCTGGAGGCTTTTGGAAGCGCTGGGAAAGTTGAGCATTGGCTCCATCGCCCCAACTGGCTTTTTCAAGGCCGCACCCCGTTGCAGGCAGTGCAGACCGATCCCCGATCCGTTGATGATGAGCTCGTGCGCATTGAACATGGAGTCTACATCTGACAACGTCCCGCGTGGTCAGGCGGAAATACGCGGGCCTGAGCGGTGAGGGTGCGCGCCGGGTGGGTGGAGGTTTAACCCACGTGGGATTGAGGCGGTCTATACCTCAGAGAGCATCGCTCTGGGAGTTCTTGAGGTGCTGGTACACCTGGACCGAGCCGAGTTGCCGGTCGACTACACCGTCACGCGATCAGCTTCGATGGGCGCAACTGCGGCCGCTCGCTGTTGAGTGTGCATCGTGCAAGCGAGCACTCGCCCGAGTCCTACCGGTTGACCTTCTACGGTTCCTCAGTCCATCGTGTTCCTTCCGTGGTCGTGCCGCGAGAATCGAACTATGTGTTGCTGCCCGAAGCGCCAGTCTTTCATGCTCGAATCGAGTGGGTCGAACCGCTCCGATTCGACGAGCGGCTCTTCGCGCCCCTGAGACTGCGGTGAGAAGAGTGTGTGGAACGGGCATTCTTGCCTGTGTTGGTTTGGCGGCTTCGACACGCCGGAGAAAGCAAGAAAACCAACACAGGCAAGAATGCCTGTGCCACAACCGGACACCTGGATTCACAGCCTCAGGCTGCAAGTCATTGTAAGGACTGGGGTTTCGTGACGGCCCCCGGATTGCGATAGCTCCCCGCATGAGCCTGATACAGGATTTGACCTATGCCGCGCGCTCGCTGCGCAAGACGCCGGGGCTGGTGGCGGTCGTCGTGCTGACCCTGACGCTGGGGATTGGGGTCAACACCACGCTGTTCAATCTGCTGAACTCCATCGTGCTCGCGCCTCCCACCGCCGTAGAGCCCGAACGGCTGGTGAGAATCGACCCAGGCAACGGCAATCGGATTTCGTACCGCAATTTCCGCGAGTTGGGCGGCAGCCCCGCATTTGTGGGAATGGCCCTGAGTTCCGGAACCAGCTTGAACTGGCGGCATGGCGACACCGTGGAACCCGTGACGGGCATGTCGCTTTCCGCCAACTTCTTCCAACTCGCCGGGACGCCTGCGTGGCTGGGACGCACCTTCACGCCCGAAGAGGCGGCGCCGGAAAGGAATCCGGCGGTGGTCGTGCTGGCCTACGACTTCTGGCATCGCCGCTTCGACGGCGACCGCGGCGTCATCGGCCGCACCATCGACCTCAACGGCCAGTCGTTCACAGTGATCGGTGTGATGGGGCGCGGCTACAACATCATGATGGGAGGAATGTTCCCGCAGATGTTCGTGCCCATCGGCCCGGCGGTGACGCCCGGTCTGGAATCCCGCATGAGCTACGGATTCTCGGTGGTCGCGCGCCTGGCGCCGGCCGTTGGACGCGCACAGGCAGGCGCGGCTTTCACAGCCATGGCACAGGTGCTCGAAGCGGCCTATCCCAGAGAGAACGCCAGCTTCGGCGGACCGGCCTTCGTGGCGCCGGTATACGGTCTGGAGAGTCTCCGGGAACGCGATTCGCCGCCGGAGTTCTACATTGGGCTGGCCGCGCCGTTCATAGTTGTCGGCCTGCTGCTGTTGATTGCCTGCGCGAACGTGGCGGGAGTGATGCTGGCGCGCGGCGCGATGCGGCAGCGTGAGATCGCCATCCGGCTGGCGCTGGGGGCCAGCCGGGCACGGGTGATCGGAATGCTGCTCGCGGACAGCCTGCTGCTCTCGGCGGTGGGTGCGGCGGGAGGACTGTTCCTGACGGCGTGGATCTCGCCGCTCCTCTCCCAGATCCGGATTCCCAACACCCCGGCGTTACCACCGTTCGAACTCCAGATGGATCCTCGCATGGCTCTTTACACCCTGGCAGTGGTGGTGGCCACGTCCGTCTTCTGCGGGCTGATGCCTGCGCGCCAGTCCACGCGATCGCAGATTCTGCCGTGGCTCAAGCGCACCAACCTGCAAGGCTCGACTGGTGGTGGGATGCGGCGGCTTCTGGTGGGGGGGCAGGTCGCTGCCTCGGCGCTGCTCCTGGTGGTCTGCCTCTTGTTCCTGCGCAGCCTGCTCTATGTCGGCTCGGTGGACCCCGGATTCGATATCGACCACGGCATCACGGCCAAGGTTGCACCGGAGCAAAAGAGCTTCACACCCGACCAGAGCTATGCGGTGGCGGAAGAGTTGGTGCGGCGCGTGCAAGCCATTCCAGGCGTCCAGGCCGCCAGTTTCGCCAGCCTGATTCCGCTGGGCGGAGACTCCGTGGCGGGAAATGTGTCATTCAAAGACCGTCCCGATTTCCACGGCCCCATGGTCCAGTTCAGCAATGTGGGGCCCGGCTATTTCCGCACTATGGGGATTGCGGTGCGGCGCGGGCGCGAGTTTCACGCGGCGGACCGGAAGGGCGCGCCGGCCGTCGTCATCGTGAACCAGACCTTCGCACGAATGTTTTTCCCCAACGGAGATGCTCTCGGCAAGTTGGTTCGCCCCCACGTCGATTTCGAGCCGTGGCGCGAAATCGTGGGCGTGGTGGCCGACAACAAGTACGCATTTTATTCGGAAGGGCCATTGCCGCAGTTTTTCTCGCCCTTCCTGCAGACGGGCGGGCGGATCTTCCTGCAAGTCCGAACGGCTGCCGCGCCGGCGGGCGCCATCGGGGCCGTGCGGCGGGTGATCGCGGAATTTGACCAATCGCTGGTGGCGGACGTCCGCACCACGCGCGATGCGACGAGCCTGGAGTTTGCGCTGCGACGGCTCAGCACGTCGCTGCTGGCGGCCATGGGGATGCTGGGACTGGTGTTGTCGATGATCGGGTTGTACGGAGTGCTCTCGTGGGAAGTGAGCCGGCGGACACCGGAGATCGGGATTCGCATGGCATTGGGCGCATCGCCGCGGAGGGTGCGCCGGCTGGTATTCCGAAACGCCCTGGTGCCGGTTGGACTGGGCGCCGGTTTCGGCATGGGCGTCGCGATGCTGGTGGCTCTGCCCCTGCGCTCTTTCCTGGCGGGGGTCACGACCACCGATCCGCTGACGATCGTTTTGGTGACGGCCCTGTTGATCCTGGTCAGCCTGGCAGCGAGTTGGTTCCCAGTCCGCCGCGCGACAAGAATCGACCCGATGGCGGCGCTGCGGAACGAATAGTCCCCACCCCCTGTGGCGCGGACACTCGTGTCTGCCGCGTCGAGACTCATCTCGACGCGTTTCGCAGGGCCACCAATCCCGGTGCAAAGCAGCCGTCGATGCCTGGCAGCCTGAGCGGGGATCTTACCGCGAGTGGATCAGCGTCACCTGCCGCAGGCGATCCAACTGCCGTCGCGCGATCTCGGCCCATTGCCCGGAGCTGTCGAGCTTCAGATAAGACTTCCAGTGGTGGACGGCCTTCAGGTTATCGCTGGTGCGTTCGCAGAGCAGGGCCAGGTTGAAATGGGCGTCAGCGTAATTCGGGTTCAGGCTCAAGGCGCGGCGGTAGTAATCCAGCGCTTCGGCCATTCGGCCTTGTTCGTCGTAGAGGTTGCCGAGATTGAACTGGGCCAGAGGATAGGTGGGGTCGGCCTCGATAGCTTGCTGATAGTATCGCTCGGCCTCCGCGAACTTTCGTTGGCGATAGTAGATGGTGCCGAGATTCACCAGCGCCCCGGCGGCGGACGGATTCAACTCCAGCACCTTCTCATAGGCCTCCACCGCCTGTTCCACGGGAGCGCCGGTTTCCTCGAGTTCCAGACCCCTCTGAAACCAGAGCTCCGATTCGCGGGTACGGTTGACGGCGTGCTTGCGCTCCGGAAAGCTCCTCACGCCACCCAGGTCGGCGGCTTCGAAATCGAACAGGATCTGGCCGCTGATGGCCTCCATCTTCTGGCCGGCCACGTGGACCGCGATCTTCTTTCCGTTGGAGACGATCCGTAGCTCGGAGAGCGGCTGTTTGACCCAGTCGAGTTTCTGGCGAAGGGATACCAGGGCCCGCCCGATCTGCCGCCCCTGGATCCGGCCCTCGCGGAGCTTGATCAGGGTCTGCAACGCGATCAGGTCGGAGAAGGTGTAGGATTGGGCGGGGGGAATGAATTCCTGCTTTTCCCAGCTTCGAAGCTGGCGCTCGGAGAGGCCAAACTTACGGCGGACGTCCGCGCGCGAGTATTCCTCATTCGGTGCCACGCAAGTATTTTAGCACCTGAAATATACGCGGGAATGGCAGACCCGGACCAGGACGCTCATTTAGCCCTGCGGCACGCCACCTACGTCAACCACCGCAGTTGGTTGCGCAAATCGTCCGGACAGCATGTGAGCCAAACGAGGAGCAGCCCCTCGATCGCCGCTCCGATGGATCGGGAGGACGGAACCAGTAGGACACCGGGTGATTCGCGTTGCGCGACAAATGTCTGGAAGTGGCGTGGCATCGTTCCCAGATCGCCGGTAACTAGAACCCGGTCGGCGTCGGCGGCGATGCGCAGGACCTCAGGATCGGGGGTAGCGTCCGGAATCACGCCGCCGGCGCCCCGAAAATCGATAGATGGCTCCCTCCGCCGCAATCCCCTTCCAATGTCTGGATCAAGGTCGGCATCAGCCTGGAAAGTGATTTTCAAGCTAGTTTGCCGGACATTTCTTTCTTCGCCCGCTCAAACCGCTCAATCATATCGGCAGGCATCGGGTGCGCGGCCTTGATCTCTTCGAAAATGCGATCCTGATCTTTCAGGTAGGCCTCGACTTCGACCGGGTGTTCCACGATGAACGTGATTGTGCCGTGGACTTTGGCCAGCGAACCGATGGATGGAAAAGACTCGAAAATCTTGTCCGCCGAATAGCCTCTCCGCAAGGCGTAGAACACAACGTCAAGGCCAATGCGCGACCCTACAACATAGTACCCGCCGTTGCGAACTTCGACGAACTCGTTGGTCGGCATCATCCCAATCCAGCTCCTTCCTTATTCTACCCCCAAAGATGAGTTGCCCATGTTGTCTCCCGCCCTACGCCTATGCCACCCTAAGACTATGAGCTTTCGGTTGGCGGTCAATTACCGCCCGCGGGGCGATCAGGAGAACGCGATCGCCGAATTGTCGCGGGGAGTTCGGGAAGGCGAGCAGCACCAAGTCCTCCTGGGCGTGACGGGGTCGGGCAAGACCTTCAC
>PMTT01000863.1 GCA_003167275.1 Bryobacterales bacterium | reverse complement strand
GACAGAACTGCCGCTTTTAGGATAATCGCCCGGCGTGATGGCCTCGAACCGGAACGCGCCCGTGGCGTCCGAGATGCCGGCGTAGGCGGGCTGATTGGCACCCACAGGAATCACGTGGATAGACGCTTTCGGGATTGGTATTCTGGTGACCGAGTCGCGGACCGTGCCGGCGAAGGCGGATTTCTCCTTCTCGGGGTTGCTTTGCGGCCACAGCAGTGGCGAGGCAAGCACAGTGACAAGCAGTGTTGCAGCCCACCTGCGACGGTTNNGAGGGCGTCCGCCCCACCTTTGGCTACTGCATCTCCCACAACGAGGCCCTCACAGCTTGGGATCCGGCGAATCCATCGCCCGGTAATAGCCACGGAGAAAGACCGAGCCGGGGTCCTGGTCGGGCGCCATGTAGTCGCGGAACAACCCGGTGTGCCCCAACGCGGCCTTCTGGGTCTGCCAGAAGGCGCTCCACTCCAGCACCGGGCCGCCGTTCAGCAGGCGGTCATTGAGCGCTTTCAGCATGGGATCGTTCACCTCCGTGGCCCCCACCCCGCGCGTGGCGATGACTTGGGCGTCGTGGGAAATCTCCAGAACCTTGTGGACCTCGTCGCTGCCGCCACAACTGCCCAGAATCACCAGCCGGTCGGACTTCGAAATATACGACAGCGTCCTCTCCACCCAAAAGGCGTGGCCGCGATGTACAAGCACCTTGGGGGCCACTCCCCGCTCGGCCATCGCTTCGGCGATGGTCTGCTGCCGGCGTTGTGCCTCGTTTTCGAATGCGCGGTTCTGGGGGAGATGCGCGTTGACCGGAACATTGGCGAAGATCTCGATGCGGCGGCCGTCGCTTCCCCGCCCCGAGAGGTCAAGGTAGGCGCCGCGATCCTCGATCGTCCACGCCGGATCGGAGACGTAACTCCTGCGAAAGGACTCGAATGAGGCCACGCCATCGTCATCGTCGTAGAAGAAGTAGCGCTGAACGGATTGGCCCGCAGCGTCGAACAGATCGGACAAAGGAAGCTCGGCCGAGGACGTGAGGAATGGCAGGTAAGGCTCGCCGATCTCTCGCAGAGCGCCCTCGGCGGCGGGGCTTTCGATCAGCCGGGCCGCCAGCAGGCCATAGAGAATGCGGCCGCTCCGGTGCCGCGCCGCGAGGCAGCGGCGGTATTCGGCCACCACGATCGCCGCCATCTGGCGGAGCAGCTCGCGGCTGCCCGTCGCGTCCAGAATCTGCGCCAGGCGAATGGCCTCCTTGAGCGGGTCGCCCGCCTCGGGGATGGATCCCGCCAGCTTGCCTAGCCCTTCCGGTCCGACAACCTGGAGGAATTCATCGAAGCGGTGGGCGCCGATGGCGCCGGCGGCGAAGTCCCGCAGTTCCAGGTCGCCCGATCGCCGAAGCAGTTCCAGCAGGCTCTTGCCCCTGGGACTCTCGGCGCGCAATTTGGGGAGCAGCAGGCGATCGAACACGGCCTCGAAGACCGGCGGGGTGGCTTCGGACCGGCCATACGCCAGCATCAGGTAGAGATCCGTGGCGCGGAAGCCCGCCAGATCCGCCGACACCGCCCTGCCAATCGACTCCTGCGCCTCCTGGCACAGGTTCAGCGACGCCTCTTCGAGCGCCCGGTCGTACGCTTCCGACTCCCTGGCCGGCTGCTGGACCCGCAGATCGGCGATTGTGGCGAAGAAGCGCGCAGTGTTGCCGGCCAGGCGGACCGCGGCGTCGAGCGACAGCCGACCTCCAGCGATCTGCCCGGCGAGCGTGGCTGCGCGCGCGCGGGTGGGCAGGTTCAGACCGGGTGCTTCGGCCAGCCGCACGATTGCGTCGGCTACCGGCGATTCGGCGGCGGTCAAGGCTTCCCGCATGGCGCGCGCGGGTTTCGAATCGCCGGTGGCCAGCCGCTCCGCTTCATCGGGAGCCGCCGTGACGAAGCGGACGAAAGCGTCGCGCCGAAATGACAGCGGCTTATACCATTCTCTTTCGCGCAGCGCCAGTGCGGGATTCCGCAGTCCCGTCGACAGCACCAGTTTCCTGGTGGCGTCGGGCAGGTCGTCTTCCATTTCGATGGCCAGCTCGCAGGCGTCGTGAAAGTTGAGCTCGGCCACCCAGGCCCGGTCCAGCACCATCGGCAAGTAATGCGCGGCGACGTCGAAGTCCTCGGTCAGCGCCGCGGTAAAAGCGACCCGCAGAATGCGTTCCCTTTCGATTTCGTTGGACAGCGTGGAGAGGTGGCTAAGGGCAAACTCGGGGTCGGCCTCGGCCAGCTTCGCCGTCAACGCCGGCTCTTGCGCGTGGCCCGAGCCCAGCGCCGGCCCCATCATCAGAAGTGCGAGGATTCTCCACATAGTCCGCACCATTCATTATCTGCTGACGCGGGTCAACGCCACTAGTTCTCAAGTGTGGGTACGCCATTAGCGTATGATAAGGCATGAGACACGCACCGATGACGGTGCTGGAGACTGAAGAATTCGTGATTGCGGCCGAACGGTTGATGACCGAGGGTAAGCGCGCGGAACTCGTGATGTTCGTGGCGGCCAACCCGGAGGCGGGCGATATCGTCCCCGAAACAGGCGGCGTGAGGAAACTGCGGTGGGCGATCGAGGGTCGGGGGAAGCGGGGCGGCGCCCGTGTGATCTACTACTACCATAGCGAGCGACTGCCGATCGTGATGCTCGATATGTACGCGAAGAATGCGAAGGCCGACTTGACGAAGGCTGAGCGAAACGCGATGAAGAGGCGGATTCCGAAATTGATCCGGACGCTGCAGCCAAGGAGGGCAAAGTGAAGAATACCGAGAAGCCGACCAAGACGGCAAGGAGGCGCCGCAAACTCACGCCAGGCGAGCGGATCATCCGCGGACTGGATCAGGCGATCGCATGGGCACGCGGAGAGGACGTGCCTGTGCGGGTTACGACGGTCGAAGTGCCGGTGATCGACGTACGCGCGGTGCGCCGCGGCCTAAAACTGAGTCAGGCGCAGTTCGCCGCCAAGTTCGGCTTTCCTCCCGCAACTCTGCGCAACTGGGAGCAGGGCCGAACCCGCCCGGACGGACCAGCGCGAGTGCTGCTGGCAGTCATCGCCAAGCACCCGGAGGCGGTTGAGGACGTTTTGCGCAAGGCCAGTTGAGGCGTGCGAATGCCGTGCTTTCCTCACCACCAAGCTGCCCCCATACTGTACGCCAAGACCACCATCACCACCGCCGTAATCCCCACAAACACCCGGTCCCGTTCTAACCCGAACGCCACCAGCGAGAATACTACCCGTGCCACCGGGGTCGCAACCAGGATCAGCAGCCCGAGCAGGATCACCAATTGCGGGCGCGTCAGCGACGCCAGCGACCGCAGCCCGCGAGCGGCTTCGTGAAAGTGATGGTAGTCCGCCATGGTCGTCCCGTGGACCGCCAGGTACCACACGCCTCCGGCCGCCACCACCGCCGCCGCCAGCATCACACCCGTCCGCAGCAGGTTCCCGATGATCTGGTCCATCCGATCGTCGGTCACCGTATCCCTCCCGAGAAGCCGCTATAGATCATCTCGATCGCCATCACGCCAACCACCCCGGCGAAGACCCATCGCAGGGTCCGCGTTCCCGCACCTATCAATTGCCGCGCTCCCGCGATCGAACCCGTCAGAACACCCAACATCACCGGCATCGCCAGGCCCGGATCGATATAACCCTGGCGCAGATAGATCCCCGCACTGGCGGCCGCCGTCACGCCGATCATGAAGTTGCTGGTGGTGGTCGAAACCTTGAAGGGAATGCGCATCACCTGGTCCATGGCGATCACCTTCATCGCCCCGGACCCGATTCCCAGGAGCCCCGAGAGCAGCCCCGCGCCGAACATCAGGGTGAAGCCCGCCTTCACGCGCTGGACGTGATATCGAATCTTGCCCTGCCCTCCTGGGTAGCTGCCATCCAGTCTGAGGCGGGCCGCCAGCGCGTCGGGTTGGGAGACAAGCTGGTCCGGTGGCGTATGAAAGGAATGCCAAGCCGAGTAGAGGAGAACACAGCCGAAGATCACCGCCAGGGCCGCACCCGGAACCACCGCCGTGAGATGCGCGCCGGCCACCGCCCCCAGCGTGGTCGCAATCTCCAGGAACATGCCCACGCGAATGTTGGAGAAGCCCTCCTTCACGTAGGCGGCTGCGGCCCCGGAAGAAGTGGCGATCACCGAAACCAGCGACGCCCCCATCGCATAGTGAAGGTCGACCCCCAGCAGCAGCGTCAAGACCGGCGTGATCACCACGCCGCCCCCCAGGCCTGTGAGGGAGCCAAGGAAACCGGCCACGGCGGACACCAGATAGACCACCAAGGAGAATTGCAGAACATTCATGGGTAACTTGATTCAAGTGTATGCGCTGCGGGAAGAGAAACCAACACAGGCAAGAATGCCCGCGTCACCTTCGCACTACCCGCGGATCGTCCATTCGCGGACTATCGGGCGCCGGGTCCAATGGATCCTTGACCTTGGCCGGATCGAACAGCGCCCGATCCACCGGCAGCACGTCGTAGGGGCGGAAGTCAGGCTCGCCTCCGAAACAGTCGCTCAGGTCCGAGGCCGCCCGATCGAACAGATTCAGCGGCGGGAGCCCCAACATCCGGAACACCGTCTTCAGCAAGCCCGGGAAACTGGAATTCCCGTGCGAGACGTAGTTCTTCCGCGCGTACGGACTCACCGCCATCATCACCGTCCGGTGCGAGTCCACGTGATCCACACCGCCCTGCGCGTCGTCTTCGGTAACGAAGATCGCCATCTCACGCCACCACGCGCTGTGCGAGAGGTACTCCACAATGCGGCCCAGTGCATAGTCATTGTCGGCCACATACGACGCGGTGTAGGGATAGCCATCCGCCGGGCGCGCCCTGGTCAGGTGGTCCTGCGGCAGGTGGATGAACACGAACTGGGGGAACGGCTCGCCGCCTTTGGCGTACTTCCGTTCCACCTCCGCAATGAATTGCCCGGCACGGTATTGGTCCGGGATGTTCATGTTGAACTGCGGGTAGTCGCGCGAGGTGTTGCGGTACAGCGGGTCGGGCATGGGTACGTTGGTGACAAAGCGTGCCCCGGTGGCCTTTTCGCCCGGACCCTCCTCCACGCCAGCCAGTTCGAACCCCTCGCCATAATTGCGGAACGCGATGTGGTTCCTCTCCAGGTGATGCCAGATGGTGCCGGCCTCCAGTAGTTCCTCGGGATGCACCGATGAGTCGGACCCGGCGTACAGCAGCCTCCCCGGGGCCTTCGTGGGGAACCGGAACTCTTTCGCCCCGCCGTATGACGCCATCAGGGAGGACTCGGTCCATGCATTCGGATACGAGCCCACCAGCCAATGGTGGCCATCCACGCTGACCTCGGAATCGGCATAGAAATTGTCGCTCATGGCATATCGCGCCGCCAGTGCGTGATGGTTGGGAGTGACGTTGACGTTGGTCAGGGTGGCGCCGTTGGGGAAAGTTCTGCGGTCGGGCGCCACCGTAGCGGTGCGGCCAAAACGCGCCAGGGAAGCCAGCCCGTTGACCGGCCCGTTGGAGGCCTGCGCGATATCCCCGAATACCTCGTCGTAAGTGCGATTCTCTTTGACGATCAGGACCACGTGGCGGATCCCGTTGGGCGGCGCGGCTGGTATCGACTCCGCAGCGGCCGGCACGAAGCCGTTGTTCGCCATCACCCGCGCCGTCAGGCCGGCCATCTCCTCC
Source organism: Bryobacterales bacterium (assembly GCA_003167275.1). Taxonomy (GTDB): domain Bacteria; phylum Acidobacteriota; class Terriglobia; order Bryobacterales; family Bryobacteraceae; genus JAIQFL01. The sequence continues at coordinate 2,564 of PMTT01000863.1, read as the reverse complement.
GCCTTGGGAAGCGCAAAGACCGAGAGGGAGCCTCGCCGGAAGGTGCCCTGGAAGCTGGATTCATTGGCCTGCGGTTCGTGGTTCGGCCCCGTCCCGTGGCCCTTGGCATTCACCGCGTAGACCACACCGTCCCGGACCGCCGTCCGCGTCGGGAACCACCCCGCCGGCAGGTGGCCCACGAAGCGCATTTCCCCAGCGCCGGGTGCCGTGGTGTCGATCAGGCCAATCGCGTTGATGCCCGCCTCCGCCACCAGAAGCAGCTTCGTGGCGGCGTCATAGGTCAATCCGACCGGCAGTACGCCGCGCAGCTTTTCCAAGCCGGCAATCCGGATCGGAATCGTGCTGCGAATCCGATTCGTGCGGGCGTCCAGCACTGTGACCGAGTCGTTGTGGCCATTGGAGACAAACACGTACTCGCCGCCCACCGCGACCCCCGAAGGGCTGCTGCCGCCCGCGCTCGCTTCGCCGAAAGGCAGCCCCGTACGGACCAGCGCTTCCAGGCGCGGCGCGGACGGGTTGGCCACGTCCACCACCGCCAGGGAGTTCGATTCCTTCACGTTCGGATCGCCCAGGCCCGGAACCTCGACCGGCCCACGCGCCGTCTGGCGCCGGACGCCCTTGCGCGCTTCGACCGAGGGGAAACCGAACGCCGGGAAGGGCAGCCCGGTCTCGACCGCCAGCTTGGTGTCGGCGCCCGGCACCGCGCGGTATTCGAACATGCCGATGTTCGTGACGTAAGCCTTGCGCCCATCGGCGGAGAGTGCGATGGCAAAGGGCAGACGCCCCAATCGCAGCGACCCGAGGATGCGCCGCCGACGGATGTCGACCGACACCAGCCGGAAGTTGGCCTGGTCGACAACATAGAGCACCTCGCGGCTGCCGTCGAGAGCCAAGTCCCCGGTGTAGCTGTCGTCGAATCCGCCCTGGTTCAGGTTGAGGGTGTAACGCTTCGCGCCGTTCCGCGGATCGATCACCCGCACCCGCCCCGAATCGCCTTCCGAAAGGAATAGCTCTTCATCGCCGTGGAAAGCCAGCCCCATGAAGACGCTATGCCAGTCGTCCTCTTCGGCGGGCTCGCCAGGCGCTCGCCTGGGCTTCGGCGGCGCCACCAATTGACGGGGGGGCCAGGCGTCGTTCTGCCTGTCGAGCGCGGTCAGAGAGAACCGGTCCGGACCGCCATTGGCCGAGACGACCAGGTTGCCGTTGGGGCTGATCGCAATTCCGAATGGCCCCGGTCCGGTGGCGAACTGCCGTCCCAGGGGGCGCACTATCCGCCCGCCGGGAAGGATCGCTTCCGTGTCGGAGACGCGGCTGGCGGGCCGCATGCCGGCTGGCGCCCGGAAGTCAGCCGTGTAGGCCGCGACAGCCAAGGAGCCGAAAGCCAAAACGAGCCATCGGTGTCGCGCGCGCCTCGTTTTGGAGGCGGACCCTGACGCCGGCAGACTCGCCACGCTACTTCTTCACCACCGGGACCATACCGAGGTCCGGAACAAACACCATTTGGCCCGGTGGATTGTTGGGAGGAGGGGGAACACCGGTCGGCATGCCACCGTACCCCGATCCACCAAAACCCGAACCAGCACTCGACGCTCCGCCAAATCCCGAAGCCGAAGCACCAGTCCCCGATCCATCCATGGAAGATACCGGCGTACCGATCTGGCTACCCCCCATCGAACCCATTTGTGCTGCCGGAGTGCCGGTGGCGCCTGAGACCGGATTCGGCAAGGGCCTCACTTTTGTGGGATCGAAGATGAATTCCCATTCCTTATAATTCGAATGGTCGTTGTAGACCATGATGCCCACGGCATCGGCATTGGTTGCCACTCCCGCAATCCCGGCACCGATGGCTGGCGATTGTCCGTTGCCTGTCGGCATACCGCCGGGACGCGGCGAGGTCAGAATCTGCTGGATCATCTGCTGCGCCTGGTTGGCGCCCGGCCCATTGGGATTGATCGGATTGCCCGGCTGCGGGTATCCTGGCACACTGCCATTGGCCCCCATATTAGTGGGATACGGCTGCGGCGACACTCCACCGAATTGCGAATTCACGGGCTGCCCCGGCTGGTAAGGCTGTTGCCCGGGATATTGCCCAGGCTGTGCCGGATACTGGTTCAGATAGGGCTGACCTGGTTGACCTGGCTGACCCGGATATTGCCCAGGCTGGGTGGGCACCTGACCCGGATACTGTCCAGCCTGGGTGGGCACCTGACCCGGTAGCGCCATGCCTGGAGGTAAAGGGTACGGCTGGCCATTCACCATCCCAGGCTGCTGTTGCGGGGCATTGGGATCCACGGGCGCGCCGGGCATCCCCGGTATTTGCTGCGGATTGTTCGGGTCGGTGAGTTGTCCGTTGGGTGCACCCGGGATGCCTCCCATCCCAGGTGTGGGGACACCATCGCTGGCCCGCTTGCGATTCGCCAGGTTCATGCCGGCCTGCGCAATGTTCCCACCGGCTTGTCCCATACCGTTATCCCCGGTTATAGAGGACGTGCCGTATACAAAGTTGCTGGCATTGCTACTCTGATCGGTGGGCTTCGGTTTGTTCAGCACCGAATCGGTCAACA
>PMTT01000853.1 GCA_003167275.1 Bryobacterales bacterium | reverse complement strand
CAGAACTGCCGCTTTTAGGTTTAGTTCGGCTGGCGAAGGTGGATTCGGCCGCTGCCGGGCTGATTCTGCAAGTCATCCTCCGGGGGAGTTACAATTGGTTGGAAGGCTGGCATCCGGCTGAATTGTTCGCCGACAGCGCCTGGCGCAAGGATAGCGCGTACTAAACGTAATGGACGACAACCAACATGCCCATCAATTGCTAGACCAACTCGACACGGCCCAACTCGCGGTAGTGGTTCATTTGCTTGAGACTATGGTCTTGCCCGAGGAAGACGGGGACACCCTGAGCGACGCCGAGCGCAAGGCGGTCGCCGAGGCCGATGAATGGCTCAAGCACAACCCGCCGATCCCCCATGAGGAAGTCCTGGCGGAGTTCGGCTTGACCACGGCCGATTGGGAAAGAATGGGCGAAGAGCCTGTGCCCGAAGAGGCCCGCCGCCGGAATGGCTAAGCGAATCGTCTGGACCGAACGTGCGAAGGCTTAATCAAATCTACTTCACAGGTACACTGACGTTGTTGCTCTGGGAATAATTGAATGGGGCAAAGGGGAATAGGTAAAGAGGCCAACATTGGTTGTAATCGATTTGTAGGCCGACCATCCCCGAGGGAAGAGCGGAGGAAGTCACCACATTCAACTGGTACAGCCCCGGAGAACCCGGCGTTAAACCGGCATAGAGGATGGTTCCGAACGGCACTGATGGCGCGTTTGGAGGAGCTGTAACGACGGATGGGGTGCCACATTTCGTACTCATCGGTGCGGCCCCAGTCGCCGGCATACCAGTTGGGAGCCCGTTCGCGACACTACCTAATCCTGTGGCATAGATGATGATGGTTTCGCCTTTTACCGCTGGGTTTGAGGCGGTGACCAGACTGTAGTCGGCGGCATGCTGGATCGTCGGCGTGCCGTCCGGCAACACAAAAATACCCGGTCCGACCCCCTGCGGCGAGGCGTATGACGACTGCCCGCCGTAGCGCAATTCAACTATGTGTGCGCAGGAGGGACAAACAGTATGGTTGGAACCACTTCCGGGGTACGCCGTTATCTCGAAGGGAACCTGAAAGTTGATTTGTTGCGTGGCAACCCCATTCACAGCACCGATATCGGCGACCGCGAGGATCGGCGCCGGCGTGCCATCCACCACTATCGAAACCCCAGCCAAGGTAGTGGGGAGCGGGTATCCGGACGCCTCGACGATTCCGGAGACTGCAACTCCATGCACGAATATCGATGCGAGTCCTCCGGGCCCTGGCAAACCAGGATTAAAAGACGCTGCATTTTTGATCCCGTTCGAGTCAAATTGGACCGGCATCCCCTGTGGTGCGATCTTCACGACCCCAATACTGTTGCTGGGAGATGATGCAAGTGTGCCTCCCCTGCAGCACAATGCCAATGCCTGTTGCGTATACGTTGCCGGCCGAGTCAAGCGCCACATCCGCAACTAAGCCGTATCCAAGAAACGTCGACCAGACTATGGCATTGCCCTGAGGATTCACCACGGTAAGTGTGCCGGCCGAGCCGCAATACTGATAACCAGCGGGAAGAAATGATGAAGGGTCGGACCAAACCGGGCAGGGGGAGTTCTCCAAGCTGACTTGTATTCCATTGTGTATCGGGAAGTCCGCGGACTCCGTTGAGCCGCCGACATAGGCATTACCTGAGCTGTCGACAGCCAAACCAAAGCCGTAATCATATCCGCCTGTCCCCCCCAAATAGGTCGAGTACGTCAGGCTCGTTGCATCCGGAGAGAACTTTGCCAAAAATCCCATGCTGTAACCGTAGGCAGGGTAAGATAGAGTGGCGGGAGCGTTTGGCTGGAGCGAGCCGCTGGTAGTGGGAAGATCGGGCGAGGTTGTTGTACCGCTCAGATAAACGGAGCCCGACGTATCGACCGCCAGGCCATTCGCGTAGTCGTGTCCTGAACCGTCAAAATATGTCGCATATAGCAACCTGGTTCCAGTCGCGTTAATTTTGGCGATTAAGATATCGTCGATTAACGGAACATTCTTTGGAGGAGCGACGCTCTGAAAACTTCCCGGCGTCCCGAGCGATTCGAGGCCAGTCGGTATGGCGACATAAGCGTTTCCGCCAACGTCGACGGTAACCAAAGGAGCGAGCCCCGGCTCAAGGTATGTTGAGTAGATCACCGCACTTGTCGTAGAATTGCCAATCGCGGCAGGATTTATTTTGGCAAGAAAAACATTAAAGCCCATTGACGGCGGCTGCGTCCGGTAAACACCAGCGGTCGTGGGAAAATTGGACGACGTCGTCACGCCGGTTAAATATAGGGCCCCGTCTGCGCCCAATGCAAGACAGTTGCCGAGATCGTCCCCCTGACCGCCAAGCAGCATTGACCCGGCCAATTGTCCGGCTGGATTCAGTTTCAGTACAAAGGCATCATGGCCTCCAGCCGTGACGGTCGGTTTGCCGTTCAGCGAAGGAAAATTGGAACCGGTAGTGGAACCGGTCACATAGACAATGCCACTGGAATCGACCGCCAAGCTACGCCCGGTCGGAAGATCGTAAGCATTGAACGCAGGGCCAAGGAACCCCGAACCATCCGTCAACGGCTCGGCGTGAGCGACAAACGTCGAATAAATTAAACTTCTGCCGTCAGGACTGATTTTGGACACAAACTGCCACGATGGCGCGCAAAAACCGGGATCAGTGCAAGTCGGCGGCACTGGCCCAATGCCGTTCACGAGAGGGAAACCAGATCCGTCAGAATACCCGGTCACATAAATATTTCCCATGCCGTCAACCGCGATTCCCGTGCCACCGTCAGGCGCGCCAGGGTAGGGTGGAAAGTACGATACATAGGGATTTCCACCAAAACCGCTCGCAAAGATCAAGGTAGGGTCGATGATCAGCGGCCTGCTGCGGTCGAACTCCTCGATTCTAAATCCAAATTCCTTATCCTTCCTTTGAACGAACCCTCCCGTAATCACCCGCCTTGTTCCGTTAACGACCTGATAAATGGCCGGGCGGCGGTGCCGCACCTCCCCACCGCCCGGGAGTCTCAATACCAGATCGCCATCTGGCTCGATGCTCGCGCCTGAACAACCCTGGAAACCAAAATGAATACGGGAAGGGTCTGAGCCAGGGCTGACAATCCAGTCATATTCGAGTAGTGAGCCATTACCGTACACGATAAGATCGACACCGGGGAAAGCCGTATGGTACCGAGCACGCCCAAAATGCGGAACTCCTGTGCGCCAGACGGATCGGTCCGGCCCGGCATAATAGTTTGAGACGCCAATCTGCCGCTCCTCGACTTCCACAGGCCTCGCCCGCGGCAGCACCATTGTCAATCGTCCCCCTGATGAGGGCAAGAGCGTCACCCCTGTGTCGGAAAGCGCCACCGTATACGCCGTAGAAACAGCCACGTATTTGGCGTCGAGTCCGAACGAAGCAGGGGCTGGCTCAAAATAGAGTGCAAGAGAAAGAGCCAACGGACCTAGAGGTACCATAAGTATTCACTCGATATGGGCAATCCTGGTGCCATCTCCGATCTGCCACGCCTTGCAGGCAGATCATGGCAGATTGAGCGCGACTGTCGTGGGGCCGGATATTGGCGGACAGGCAGGTCTGCGACCTGCCAGACAGGCGAAACCGCCTGTCCCACCAGGCTCACCAGGCTTCGCTTACTTCAACTGATCTTCTACTTCCCTTAGCCAGTCGGGGCGCTTCAGGACGTCGCGGGGCTTGCTGCCGTCGGGCGGGCCGATGATGCCGTCGCGCTGNNAAGGTGGACGTCGACGCCTTCCCCATCTGCAGGACGAGGCGGATGGCCTCCTCGTACATGGGATCCTGGTCCTCGTTCCCCGCCTCTGGTTCCGACTCGCCGCTGTCATCGGCGGGCGGCGCGATCAGGAACGACTGGTCGTACTCGGGCTTGGCTTGTGCCTTCCAGAAATCCACCACCCGGATGATCTCGTTCTCCGTCACGAACGCGCCGTGCACGCGCGTCAGGCGCGACGATCCGGGCGGCAGGAAGAGCATGTCGCCCTTGCCCAGCAGGTGCTCGGCGCCCATCACGTCCAGGATGGTCCGCGAATCTACGCGGGTGGCCACCCGGAAGCTGATGCGGGCTGGGAAGTTGGCCTTGATCAGGCCGGTGATCACGTCGACGCTGGGGCGCTGCGTGGCGAGCACCAGGTGCATGCCCACGGCGCGCGCCATCTGGGCCAGGCGCGTGACGCTCTCCTCGACGTTCTTGCCTTCCAGCATCATGAGGTCGGCCAACTCGTCGATCAGGATCAGGATGTAGGGCAGCGGCTTGAGATCTTCCGCGGCGGGCTCCTCTTCGTCGAAGAGCTTGCGGGGCTCGTCCTGCAACTGGCGGATCTTCTTGTTGTACTGGTCGATGTTGCGGACGCCCGACTCGGCCAACATGCGGAGGCGGCGCTCCATCTCCAGGACTGCGTTCTTCAGTGCGTTGGTGGCTTTTTTGGGGTCGGTGATCACGGGGGTGAGCAGGTGCGGGATACCTTCGTACATCCCCAGTTCCACGCGCTTGGGATCGACCATGATCAGGCGGACGTCGTCCGGGGTGGCCTTGTAGAGGATGCCCATGATCATGGAATTGATCATGACGCTCTTGCCCGAGCCGGTGGAGCCGGCGATCAGCAGGTGCGGCATGGCTTCGAGGGACGCCACTTTGATGCGACCGTTGATGTCCTTGCCAAGCGGGATGGTGAGGTGCGAGCCGGACTGCGAGAACTCGTCGGACTCCAGCATCTGGCGGAGGGCGATCAGTTCCCGGCGGGTGTTGGGGACTTCCACCCCCACAGTGGGTTTGCCGGGAATGCGCTCGATCAGGATGGACTCGGCTTGCAGGCCCAGGCAGAGGTCCTCGGTGAGGTTGGTGATGCGGCTGTACTTGATGCCGGCGTCGGGCTTGAATTCGAACGTGGTCACCACGGGGCCGGGGTTGATCTGGGTCACGTTGCCGAGGACGTTGAACTCCTCGAACTTGCTCTTGATGCGGACGGCGGTGTCCTTGAGCTCCTGTTCGTCATAGGGATTGCGGCCGGGCGCTTCGTTGAGAAGGGCGCTGGGCGGCATACGGAACACGAGCGGCCGAAAGTGGCGCTCGGGACGCAGCACCGGAGGCTCGATCGGCGGTGGCGGACCGGGCGGCTCGGGCGTCCGGTGGTAGGTTTCCATGGGGACGATGGGGATTTCTTCGATCTCGNNCGCGCGCGGCGGCGCTGCGGGCATCGCGAGAGGCATCGTTGGAAACCAGGGACCCCTGAGACGCCTCTACGCTAGTGCCGGTCTGCTCGCGGGACTGCTTTTCGCGCTTGCGGACGCGGCGTTCGAGGGACTTGATCCTGGCCTTTTCGAGAGAGCGTTGGTGGATCCGGTCGCGCCAGGCGCTAAAGGCGTCGCGGCGCCGTCCGAACCAGGCGGCGGGGATCGCCAGCCAATCGAAGAGCTTGGAGATGGTGAAGGTGGAAACCAGGTAGACCGCGACAATCACGGCGGTCAGAGTAGCCAGCACCGCACCGGCGACGTTCAGGGCACCAACCAGCCAGTTGAGGAAACACAGCCCGACGGTGCCTCCGATGCGGACGGTCCCGCCGAACAGGCGAAGGGGAATGAAGGAGAGCGCGGTGCAGACGCTGGCGGTGAGCAGCGCCGATCCGAAGAGCTTCACCGCGCCGGCCTCCAAGGCTTCCGAGCGGATCCACTTCCACGAGAGGAGGAATGCCAACAAGGGGAAGAGAAACGCTGCCGCGCCAAACGACTGGAAGAGCAGATCTGACAGGTACGATCCTGGATAGCCCATCAGATTGAGGGGGCGGGCTTCCGCCGCGGTGTCCCATGAAGGATCCTGGGCGTAGTACGAGACCAGGCTCAACAAGGTCACCAGGCCCAGCGATAAAAGCAGCAAGCCGGTGAGTTCGTTCAGCCTTCGGTGCGGCGTTGGAGATAAAAGCTTCATCACGCTGGCCGGCGGATGAGAGCCAGAGCAAGCACTATTATGCCAAAAATCACGCGATAGTACACAAACGGACGAAGACTACTGTGACGCAAGTATTGCAGGAACCAGGCGATCACGATGCAGCCGGTGAGGGCACTCACTGTCACGCCGACCAGGAATGGCATGGTCAGGAGCGCGTGCAGACCGCCGCCGTGCTTGTGGATATCCCAGAGCGCCTTCAGCGCAGCCCCGCCGACGGCCGGGGTGGAAAGCAGGAACGAAAAGCGCGCCGCGGACTCCCGCGTGAGATTCCGGAAAAGGCCGGCCGAGATGGTGATGCCGCTCCGCGAACACCCAGGGATGATGGCCAGCGCCTGGGCCAGTCCGATGGAGACGGCGTCGGTGAGGTTCAGCGATCCCATGTCGCGCAGTTTGCGGCTCCACTCTTCGGCCAGCCACATGATGACTCCGACGGCGATCAGCATGATGCCCATCACCATGGGGGTACGCCAGACGGTTTCGGCCTGTTTATTAAAGAGGTAGCCGCCGGCGCCGATGGGGATGGAGCCGATGGCCAGCAACCAGAGCAGCATCTGGTTGTGCTTCAACTCCTGGTCGTATCCGAAGCGCATTCCGAAGCCCTGCGCGACGATTTGGAGCCAATCCTTGAGGAAGTAGATCAGCACGGCGAGGAGGGTGCCCAGGTGCAGCATGATATCGAAGTCGAGCGATTCGGTCTGCCATCCGAGGAAATAGGACGTGAGGTACAAATGCGCGGTGCTGCTGACCGGCAGAAACTCGGTGAGGCCCTGGACGAAGCCCAGAAGAATAACCTGCAATATGGACATCAACGTTCAGCGTGAGGGATGGGGTGAGGGGATGTCAAGTGGCAGCGTGTGGGGTATGCTTTAGCTT
>PMTT01000856.1 GCA_003167275.1 Bryobacterales bacterium | reverse complement strand
GTCACCCTCGGCCTCGATCTGGCGGGCGCGCTGCATGAAGCGGAGCGCTGCCTGCGCTGTAAGAAACCGCGCTGCGTGCCGGGTTGTCCGGTGGGTATCGATATTCCCGGCTTCATCGCAGCCCTGCAGCACAAGGATATCAAGCGGTCGTATCAGATTCTGAAGTCTTCGAACGCCCTGCCGGCGGTGTGCGGACGGGTCTGCCCGCAGGAATCGCAGTGCGAGGCAACCTGCGTGGTCGGAGCCAAGTACAAACCTGTGGCGATCGGCCGTCTGGAGCGATTCGTGGCCGACGCCGCCCTCGGGCGGGGGTGGGAAGAAATCCCGGAGATCGACGTCGCCACGCAGAAGCGCGCGGCCATCGTCGGGTCGGGCCCCTCCGGCTTGGCCTGCGCCGGCGACCTGGCGNNCCCGAATTCCGCCTGCCGGACGTGATCATCGACGCCGAGATCGAAAACCTCAAGAAACTCGGAGTCGAAATCCGGCTCGACACCATCATCGGGAAGCTCTTCACCATTCCGCAGCTTCTCACCGACATGGGTTACGACACCGCCTTCGTCGGCACCGGTGCCGGCTCACCCAAGTTCGCGGGGATTCCGGGTGAGGCCTTCAACGGAGTCTTCTCGGCCAACGAATTCCTGACCCGCGTCAACCTGATGCGCGGGCACCAGCAGCCCCTCTACGACACGCCGGTCGGCATGGGCAAGCGCGTCGCGGTAGTCGGGGCAGGAAATACCGCGATGGATTCCTGCCGCGTGGCCAAGCGTATGGGCGCCGAAAAAGTGACCGTGGTGTACCGCCGCTCGCGGCGCGAATCGCCGGCGCGGATCGAGGAGCTGGAGCACGCCATCGAGGAGGGCATCGAGTTCCTATGGTTGACCAATCCGGTGGAGATTGTTGGTGACTCTTCGGGCTGGGTGACCGGCATGCGTGTGCAGAAGATGGAGTTGGGCGAGCCGGATGCCTCCGGACGCCGCCGGCCGGTGGCCGTGGAAGGCTCGGAGTTCCTGCTGGATGTGGACACCGTGATCTATGCCCTGGGCACCACCGCCAATCCGATCATCAAACAGACTACGCCCGGGCTGAAGGTCAATAAGTGGAACTATATCGAAATCGACGAGCGTACCGGGATGACCTCGATTCCCGGTCTGTTCGCGGGCGGCGATATCGTGACCGGCGCGGCTACCGTAATTCTGGCGATGGGCGCCGGGAAGCGGGCGGCGCAGGGAATGCTGGAGTACATGGGAATGAGTAACACGGGCATTCCTGCCTGTGTTGCGGTGGAGCAGGAAGGGAGAGTCTAAGATGCCATCCTCTTGTCCGAAGTGCCGCAGAGTTTTAGAGGAAGACGAGATCTGCTGCGCGCAGGTCCGATACACCTGGCGGTGTAAGAGTTGTTTCAAACTGACCAGCGGATTCGCCATCCCATACGGGAAGTGCTTCATGTGCGGCGGCGACCTGGAAGTGATCCCCGGCAGGGACCTGGGTGACTCCATGCGGTTCCGCGCCATCCGCGACGCCGTACAATTCGAGCTAAACTCCTTCCACTTCTACAAACTGGCCCGCGACAAGGCGCAATCGCCCGATCAGCGGGCCGTCCTGGAGCGTCTCTACGAGGCTGAACTGGACCACCTGCACGAGTTGGAGGAGAAGTACCACGCCCATTTGGACCGCGAGGTCGTAGAACTCTCCTCTGACGAACAGCTTCTGCTCTCCAACTGGCTGTTCCGGGGAATACGCATATCGTCCGACACCGGCATTGCCGACCTCTACCAGGAGGCCCTGGAGATGGAGCGCCGGACCCGCGATCACTTCCGCAACCTGGCTCAGGGCTTACCCGCCGGCCTCGAAAAGGAGCTCTGCGAGGAGTTAGCCGCCGAAGAGGACGAGCACGTAGCCCTACTAGAAGGTGAACTCGAACAGATCGCGTAGTCTTAGTGACCCATGCCGTCGCGTCGCCGTCCTCGTGGCGCGGGCACTCGTGCCTGCCGCGCCGAGACTCGTCTCGGCGCCGTTTCGGGTCGCGCGTCAGTCCCCAAGGGGGCAGACTACGCTACCCCAACCCCCGCCTTTGGGCCGTCGTGGACAGTTGCTTTACTCGTCCTGCACGATCGTCCCCTGGTGAAACACGATCTTCCAACCCTCCGATGTGTGCTGCCAGATCGTCGATCTCCGAGTCTTACGCTCCCTATTCTGTAGCAGCGTGTAAGTCAGCAAGTAAATCCCCGGAGCCAGTCTCCGGCAGTGGAAGTCCGATGCATCCCCGACGTCGGCCATTGGCTGTTGGTAGCGCTTCTCCAACTCCTCCAATACAAACTCCCGGCTGTAGCGCCGCCCGGAAGCCCCTGTCTCCCAGAAGTCAGTCGCGGTCATGTTTTCGAAGTCAGTCCTCGTCGTCCCGAACTCCGGGCGATGAAAGATCGGTTCGCGGCTGACTAGCTCTTGGAGAACGCCAGCCAGGGCAGGGTCGGTGATACGCGAGGGTTCCATCTCAGAACTCATCCCCTCATCATATCCTGCGAGACCGTTTGGAAGTCCTGGCAATTCCTACTTCACATCAGCACGACTACGTCGACGTCTCCCTTCCTCCGCAGGACATTCACCGTGACGTCGTGCTCATGCCGCACCACCAGAAGATCCACACTCGCATCTCCGACTGCCAGATTCCCGATCCTCGCCCGATTCAGGAATGGGGGCAGGAAAGGACGAACCAATGAGATCCGAGATTCGAGCGCGTCGATTCGCAGCCCCAGGCACGCCTGTAGCATCAGGAACACCGCGGCCGCCGACCATGCTTGCGGCGCACAAGCGACCGGGTACAGGATCGGCCCTTGTCCTTCATCCCGCGGGAATCCGCAGAACAGCTCCGGTATGCGATGCAGATCGAAGTACATGGCGGCATCGAACAGACCCGTGAACACCCGCGACACCTCGCTCGCCATGCCATAGCGCGCCATGCCGAGCGCGATCAGGGCGTTGTCGTGCGGCCATACGCTGCCGATGTGGTAACCCATTGGGTTGTAGCGCGCCTCGCCCGAGCCAACCGTGCGGATTCCCCACCCGGAAAACAGCTCGTCATGGAGCAGAGCCCGCCCCACTTTCACGGCGCGATCGGCCGAAGCGATTCCGGAGAAGAGACACTGGCCCGCGTTCGAAGCGCGCACCCGGCACGGTTGCTTGTCGCCGTCCAGCGCCAGAGCGTAGGTCGACAATTCCTCGCACCAGAACGCGTCTTCGAAGCCATCTCTCAGCCGGTCGGCGCGGGAGGCATACAACGCCGCCTGGTCCGGCCGCGCGAGCGCCGTTGCCAGCGCCGCGCCCGCCCTCCACGCCGCGTACGCGTAGCCCTGAACCTCCGACACCGCGATCGGCCCCTCGGCCAGCGTGCCATCCGCGTGAAAGATGGCGTCGTCGGAATCTTTCCAGCCCTGGTGCAATAGGCCGTTGTTCGAGCGGCGCGAGTATTCGACGAACCCGTCTCCATCCGAGTCGCCATAGCGGTCGATCCACCGCAGCGCAGCCTCGATGTTCGGCCAGATGTCCGCGATCAGTTGGCGGTCTCCGGTTCGCTCCAGGTAGGCGCCCGCCAGCGCCACGAACAGCGGCGTGGCGTCCACGCTGCCGTAGTAACGCGCGAAGGGCATCTCCTTGAGTGCCGCCATTTCGCCCTTGCGGGTCTCATGCAGGATCTTGCCCGGCTCGGCATCCTCCTCCGGAACCACGTCAACCGCCTGCGTGGATGCCAGGTAACGCAACACCCCCTGGGCCAGACTCGGATTCAGCCAGAGACACTCCAGCGCAGTGATGATCCCGTCGCGCCCGAAAGGCGTGTTGAACCACGGCACCCCGGCATAGGGGTACAGCCCCGTGGGCAGCGCGGTCGTCATCATGTGCAGGTCGGAGGTGGCGCGCTTGACCAGTGCGTCGAACTGCCCGTTCCCCGTCTCAATCGTGCAGAACTGCCCGATTTGAGTCTCCAGTTGCGCCCTGGCTTCCGCTCGCGCGCGTTCGAAAACCAGCAACCGCGGGCGGGCCGGTTCGCGCTCGCATCGGGCGGTGACGTGGAGCAAGATCGCCTGTCTTGGCCCCAGGGCGACGTGGAAGGCGGCATGCCCGGAGTCCAGGGTTTGCGGCCTCGGGGTGAATTGGAGCACCGTGCGCCGCACAACCCCGTCGAGACCGCGATACCCGAGCTTCACCTCCCGGTCGGTCAATTCGGGCTCCAGATCCTGCCCGCGCGCCTTCCTCTTGAGCCCCCTCACCTCGTAGATGTCCGCGAAGTCGGCCGCGAACTCGATGCCGATGGCCGCATCCACCGCCTGCATCCCATGGTTCTCGATGCGCAGCTCCTGGTACAGGGCGCCCATCCAGAGGAACTTCCGCCATGCCAGGTGCAGCGTGCCCATAGGCAGATACACCTGGCCCCGGCGGCTTAGATCGGGATTGGTGAGGGCCACCGAGAGCTGGTCGTTATCGTCGCGAACCGTCGAGTTCAGCAGGAACGGCCGGGCGCTCTCCAGTTGCAGCAGAAACCGCGCGAGAAACCGTGTGCCATCGTGGTATAGCCCGCCTTCTCCATTCTGGCTGGGCCGAATGTCGCCATACTGGTCGAAAAGCGCAAACGTGTCGCCGTGCTTCAAGACCCGTATGCGCTCATCGGTGAGGCTCGAATCGGCCAGGACATGATGCGCATCGCCGGAGCGGGCGGGCGTCT
>PMTT01000953.1 GCA_003167275.1 Bryobacterales bacterium | reverse complement strand
TCCTGTTTGACGTCACGTTCCAGGGTGGCGGCGATTTCGCCGGCGCGCGCGTCTTTGACCTGCTCCAGGGCCAGTCCAAGAAGCGCCAGGCCGTACGGAGAGAGTTTCGAGCGTTGATCGTAAACCTGTCCCAGGCCCGCGGCATCGGCCTGGCCAGCCACCGCCATCGAATACTGCATGTAGGCGCGGAGGTCGGCAGCCAGTTTGGGATCCTTGGCGAAATCCTTCTGCACCCAGGCAACTCCCTTCTGAATGGCCTCGGCGTTCACCTCGACGCCGGAGTCACGCGCCTGGGAGAGTCCCGCGACCACGTACGCGGTCATGAACGGGTGAGTGTCATCGGTCTGCCACCAGCCCCAGCCGCCGTCCTCATGCTGGAATTGGTACAGGCGGTCGAGACCGGACTTGATCTTCTCCTGGAGCGCCGCCTGATCGAGCGTGGTCTTCAGCCCGAGGTCGGTCACCGCCTTCCTGACGATGATGTCGGGCAGGAAGCTGGACATGGTCTGCTCCACGCAGCCATAAGGGAATGAAGTGAGATACTCCAGGGCGCCGAACAGTGATCCGGCCACGGAGGGAGAGAGGCGGATCGAGATACTTCGCGAACCGGGCGAGATCTTATCGGGGAAAGTCAGGTCGTATTCCGCCGAGTTTCCGCCGCTGAGAGATCCGCCCCGCGATTGCGACTGCTTCACGCCGGGGACGTTCACGGGGAGATCGAGTTGCAGCGCATCCGACTCCTCGTCCGTCAATGCCTTGCCCAGCACGGTGGCGCCGCGCACCTGTTTGGCGCGAACCCGCCAGTCCAGTTTCACCTCGCCGCGGCTGGGGATGTTGACGTCTTTGGTGGCGCCATCCAACACGTCGAGGCCAGTGACATCGAGCGACACGCGAGCGGTCTTGGCGTTCGTGAGGTAGTTGTGGACCAGCGCCGAGATGACCACTTCGTCGCCCTGGACGAAGAAGCGCGGAACCGCCAGGCGGAGGATCAGGTTCTTGCGCACGATGGTCTTAAGCGTCGTGTTGCCGACCTTGGTATCGGGCGTGGCGCCGCGCGCGGTGGCCCGCCATGTGGTCAGTGAGTCGGGGAACTCTACCTTGGCGCGAGCGTGGCCGGCGCTGTCGGTGACCACGTTGGTGGCCCAGAAGGCGGTATCGGGAAACGCCTTGCGAATCTTGGGCTGCACCAGGCGGTCGGGCTTGAGTTGCGCCAGCGACGTCTTGAAGCTCCTCAGTTCCGAGAGACGCATGCGGCGGTGACCGGCTTCTCCGGTGAAGTAGTATTCCAGTGAGTCGTCGGTAAAGACGCTGTTGGCGGTGCTTCCAAAGAAGAAGCTGAGGAGATCCTCCATGGTGTCCTTGCGGATGCCATAGATGGCTTCGTCGACCACCCCCAGGCTGAACTCGGCATTGGGGGCCGGCTTGCCATCGCTGCCGGAGACGTCGAGGCTGTATTCCGCGGTCTGTCCGGGAAGATACTGCGGCTTGTCAGTGGACAGCTTCACATTCAACTGGTGGCTCACGGGCGGAACCTTGAGGATCTTTGCGCCGTTGTAGAACTTACCCTTGCGAACGAACCCGGCGGCAACGCGTATGCCCGGTTCATCGGCGGCAGTGACAGGCACTTCGAAGGTGGCGGTAGAGTCCGTCGAGCGAATCAGTTTCAATTGCCTGAGGTCGCGGCCTTCCACCGTGACGTAGACCGGTGTATTGGACTTCCCGGTGATGATCAGGACCTTGGCCGTGTCGCCGGCCTGATAGGTCTTTTTGTCGGGAATGATCCGGACTTCCTGATTCTGGCGCGATTCGAAGCCGGTTTCCCAGCGGCTGCCGCCGGAGACGGAAAGAGAGGACTGCGACTCGACGACCCGGCCCTCGGGCGTCCGGGCGCTCACGTAGAGGCGATAGTAGCCGCCCTGTTGCGGGAGGTCGAGAACGGCGGCGCCCGAACCGCCGGGTCCGGTATCCACATCGGCCGAGGCGATGGCCGGGTACCTCTTGATGTCGCGCCAGTCCGCGGGAGCCAGTTCGACGTGAGCCCGCGCGGGCACCGGCTGGTTGTCGTAGTTGCGCGCTTGCACGATGACCTTGGCTTGGCCGCCGGGCGCGTACATGTAGCGCTCGGGCTCCACGTCCAACACGAAGCTGCCGTAGGTGGCGAGGATCGAGGACTTGCCGGTGATCTCGCGATTGGCCTGGTCGGTGACCTTGGCTTCCAGGGTGTACAGGTAGTCGAACTTGTGCTCGGACAATTTGGTGTCGATGTTGATGTTGAGCTTGCCATCGGCGTCCAGTTGCCCCTCGCCCTTGCCGATCTGGTCTCCGTTGTCCCCATTGTCGTCCTGGATCTGAAACGACATGTTTTCGTCCTCCGGGTCGAACCAGAGCGGAAACCAGTAGCGGCTGCGATAGATGGAGTACTCCACTTTGGCGCCGGCGACCGGTTCGCCGAAGTAGTAGCGGGAGTCGATGGTGGTCTGCACTGACTCGCCCTCTAGGACGCGCAGCTTGGCGGGCACAACGCGGACCTCGTACTCGGGCTTCTTGTACTCCTGCACTTCGAAGTTGCCGTTCATCAGAGCTTCGCCGCCCTTGGCCTCGATGTTGTAATAGCCCAGGGTGGCCGTGGGTCCGAGTACCAGTTCGCCGTGGACGGATCCGCTGGGGCCTATGGTCATGCTCTTCGAATAGACGGTCTTCTGATCGGTGTCGGTGATCTCCACCGTGACGCTCTTGCCGGCCGGCACCTCGTAACCGGAGACGCCGCGCAATCGGACGATGGCGTTGAAGTGGACGGTGTGACCGGGACGGTAGACGGGCCGGTCGGTGTAGACGTAGCCCTCCCACTGGTCGACATTGGGCTGGAAGGCGTAGGTGGAGAGCGAATTGACGGCGAAATCGGCGCCGCGGCGGCCGATGATCCGGACGTCGTCGGGCCGCGCCTCGTCCATCTTCAGCTCACTGATTCCCTCGGCATTGGTGACGACTTCGGTCTTGCGGCCGTCGCGCCGGAGCATCCAGAGTTTGGCGGAGGGAATGGGCTCGCCGGTAGTCCGGTCCACCACCATGTTGACGATCCGGCCCTTCCCGGTCTTGGTGAGCATGACGACGTCGGTGACCACCAGGATGCTGTAAGCGCGCAGGTCGTGCCGGACGGCTTCCACCAGGTAGACACCCTTGTCCTTGATCCCCAGTTCCACGGTTTCGCGATCCCAGCGCGAGTGTCCGGCGACCGGCTGCACGAAGGAGTGGACCAGTTGCGAGGAGTTGAGGACTGGCGTTTCGGCGTAGTAAGTTCCGGGATCGCCCTGCTTGGCGGGCTGATGCGGAAGGGCATTGACCAGGTGCGCGCTGGGCGATTGGCTGAACTGCGCCCGGAGCGAGCGGCGGATGCCGGCCTTCAGGCCGCGTTTCCAGGAATGGAGCCGTTCGAGCAGTGTGGGCTCGCGCTTCGGGGGTGGCACATGTCCGCCGAACTGGTGCGGATCCTCAAGCTGCTGGAAAAACTTGACGGGATCCTCGACGCGGTAGATGCGGAACTCCAGCGAGTCGATGTTGGCGGCGCTCAGTTCGATGGTTGTCCGGGCGTTGGAAGGGAAGGTGCGGTTGCTGGAGATGGAAAAGTACGGCTCCTTCTCGCCTTGGCTGAGCGCAGGGGCAGCGGCGAGCAGGAGCACGAGGAGGCGGGCCGCACGTGGCGCATACGAGCGCCTGGTGGGGCAGGCGGNNCGCCCTGGTCGGCCCTTCGGCCGCCTGGACAGGCGAAACCGCCTGTCACACCAGAAACCAAACCGAGCCGCAGACGACGCGCATCATGGTTCTCGGATACCTTTCTCAGAATGTTCCAGCGGAATACGCCCAGGAAATTGGGATTGCCGGATACCGGCCGCCACTCGGGCCGCGGAAATCGCAGGAGTTCGCCGGTGGTCAATCGGCGGATTTCTCCAGGGTTCGCGCCATCGGGACCGGTGTGGTACAGGAGGTAGAGGTTGGGGTCCTTGCGAAGCTGGCTTTCGCCGAGATAGATCATGCTGTGAAACGGCATGTGATCGGCGTCCTGCCGGAAAAAGAGCAGGTCGCCGGGCGAGGCGACGGAGAGATCGCGGCCCAGGAAGTGGGTATTGAATCGCCACAGCGTCCGCACGTCGGCGAACTGCGCGAAGGCTTTTCCGGACACGTCGGACGGGCGGTACGGCCCTTCCTCCACGCGGAAAAGCGCGGACCCTAGCGGCGTGTAGGGATACTGATACTTGGCGATGGGGCTGAAGGACGGCACGATGGGCAACTGGGCGGCTTCGGCCCATCCGCTCTCATGGGCATGCAGGGTTTCGCGGTAGGCGTAGCGGATCAGCGCCGCGCAATCGTTGATTTCCGCGGGGCGGCTGGCGGGGTCGTGAAAATACTGCTCTTCGGCGATGTAGGTGAACCAGCGGCGAAAGGCCCGCCGATCGGCATCGTCGTCCAGCCGCAGGAAGTCGGGCGTGCCGTCTTCGAAGGAGTCGCGGTTGCTGGGGACAGCGTTGAGCTCCGCGGTGGCGGGCGGGAGATTGGGAAACTGGACCCGCAAGACGACGCGCCCCGGCATCACGCCGGCCCGGATCTGCGCTTGCCATTGCCCGCCGTTCGTCTCGATCTCCTGGATGGCGGCTCCGTGCGGATTCTCGGCGACGGAGATGACGGGCTTGCCGGCGGCCTCGGGCGCGTCGATCCGCAGTGTTGCGGAGCTGTACCCATCGGCATCGATTTGGGTTGGATGCATGGACAGGCGTGGCGGGGCGGGCATCTCCCGGTGAATCACCGGACGGGCACAGAGAAGGCTGAGAATGACGGCTGCTCCCGAAGACAACGCGAACAGTCCGACGCGCGCGCGGGTGATCAAGCGCCCTGATTATACACCGGAGGGGACCGGGATGCGCGTTGAACAGTACCAGCGTTTTGGCGAAGAGGCTGGCAGGTTGAGGGGCAGGGCATTACCGGCTACGCTGGCCGCTTGGAATCCGGTCCGCCGCCAAAAAACATTCCGGAGCAATGGCGAACGATTTGCGGACCTCTTCGATCGAACAGGGGGTGCCGTGAGCATAATTCGCCAGGTTTCGATCGTGCACCACTTGCAGCCAGCCTGCCGGCTCCGCGATCTGACGGATCGGTCCGAGACTCGATAAGTGCATGTGATTGCCGTTGAAGACGGTGCTGAGTGTTCCGTTGCGCTCTACCAGGCTGATGAACGGGCTACTCTGATACTGGCTTCGATAGACTTGGCTGCCATGCCAGACATACCCATTGGTGAAGTTCAGAAACTCGAATTCCTGCGCGGCGAATCGGCTCTGGATGACTTCCACGAAGTTACGGCAGATCGCATCGTCGTTGTCGAGGCGGGTAGTGATCACATAGTCATACCCGTTGACAAGATGCCCGATGGCATCGCGGATGGCATCCTGCCCGAATTCGCCCTTGAGGTAGATCCGGCGGATATCTCCCTGATCGTGGTAACGGCGTATGCGCTCCTGAAATGGCATCGGGGTGGCCGCGTCGAAGAAGACCACCCAATCGAAGTTCTTGCAAGTCTGGCCGATTACCGACGGCAGGCAGAAGCGCTCGAACAGTTCGCAGCGATGCGAGAGCCAATCGGCCCCGCGCTGCCGGTGTTCCTCCAGCCGGACATTGAAGCGTGTCAGGATGAAGTGCCGGAATGACTGCATGTTGGTAAGTATAGAGCACCGTACGGTATGCTTTAGCTTGCCCCGTGATGATTTCAGATGGAGATGAATTCAGGGCAAGCTAAAGCATACCGTACAAGAGCTCGTACTTCTTGACATACTCGGCCGCCATCCGGCGATAGTGGAAATCCCGCATGGCTTTTTCGCGGCACGCTGACGGGGCGATCTCCTCAGCCCGCCGGATGGCCCGTGTGTAGTCCTCAAACTCCTGGCAGACGAACCCGACCTCCGGGGTAATCAGCTCGGGGCAAGCCCCACGATCGCTCGATATCACGGGGGTGCCGGACATCAGCGCTTCCGCCATCACCAGTCCGAAGCTCTCGTTCCATTGCGTGGGAAACAGAAGGGCCTTCGCACCGGCCAGCAGCGTAGCCCGGCGCGCTCCCCAAACCTCGCCGGCGTACTCCACGCCATTCTCGGCGCACGTCCGGGAAAAACGGGCGACCAGTTCGCGATCCCGGCTGGAGCCGCCCACCACCAACCGGACACCCGCCGCCTGAGCCGCCGACACCGCGATGTCGAACCCCTTGGCGATGGCGCGCTCCAGGCCACAGAGGAACAGCACGTAATCCTGCTTCGACTCGGAGTAAAGAAACTCGCCCGGATCGATGCCGTTCCAAACATAGCAGTCGCTCCCATAGTTCGCGGCAAGCGTCCGTGAGACGTAGACCGTGTTCGGCGCGACGGTCCTGGGGATTCCGTGGAGCGTGGAGTCTACGTGGCGCGTGCGGAGCCACGGGCGCCCGGAGACGCCCAACTTCTGGATGAGCGTGGGGTCGGCGACGTGCACGATGTCGGTCCCGGCGGGCACTTCAGACGCCAGAGTGACGCCCTGCGGAAGCGGAATCAGGCTGCCGCTCAGCACGCAGGTCACCTCGTGTCCGAGTTCCACCAGCCCCTTGGCCAGGCAGTCGAAGACCCGGCCGGAGGCCATTCCGCCGACGCTGGCGGGATACCAATGCTCACTCGCGATCGTCACCCTCATGCGACCGGCTCCGGCGTCGCCACCGTCGCGCTGCCCTTCGCCAGGACTCGCGCGGAATTGGCAAAGCGGTCCTTATATTGCGCATCGCCCGCCCCCAATTCCACTACCTGGACACCCACCTCGGCCGCGCTCCGCAGAATCTCCGCCAGTAGAATCAGACCCGGCGAGAAGCGCGCGAACTTCCGGTCGAAGCATGGGAACCAGTAGTTCCAAACGGTGGCCGAGCGCATTCCGAAATGCGCCGCCGCGATCTGGCCGCCCGCCCAGAGCACCGAGAGCATCCCGGCGAATTCCCGCTCGCGCGTGGCCTGGAGCCGCTCCAGCAGCGCCACTACCCACGGGAGTTCGAAGCGGTCGAAATAGCCGGTCCTGCGATACTGCTCCGACTTGCAGTGCATGAGAGCGTGGAGGGCGGCCACATCGGGGCACTGGGCTTCGTACCGCAGCGGTCCGGCGGCACGCTCCAACTTGGTCTTCGCGGCGGCTGCCTTGAACAGAATGCGGGAGCCGGCGCCCTGTCTGGCCGCGGCGTATGCCGCAAAGCCGCCGGAGAGATCGACCAGCGGCGAGCGAAACGTCTCGGTGTGGTACGGATGGAATTGGGTTTGCGAGATCGCGACGCGCCGGTAGTGCCAGGCGGTGAGTTTCGCGCCCCGCAACAGATCTTCCGCGGTCCACGGGAAGTCCGGCCGCACGATCACCGCGTGGCAATCCGAGATCTTATCTCCCACCGCTTCCGCCACCCCCGGCGCGACGTCCTGGTAAGGGAAGAAGCCCTCCACCCGATGGCCATCCTCCATCACCGCTACGCGGATGCCGGGCCGTACCGAAGCCACTGCCGCGACATATTGCGGCGTGAGGTAGGGGCTCGCGAAATCCCGGCCGGCGCTCTGAATCTCCCGCCATCGCGCGATCTCCGCGGCGCCCAGATCCTGTCCATCGATGACCGAAACCTTCATGCGCCCGCAGTGGTCCCGGGGCGCCGCAATGCGTCGCGGAGAACCCGGTAGCCTACCAGCCTCACGCCCGCCCGCTCCAGATATTCTACGGCGCTCTTCCCGCGGAAGAACTCATAATCCGCCACGCGTTCCCGCCATGCCGGTACGATCTGGCGCAATTCCGGCGTATCGATGGCGGGATGGATCAGCAGGTGGGTCAGCCCCGGCGGCAGGCCATCCACGGCGGCCCGAAACTGCTCCTCGCGCCTCTCTGGCTCGCCGGTGGGCAAGAGCTCGACGCGATCTAACGCCAGAAGCCCCCGCGCTTCGGCGCGTCGAATTGCCGCCGAGACTTCGGGGATCGTCTCCATGCCGCCCGCGTCCCCGTGCCAGGCCAGTGCCGGCAGCGCTTCCTCGATTCCCAGCCGCAGGTAGGCCTCCGTCAAGGGAGGCCGCAGGGCGGTGAACATGTGGGCGTCCAGATGGGTGACGTCGACACCCGCGGCCCGCGCGCGTGTCAGTTGAGCGCGCATTTCCGCGAAAGCCGCCTCCGGGCAAGCGTGCTCCAGAGCCTGGATGCGCCTGGAATGGAAAAATCCCTGTGCGTCGATGAGGCCGGAACTGACATCCACCGTGCTGATGGGCGCCCAGCGATAGCCCGTCCACTCGCTGGTGAGTGTCAAATGGACTCCCATGTCCACCGAGGCGTTCGTCTTGCAGTAACGCGCGACTTCACCGAACCAGGGGCAGGGAACCATCACCGACGCGGAGCTGATGCTGCCCGATTCGGCCAACTCAATGAAGGCCGGGATGGTAGCGTGGCACATCCCCACATCGTCGGCGTGGAGGATCAGGGCCCGCTCGTGAAGGGCCAATCCCAGTGCGGCAGCGGCGGATCTAAGAGCATTCAGCATTCAGCAGTCAGCATTCAGCTTCAGCCGTAGCGCCGGCGGTCTTGCCGCCGGTACCGGTCCGGCAGTTGACCGCTGAAAAGCTGATAGCTGAAGGCTTTTCTTAGTTTGTAATCAATTCCCCAGTATGTTAGCATCACAGTACAATTTTTGATATTTCTCCACGTTGTTATGGGATTTTCGTGGCGAATTCTAAGAAGATATCGGGGGAAATTCTGATGCGTTCCAAGGCGGCCGTAGCCCTATTCTGCGCTGGAATCGTGTTTGCCGCCGCTGCCCTCGCCGCCCCACAGGACGATCAGCCGGTGTTCCAAACCACGGGCGCGACGCGCACCGGTCGCACCGTGCGCGATGGAATCGCAGTGGAATACAGCCTCGAACCCGCTGTCACCGGCAAAGCTGGTCCCTTGCGCGCGGGCGACGATGTGCTCGTCCGATTTCGCATGTCCGACGACGCTACCAAGACTCCGCTCACCGGCGCACAGCCCGCCGCCTGGCTCTATCGCACCACCCCCGAGACCGCCGGGAAGGACTGCCCGGACCTGGTGCGGGAACTCCTGGGCGGCAACACGTTCGTACGCGCCGAGACCGATCTGAACGCCTTCTATGTCCTGGCCCTGAACCAAGAGCCCACGATCACGGTGGTGGACCCGCTCTTCGGCTATGGGAATTCCCACCTGCTGGCGATGGTCAACCTACAGAGCCCCGGCGCCGACTGGGCACTGGCACCCGACCAGAAAGTGCTGTTCGTCTCCATGCCCGAGTCGCACGGCATCGCGGTGGTAGATACGCTCTCCTGGAAGGTGATTCGCACGGTGGACGTGCCCGCCAATCCGCGCCGCGTCGCGATGCAGCCGGATGGCGGCTACCTCTGGGTCGCCTATGGGGCTCCCGGCAGCAAGAATTCAGGCGTAGTCGCGATTTCGACATCCACCTACGCCGCGGCCGCCACCATTCGCACCGGAGCCGGCGTCCACGACCTGGCCTTCAGCGACGACAGCCGCTTTGCTTTCGCGACCAACTCCGAGGATGGCACCGTCTCCGTGATCGACGTGCGCAGTCTCGCAAAGACCGCCGACGTCCTGGCCGGCCGCCAGCCCGTTTCGGTCGCCTGGTCCTCGCGCGGGCGCGCCGCTTATGTGGTAAATCAGGAGGATGGCGTGATCGCGGTGATCGATCCGCGGAAGCCGCAGCCGCTCGCCCGCGTTCCCGCAGGGGCCGGGATTTCCCGCATCCGCTTCGAACCCAAGGGGCGATTTGGCTTCGTGGTGAACCCCGGGCACAACGAGGTGCTCATCCTCGATAGCGCCTTGAATCGCGTGGTGCAGCGCGCCAACGTGGAGGCCGAGCCCGACCAAGTGGCGTTCAGTGAGAAGCTGGCGTACATCCGCCACGCCAAAAGCGAGATCGTGGAAATGATTCCCCTGGACGTCGTGAACGCGGGCAGCAGCGGCATCCCTGTGATGGAGTTTCCCGCCGGACAACGCGCGCTGGGAGAGGCCCATCCCACTTCGCCGGACGTGATTGTGGAGGCGCCGGGCGAAAATGCCGTCCTGGTGGCAAACTCGGCCGATCAGACCATCTACTACTACCGCGAGGGAATGGCGGCGCCGATGGGTTCGTTCTCGAATTACTCCCAGTCGCCGCGGGCCGTCCTGGTGGTGGACCGCAGCCTGAAACAGCGGGCTCCCGGCAGCTACGAGACTTCGATCAAACTCGGGCGCGCCGGACCATACCTTCTCGCTTTCTTTCTCGATACCCCTCGATTCGTGCACTGCTTTGAAGGCTTGACGGTGCAAGCCGGGTCGGAGAGTGCCGCGTCGCAGGCCCAACCGCGGATCGAAACCTCGGCTGATCGGCTGCATGTCCGGGCCGGGGAGACCGTACATCTGAGTTTCCAGGTGGTGGACGGGAACGGCAAGAAGCTGGCGAAGAATCCCGAGGACATACACGCACTGCTGTTTCTGAATCCCGGGATCTGGCAAGACCGCCGCTGGGCCACGCCCGACGGGACCGGCGGATTCACGATGGATTTCGTTCCGCCCCGTCCGGGATTCTACGGCATTTCGGTAGAGTGCCCGTCGCTCGAGATCCCCTTCAGCCGCTCCCCGAACCTGACTCTCCAGGTGGACGACGCGGCCCCGGAACCCGCCGGGAAGTCGGATGAAAAGCCATGAGTGACAATATGGATCTCCGGCCGCGTTCCCATTTCCGTCTTTCGGCCTCGCTGCTGATCGGGCTGGTCTTGTGCCTTTGCCCCATCGCGCAGGCGCAGCCCGCGAAAGGCGTGCAGGAACTGGATCGCCCTTTGGAAATCCCCGACGCCGAACTGCTCAACCAGCGCGGCGAGAAGATTCATTTCTACTCCGACCTGATCAAAGGTCATGTGGTGGTGATTCAGTCCATGTTCACCACCTGCACCACACTCTGCCCGCTGCTGGGAGCGGC
>PMTT01000426.1 GCA_003167275.1 Bryobacterales bacterium | reverse complement strand
TCTGGTAAACTCGAATGCCATGAAGCGCTTTCGATTCGCCGCGATTGCGGTCGCTTTGCTCTCGGCAGCCCTGTTGACTGCCCAGACCCCCGCCAAACGGCCGGTCAAGGTCGACGATATGCACGCGTTCCACGATGTGCGCGACGTGCAGATTTCGCCCGACGGCAAGTGGGTCGCCTACACGGTTTCATCGGTGGATGTTGCGGCGGACAAGAGCGATACCGATGTCTGGATGGTCGGTTGGGACGGGAAACAGCAGTTGCGGCTCACCTCCAGTCCCGAGAGCGAGAATGCGCCGCGCTGGAGTCCCGACGGGCGCTATCTTTCCTTCCTCTCGGGCCGCCCCGGCAAGGCTCGTGGCACCCAGGTCTGGCTCCTCGACCGGTCGGGCGGCGAGGCCCAACAATTCACAGATGTGAAGGGCCGGATTTCCTCCTACGATTGGTCACCCGACGGCAAACGGGTGTTGCTCGTGATGGCCGATCGCGACCCCGGTGAGCCCGACGACCCCGGCGCCGGCGGACGCGGCGGCGCCAATGCTCCCGCTCCCAAGCCGATTGTCGTGAACCGCTATAAGTTCAAGCAGGATGTGGTCGGTTACTTGACGCAGCGTCCACCGCGGCTCTATTTGTACGACATGGCGACCAAGAAAGCTGAGGCGCTGACGTCCGAAACGCTGGAAGCAGGCTCGCCATCCTGGTCTCCCGATGGCCGGTGGATCGCTTTCATGGGCAGGGAAGGGAAGGATGCCGAGCGCTACAACACATCCAACATCTACGTCATCGAAGCCCACGCCGGAGCGACTCCGCGGCAGCTCACGCACTACGATGGGCAGCACTCCTCGGCATCGCGTGGGCGGCCGGAGTGGAGTCCGGACGGCATGCGGCTGGTCTATCTCCAGAGCTCCGGCGCGAAGCTGGGCGCGTACAACATGAACCGCATCGCGGTGGTACCCGTGGCCGGGGGCGAGCCCAAAGTCCTGACCGAGAAGTTCGACCGTGGGGCGGCAGCGCCGCGCTTTACCCGCGATGGCGCCTCGATCCTGTTCCTGGTGGCGGACGATCGCTGGGAGTATCCCGCGACCGTTCCAGCAAACGGCGGAGCAGTCGAGAAGTTGGCGAAAGGTCCGGGCTTGATTTCCACCGTCGAGCAGCGCAAGGATGGCGGGTTCGCCGTGTTGGCTTCCAGCGACACCATGCACGGCGAGATTCAGGCGCTCGAAAACGGCGAGTTGCGGCCGCTGACCCATCACAACGATGCCCTGATGGCCGAATTGAACCTGGGGGTTACCGAAGAGTTCAGTTGCAAAGCCAAGGACGGCAACGAAGTCCACGGTCTCCTGACCAGGCCGCCCGACTACCAGGCCGGCCACAAATACCCGACCCTGCTCCGCATTCACGGCGGTCCCAATGGACAGGATGCCCACGCCTTCAACTTCGAGCGCCAGCTTTTCGCGGCCAACGGCTACGTAGTGGTGAATGTGAACTATCGCGGCAGTTCGGGCCGCGGTGAGAAATACCAGACCGCGATTGCCGCCGATTGGGGCAACAAAGAGGTGCTGGACTTGCAGGCCGCCATGGATTATGTCGTCTCCACCGGGTTGGCCGATCCCGACCGCCTCGGCGTGGGCGGATGGAGCTACGGCGGCATCCTCACCGACGCCATCATCGCCAAGGATCACCGCTTCAAGGCCGCCACCAGCGGCGCCGGGACGGCCTTCCCGATCGCGCTCTACGGCGTGGACCAGTACATCATGCAGTACGACGAAGAGATCGGGCCTCCGTGGAAGGTGGGGCTGGAACCGTGGCTGAAGATCTCGTACCCGTTCCTGCATGCCGACCAGATCACGACGCCGACGCTGTTCATGGGCGGGGAGAAGGATTTCAACGTGCCGTTAGTAGGGGGCGAGCAGATGTACCAGGCGCTGGCCAGCCTGGGCGTGCCTGCCGAGCTGGTGGTGTATCCAAACTCGAACCACGGGATTACGCGCCCGAGCTATCAGAAGGACCGTAACGAGCGGTATCTGGCGTGGTACGCGAAGTATTTAAAGCCCCCCGCGGCGGTAGTGCCGACAGCGGCGAATCAGTAAGGTTGCGTAAACCGTTCTGGGGATTTCGGGGTTCAAGCAGGCAACCGCTCCTTGATGGTCGCGGCTCGGTTGCTATTGTTGCTGATGCAGCGTGAGTTACCGAGCCGCGACCGTGAGGGAGCGGTGTTGACTGGTGAGGAATTCCCCCAAATGGTAAGCACTCCCGGAGGAAGGCGGCGACCGCCTGCCCCCAAGTTGGGTGACAACTAGTCTTAATCCACCGTCACCGGCCGTTCGAAAACCACGTCGATCGTCGAACCTTGCCGCAACTCTACTTCCTTGCCCCGAGTCAGTAGAACGTAGGCCAGTCCAACACCTCCACCGACGCCAGCTCCGATCCCAGCGCCGCTCCAACTCCGATCCGTGATTCCGCCCAGGGCGGCGCCTGTTCCCGAAATCTTGGCCACCCGCTCCGCATCAACGCCTTTGCCCCCACCCTGCTCGACCGTGCCTTCCTTCGTCTCGACCTTCTGATCCGTACCCTCCGCATCCACCGAGCTCAAGTGCGGGGAGACTTTGATAACCTTGCCGCTGGGAAGCGTCAGCGTATCGATGCGCAGCCCAAGCTCCGCGCGGCCGGTAACGCGACCACTGCGTTGGGCGTGCGAAACGACGCCTGTCACGTAACTATCCACCGGAACCAGGACCCGGCCATCTGCCACAATCGGGGACGCCGTCCGCATGTAGACGTAGTCGCCTTCGCGGGCGGTCCTCGTGGTCACGGAGTTGACCAGCCGCAAGAGCGCGTGGCTTCCCTGCGGAATCTCCGCGGCAACCGAGAGGACGGGAATCGTCAGAGCGAGAATTGCCAGTCGCATAGGAACACTCCTGTATCTATGCTAACCCCCGGCGCGCTAAGAATGTCTCGCGAAGCGGCGCAGGCGCAGGACTTCCACCAGCGAGATGTACAGATTCACCACGCCCAGGCCGCTGATGCCGCCGCGCATGTACATGTTGTCCCAGTATTGATGCCACTCCGGTTTCAGCGCGGAGAAATAATTGAAGTCCCAAAACTGAGTCCAGGGAAAGATCACCAGGAAGATCCCGACCTCCAGGCAAAAGGTGATGAACAGGACCGCGGACATCTTGTGATACCAGCGATATTCGGGGTCGGGCACGGGTATCGGGCCGGCGATGAAATCCCCGGTAGCCGGAGGTTGAGGCTCAGTTGGCATCATGCGGCGCCTGCCGTATCGAACAACTCCATTTGGGGATTGTACTGAATGGGAAATCGGGAATACGCCCGCACCGGCTCGAAACTCAGGCGGTGCAGCGGTGTGGGGCCGTATTTTTCGATGGCCCGGCAATGCTCCGGCGTAGCGTAGCCCTTGTGCGAAGCCAGCCCGTATTCGGGGAAGACTTCATCCCACACGCGCATGCAGGCATCGCGGTAGACCTTGGCGACGATGGAAGCGGCTGCGATGGCGTGGCAGCGCGCATCGCCTTTGATCAGGGGACGCTGCGGCAGGGGAAGGTCGATAGCCATGGCGTCCACCAGCAGGAAGTCGGCGGCGGGGCTCAGACGGCTGACCGCCAATCGCATGGCGGCGCGAGAAGCCTGATAGATGTTGATGGAATCGATAGTGGCGGCATCCACTGCGGCAATGGCCCACGCGACGGCGCGCTCGCGGATGCGCGCGTCCAGCACTTCACGCCGCTCGGGATCCAGCAATTTGCTGTCGTTCAGGCCTCGCACCGGCCGATCGGGTGAAAGAATGGCGGCCGCGGCCACCACTGGCCCGAACAGGCACCCACGCCCTACTTCATCCACGCCCGCGACGGCGTGAAAGCCGCGCGCGCGCAACTCTCGCTCCAGCGTCGCCTCGCACCGGAATTTGCCACCCGCGGACTCGGGTCGCATGAAAGAACCTGGGAAACTATTCGCGCTCGCGGAGACGGGCAGCCTTGCCCTTCAACGCGCGGAGGTAATACAGCTTGGCGCGCCGCACCCTTCCAGTGCGCACGACATCGATGTGGTCGATCACCTTGGCGTGAACCGGGAAGATGCGCTCCACACCTTGGCCAAAGCTGACCTTGCGCACCGTGATGCTCTCGCCCAGCCCGGTGTTATTGCGAGCGATGAGGGTGCCTTCAAACGCCTGCAACCGCTCTTTATCGCCTTCCTTAATCTTCACGTGGACCCGGAGCGTATCGCCCGGACGGAAGGTGGGGAGGTCGGTCCGCTTGTTCTTCAATGTAAACTTCGTCAACAACGCATTCTGCATGAGAATTCCTTGAAACTTCTATCATATAACAGTAGGGCCAGTCTCCGGGGGCGGGTGCACTGGATGTAAAGTACGCGTACACTGTGCTCTGTCCACAAGCTTGGCAGCAGCACCCGCGGCGATCTTTCGCGGGTTGCTGAGAAAAGCTCCTTCCAATACCGGCTGCCTAACGTAGAACCAGCAGCTTAGGACTAAATCGAGACGGCTTGCGGGGTGTTTCCACAATCGTCTCACTGGACAGGGAGACGGTGGCCATCCAGGTGCTTTAGCTCACGCGGGCCGCCGCAGACTGCCAAGTTCTGCCCGGTCCCATAAACCCCGCTGCGGGTGACAAACGGAGGTTTCCCCACTGTGGTCAGTGCCCTCCTCGCGTCAGACCAGCCCGGCCCGTTTGACGCACGCGCAACCCGCGCGTATTGAGAGAGGAGACGACATGAACCACTTCGACCACTTCAAGGCCCAGGCCATCTCGCTCGATACCTTGGTGGAAGCAGGACTACTAGAAAAGGCTGAGGATGGCAAGTACCGCCCGGGAACGCAGCGCCGGTCCCAACAACAGCCGGAATCCGCCCTGTCGCGGCAGATCGACGATCTGCAAAAGCAGATGAAAGATGGGAAGGTCCTCCCGGCCGCCGAAAAGCGACAGGCGATTGCGGCTCCCATCAAGCCGGCTCCCGCAAAGCTGACTTCCGCAAAAGCCGTTCCCGCAAAGCCGGCTCCCGTCAAAGCGTCTACCGCAAAGGCCGGCGACGTCGACCTGAATGCCGTCACGTCCATGTTCTGAGCAAGGTGGTTGCGAAACCACCGCGAGAAATACCGAACGATCAGCCGGTCACTTCATCAAATCCGGGCGCAGCCTCGCGGTCTTTTCCAGCGCCGTGCGTTTGCGGAAGCGCCGGATCTCCTCGTGGTTCCCGTTCAACAACACTTCCGGAGCCTTCCAGCCGCGGAAGTCCGCCGGGCGTGTCCAGTGCGGGCAATCCAGCAACCCCTCACCATGCCCCGTATCCTGGAACGATTCGAAGGCCGCCGAGCTCTGGTTGCCCAGCACTCCCGGCAGCAGGCGCGCCACCGTGTCCACCACTACCGCGGCCGCCAGTTCGCCGCCGCTCAACACATAATTCCCGATCGAAATCTCTTCGTCCGCCAGATGCTCCGCGACGCGCTCATCCACACCCTCGTAGCGGCCGCAGATGAGCAGAAGCTCGGCTTCCCCCGAGAGGCGGTTGGCCGTCGCCTGGTCGAACATCCTGCCCTGGGCGGAAAGCAACACTACCTTCTGGTCGGGTTTCCGCTCCGGCCAGATGGATTCCACCGCCAGGAAGATCGGCTCCGCCTTGAGCACCATTCCCTCGGCGCCTCCAAAAGGCCGGTCGTCCACCGTCCGGTGGCGGTCCGACGTCCAGTCCCGCAGGTTGTGAATGCGAATGTCGAGAAGCCCGGCGTCCTTGGCTCTCTTCACGACGCCATGTGCGAACGGTCCCTCGAAGAACTCGGGGAAGATCGTCAGCACATGAAAGATCACGGTCGGTTCGAGTCCTGTCGGTTCGAGTCCTGTCGGTTCAAATCCTTAAGGCCCTCGGGCAGCTCCACTTCGATCCTTCGTGCCGCCGGATCGATACTCACGCAGATCGCACGGGCGAAGGGAATCAGCAGATCATCCTCCACCACCAGCAGTCCGGGACCGCCGGAATCCTGCCAGTCGGAAACGCGCCCCAACCGTTCGCCCGTCCGCCGGTCTACGACTTCGCACCCGATCAGCTCCGACTGGAAGAACTCGCCCGGATCGAGCGCTGTTCGCTGGCTCATCGGAATGCGCACTTCGAGGCCGTTGAGACGCTCGGCATCCGAAATCGTATTCACGCCCCGAAATTTAAAAACGAGCGTTCCCTGATGGAACCAGATGGATTCCACTTCGAAACGCTCTCCGTTACCAACGGGGATCAGCGGACCGGCACCGCCGCCGGGCTTGGCCGCTGGGATCGCGGTATCGGTCCCGCGGTTTGCCACGGGACCGAACAAATACACGTCTTCGAGCTCATCGTACCGTTCGGGCTTGCTGCTCAGTGCCCACGCCGTGATCTCGCCACGGTTGCCTCGGGTCTTTCCCAAAACGGCAACAGTAACCCATCCGGCGGCTGTCAGGTCACCCAAGGCGGTTCACTCAAGGATCTCCAATGTGAAGCGGCGGTTGAGCTTCATGCCAGCCGCTCCCAAAATGGTGCGAATGGAGCGGGCCGTCCGGCCCTGCTTGCCGATCACCTTACCCAGATCGCTAGGAGCCACTTTCAACTCCAGAACGGTGACCTGCTCGCCAGAAACTTCACGGACCGAAACATCCTCCGGGATGTCAACCAGAGCTTTCGCGATATCTTCGATCAACTGTTTCATTCCACCCCGCCTCCCACTTTCTAATGTTAGCTGAACGGAACAATGCGGAACGTTAAAAGCTCGACGGCACCTGATTGTAGCCGTTCTGTTCCTTACAGTTAGAAGAGATTTAAGTTCTTCAGGCCACAGGTGGGGCGGCTGCGGCGGGATTCTTCGCGGCCAGCCGGCGGACCGTATCGGACATCTGGGCGCCATTCTTGGTCCAGAACTCCAGGCGGTCGTGCTTCAAGTCCACCTTGGCCGGATGGGTGAGCGGATCGTAATGCCCCACCACTTCCAGGTTGCGGCCATTGCGGGCGCGCTCCTTCTCAATCACCACTACACGATAAAACGGCTTCTTTTTGGCGCCAAACCGCGCCAGGCGAATCATCAACATTTACACTCCAATTAACGTCCCGGCGGGCCGGGCATATTTCCAAACGGGAAGCCCGGCGGTAGCTTCATCTTTCCCATCCTCTTGCCCAACATGCCGCCAGAAAGGCCGCCCGAAACCATCTTCATCATCTTTCGGGCCTCCGCGTACTGCTTCAATAGCTGATTGACTTCCTGCACCGACGTGCCGCTGCCCTTGGCGATACGCCGCCGGCGGCTGCCGTTGATGATCATGTGATTATAGCGTTCCTTGGGCGTCATCGAATCGATGATCGCCACCACACGATTGATCTCGTTCTCGTCTACCTTGACATTCTGCAGGTCCTTGAGCATGCCCATTTTGGGCATCATGCCGAGGAGGTTCTGCAGCGGCCCCAATTTGCG
>PMTT01000041.1:1619-3280 GCA_003167275.1 Bryobacterales bacterium | reverse complement strand
GACAACTTCGTCCTGATCGATGTGCGCGAACCGCACGAATACCAGATCTGCAATATCCCGGGTGCCAAACTGATCCCGCTGGGCCAGTTTCCCAGTCACGTTGGTGAGTTCGACAAGGACGCCGATATCGTGATCCACTGCAAGAGCGGGATGCGTAGCGCCAAGGCTTGCGGGGTCCTGCGCCAGGCGGGCTTCCAGCACGTGCGGAACGTGGTTGGGGGCATTCTGGCGTGGAGCACCAAGGTCGACCCGAGCGTGCCGAAGTACTGAACACCCCTTCGGGGGACAAAGGAAATCCCATCCATGATCGGTAAGAAGGCAATACTCTGGCTTGCGTTTACGCTGGCTGTCGCTCCTGATGCACTCGGCGGCGTCCTATACGACCAACCTGCGTCAAGCGGCGCTTGCGCCTGCTGGACGTCTTCGGTTGCCGGGGGGAACGGTTATCAGTCATTCGATAATTTTCAGTTGTCGTCGCCGGGAAATATCAACGCGGTTACCTGGCAGGGCCTGTACGCCGACTACCTCACCCTCGGCAACAATCCTGTGGGTCCGGATACAGTATCTTGGGACATCGAGTTTTGGAGCAATAATGCCGGCCTTCCGGGAACGCTGCTCTACGATCAGAACCTGCTCGCCAGTCAAGTCACCACCACGTTTCTTGGAACTACCAACGACCTGGGCGCGGCTACGAACGTGTATGCGTTTTCGGCGTCGCTCCCTTCCGGTTTCTCCGCCGGCGCTGGAACCGAATACTGGTTCAGCGTCCTCTCCAATCAATCCACTTTCGATCCCATTTTCTCATGGACACTGGGTACGGGCGGAGACTCCATCACACAGCAGGAGCCGCTGGGCTCCTTTGGCTCTGGTTTCATCCAACAGCCCGGGGACCGGGTCTTCAGTCTGCAGACCGTTCCAGAACCTGGAACACTCGGCGCTCTGCTGGTGGGGCTAGGTACGCTCGCATTTCTGAAGCGCCGAACCGCCTGACCGAAGTGCCACGCACCGGTCCGTGTTACTGAATCCCGATCAGCACGCTCTGCGTGATGCTCCCTACTGAAATATCCACTTCCATGGTGCTGGTGCCCGTTCGCAGATCGATGGCGTAGGTGCCCGGGACGGTGCCCGTCCGATAGAGACTGCGCACCGCTCCCCCACCCGCGCTGATGTTGACTGTGGGCGTCGCCAACCCGCTGAACGGCAGACCCGCGACATCGACAATGCGGAAAACCACGGCTTCGGGCGCGATGGACTGCGCCGAATCCTGGAGGTCCGAGTAAACCACAGAAATCCCCGCCGGCGTGGGACCGGGCACCGCAAACCAATAGGGGATCGTGGTAACGGCCGGGTTGGCGGTTCCCGACACCTGCACGTATCCCTGATACTCACCGGCAGCCAGCCCCGTCGCACTCAAGTTCACGGAGATCTGCTGCGAGCCGTTGGGATCGAGTTGGAAGCTCGTGCTGGACAGCGTGGGGGCGGGGCTGTTGCCCGACGGCGCCACACTCACAGAGTAGCTGTCGGTGACCGGGCCGACGTTGGAGACGAACAGGTTCAAGCTCTGGTTGATCGATCCGGGTCCCGTGCCAAAGTTCAACGCCGTGGGATACGCGGCCACCGTACCGCTCAGAGCGGCCGCTACATTCAGAACGCCCGTTCCC
>PMTT01000041.1:0-1572 GCA_003167275.1 Bryobacterales bacterium | reverse complement strand
AAGGGGCATACTGTTCTCCCCCGGGAAAAGTGTCCTGAGCCGCCGTGACTATGTCTTGGCCAACGGCCACCAAGTCGGGCTTAAGGGCACTTCCCAGACTCGGGCCCCGGCTGGAAAAGTCGGCCAAGTCCGTCCGCTGCGGAAATGCAGTCGCCTGGCCAAATTGCAGCGTCGCCGTCAAACCGGGCGACGCCGCGATTCGGGACGCCAAATCGATTCCATCCGCCTGGCTCATGAACATCGTGGGCAGTGTCGCGGCGCCAACCAACTGATCGCCTGATGCAAACGGAAGCGTAGTGCCGTTGTTGTAAATGAGAGCCGCCACCGCGCCGCCGGCTGCGACGTTATCGATCTTACTCTCGAACGTACAGATGCCGCGCAGGATCAGCACCACCATCCCGGCAGCCGAGTCTGCCGGCAGCGGCGAGCAAGCCAGGGCGCTAGGGTCGAGAGTCGCCACGTCCAATAATGGCCCGGAGACCGCCTGGCCGGGATTTGCTCCGTTGCCGATATACGCCTTGTAAGGCGCCACGCCGTCGGCTGTGACGGCGTAATCGAGTGAGCGGTCGTTCTGAATCGCGCCCACCGCGATGACGTCCGGTGAGCTGGCCAGATCGGAGAGAGTGCTCGGGGCTCCGGTGCCATTTCCGGCCGCTACCGCCACGATTACACCAGCGCTCGTGGCCGCTTCCATAGCCGCGTTGATAGGATTGCTGAGATTCGCATCCGAGTAAGAAACTACGTATCCTCCGAGGCTGAGGTTGAGCACGTCCATGCCATCCGCCACGCCATCGTCAACTGCCATCGCGATTACGTCATCGCTGGTACCGGCGCCAGTTGCATCGAAAACTTTGTAGTTGCCGAGATAAGCCGCGGGCGCGACTCCCACGATCGGGCCAAAGGGGCTGACCGCGTTACCGCCCGCCGCCGCCATCGCCGTGCCCGTGCCATGGCCGATTCGATCGTCCGCGTCGGGGTCGCCCCCATCTGGCAGGAGGAAAGTATAGTTCTTGGCAACGATGATCTTGGCGTTGGTGAACTGCGCATCGGTAGATGCCAGGACCATGGGGAACCCAACCACGGGCGGCAAGGGATCGCTGAAGGCAGGATGGTTGACGTCGATGCCCGTATCGATCATCCCGATCTTGATGCCGGCGCCGGCGCTGTTCTGGCCGAGCGGCAGGGTAGCCCAGGCATCCGGAACTTTATGCAGCGGCAGAGCATGGTCGAGAAACAAGGTCACCCTGTGAACGGGATCCACGGCAACTACGCCCGGAATCTGCAACAGTTCCGTGGCCCGCGCGTCGGGGATGCTCACGATCAGCGCGTTCATCACGGTGTCCAGGCTCCCGAGAACCGTCCCGCCATGGTCCGCAACGGCGCGCCGAGCGCTCGATTGTCCCTGGCGCACGGCTGCCCGTCGCGATGCGAAGCGTGAATCGCGGGCTGCAAAGCGGGCGCCCTCCTTCATGACCGCTGTCGCCGCCGGATCGCCCGCCAGTTCCACGACGTAACGTCCGGGGACAACCTGGCCGAACACGGCGGCCGCGGACACAAAGAGAATCCAGACAG
>PMTT01000300.1 GCA_003167275.1 Bryobacterales bacterium | reverse complement strand
TTGTTGGTCAGGTTGGCGATGTCGATGGACGCCGTCACGTGCGTGTGGGACTCCGTATGGAACAGGTTGTCGGAGCCGAAGCCCAGGTTTAAGACATGGCGCGGTTTCACGCGGTCGGGATTGTGGTCGTCGTTCTCCTGGCCGGCCTGGGGCAGCGTGATCAGCTTGGACGTGACCGTACCGTTGCACGCCGTGATGGGGGTAGTGAACGTTGCGAATACGTTGCCGCATGCCAGACCGAGGGTAGTCTGCTGCGCCGCGGTTAGGGCCAGGGCCGCGTCCGAATCGGGGACACCGCTTACCACCAGTCCGCTGTCATAACGCCAGGTCAGGGCTATCCACTCCGCGGTTTTGTGTTGGTACCGGAACACACCCGTCGACTGGAATGCCTGGTCATGGTCGATGCGGAAGACGCTCCCATTCAGGGGCGTTCCCTGGGCGATCAGGCCGCCGTCTTCGGGAAAGAAATATCGCGCGCGGGTGTGGCCGAAGGTGAAATAGGCCTGGAAGCCGCGCATGTTGGTGGTGCTGATGCGCCCGGTCACGCCATCCAGCTTGGATTTGTTCCAGGAAATTGGGAACGTGATGGTGGTGTTCAGCAAGGTGCTGAAATCGTAGGCGTTGTTCGTATACTTCCAGAAATAGTCGGCGTCCGCCAACAGATACCGGCCGAGGGCCTGCTGAAATCCCAGGTTGAACTGATTGCGGTGGCCGGGCTGGATGGGCACGGCGCGGCCGCCGAACACGTTCTGGTCCAGGCCGCCGGCGCCCGTCTGGCTGGAGAGCAGCAGATTCTCATTGAAAGGCGTTTCAAAGGTCCTGGCGTAAGCGGCGCGAAGCACGGTCCCCGTCTTCTTAATGTTGTAGGCGACTCCCGCGCGCGGTTCGGCGCCGTTATTCGTCGTGAGTCCATCATAACGATCCGCGCGGAAGCCCAGATTGAACAGGAAATGGCCCACCGTGATCGCATCTTGCACATAGAACGCGAATTGATTGATGTCGTGGGTGGCGTGGAACGCGAACAGGCTTCCGCCACGCGTCAAGTCGAAGGGCAGCAGACCGGGTGAGAAGCCCGGGTTGGCGAAGAGGCCGAGTTTGGCGCAAGCATTCGGGTTCAGCAGCGTATCGGGCCCGGCGGCGTTGCCGTTTGCATCTACGCAGACCGGGTTGAAGGTGTCGTCGGTGATTCCGAAGTTGAAGTTCTCCAGCAACCGGCTTTGCTTCAGGTCGATCCCGATCTTCAAGCTGTGGCGCCCCGCGCTGATCGAGAGGTCGCTCTTTACTCCCCAGTTCAGCAATTGGCGGGCCTGGCTCTGAGTGGCCGGTGTGTCCTGGAAAGGGTCGCGGCTGCCGTAGTAGATGAACTCATCTTTCCGGACGTATGGATTGACAGTCAAGAGGGTGTGAGCGTTAAAGGTGTGTTGATAACCGGGGGCGATGCTCCAGGTCATCACCCGCTGCCGCTGATCTTGCGCCAGTTGATCGTAGTCGTTAGGAATCTCTATCCAGTTGCGCGCCGCGAACAGATTGAGGTGGAATACGTCTTGCGAACGGGGCTGGTAGTCGAAGCGATCGAAAATAGTCTGATTGTTCCCCTTGTCATGGAAGGGCGTGAACTCCGGCGTGTCGAGAAAGCGGCCGCTGCGGACCCCATCCACCGCCAGGAAGTTGCCTGCGTGCGGACCTCCGAATCCCAGACCCACTGAACCTCCCACGGTGCCGAAAGAGCCATACGTCGCGTCGACATTCCCGAAGGTCCGCGCCGCTCCCAGCCCGGAGCGGGTCGTGATGTTGGCCACCAGGCTGGTCTTGTCGCCAAACTCCGCGTTGGGCGATCCGGTGACGATCTCCATGCTCTGAATGGCGCTGGAGGGCAACTGAGTGGAAAATACCTTGCTCTGCTGGTCGCTGATGGGCTGCCCATCGATGACGAAGCTGACCTGTGCGTGATCGCCCAGTGGGTGGAAGGAACTGTTGCCGTCCTGCGCCACGCCGCCCGTGCTATAAACGATCGCCTGGCTCAGGCTCCCGCCGGGGTCGATGCTGGGGAGTTTCATAATCAGGTTCCGGTCGGTATCCACATGGGCAGAGGGATCGAGCTCAATCATGTCCGCGCCGGCTGCCTCCACCGTGACGGTGGTCTTCGATCCGGCGATGGCCATTGTGGCCTTTAGCTGGACCGGCACACCGCTGCGAATAGCCACATCTTCCGCGAACGTATTGAATCCGCTGGCCATCACCTCCAGGTGGTACGGGTTGGGAGGAATGTTGTTTAACCGGAAAGAGCCATCCACGGCGGTTGTCGTAGCCTGGTTATAGCCGGTTACCGCATTGTGGATCTTCACCGCGGCCCTCGCAACGGCCGCTCCGGACGGGTCGACGACCGTTCCCTCGATCGTGCCGGCGTTACCAAGCGACTGGCCGAATCCTTGATGGGCGAGACAGAGCAGGCCGAGAGCGTAGACAGCGAGAGTTCTCTTCATACCGCCAGTATCGGCAGGGGTTGGGATGAGGCCTACGGTATTCTCGCAGGCGGCCCAGAGCGCATCGGGAGCGGGCTGGAAACGTCCACGAGCGGACGTCGAGCGCCGCCAACCGCTACCAGTGCAGAATCCTGNNAGTGTGATCAGCCACCGCTGGCTGCTGAGCGCGCTCATCTTGCGAATGTGGTTCACATTCACAATCGAATTGCGGTGCACCCGCTGGAAGTGGGGTTCATCCAGGCGATCTTCGATAGCGCGCAAGGTCTGGGTGGCGAGCAGCCGTTGTTTCGACGTGATAATCCAAACCAGTTCGCGCTCCGCCTGAAAGGCCAACACCTCATCCGCGTCCAGGAGAAAATACTCGTCCCCGTTGCGGCCTACTACCTTCCTGCTCCTTGCAAAGTGGGACGTCTCTACCGCCAGATTGATCTTACCTACATGGGCGGCCACCTCATTCTGTTTGCCCTGCAAGCTCCTGGCCCGCTCCACGGATCTCCGCAGGCGGGCTTCGCTCACCGGCTTCAGCAGATAGTCGATGGCTCCGGCTTCGAATGCTTCAATGGCATGCTGGTCGAAGGCGGTCACGATCACAATCACGGGAAGCGGGGCTTCGGTGAGATTTCTGACCACTTCGAAGCCGCTCATGATGGGCATCTGCAAGTCGAGGAATACGACGTCGGGGTGGAGTTTCGCGATTTTCTGCAGAGCTTCCTTGCCATCGGCGGCCTCGCCGACCACCAGCACATCGGGGAAGAGTTCCAATTCGTCGCGAAGGACGCGCCGCGCTACCGGTTCATCGTCGACAATCAGAGCTTTCATCATGCCGGAGCTCATCTGTTAGAAATACTATACCCGCCGTCTGAATCCTCCTTGAAACTTGCAAGCGGGCATGCAAATGGCATCCAGCGGGCTA
>PMTT01000823.1 GCA_003167275.1 Bryobacterales bacterium | reverse complement strand
CGACGAACCCGGGTGTCAGTCCGGCGAAGGAAATCGGAGCCTCCTGTCCGTCGATGTAAACGTAGATGCTCTCAGTCGCTTGACTCAACGTAGTGGACGGCGCCGCCGCGCCATCCGCGACCTTCGGGAATACCGGGCCAAGACCAGTGCAGTAGATGACGATTTTGTCGCCCGGCTTCACCGGATTCGCCGCCGAAACCAGGGAGAAGTCCGGCAGTTTCTGGATGCGCCCCGTGCTGATGCCATCCGAGCCCGCGGTCCATACCCCCGGAGCCGCGGCATAGATTCGCGTAGTGACGGCGTTCGATTTGGTCCCATTGTTGATCACCTGGATGGTGGCCGTGTTGGTAGGCACGGTCGTGGTGACACCGAAATCGGGAACAATGAAGCTGATCTGCGTGGGGCTGACATAGTACATCGGCGCGCTCTTCCCGTTGACGGTTACCTGCACGCCGCCCAACGTCGTCGGGAACGGTACGGGAAGCGATTGACCGGCGCCGGGGAAGGTGCCGGGCGCCATTCCGGATCCGAAAATCGTGACGTACTCCCCTGGCGCCACGGGGTTCGAGATCGGCGCGAAGCTCGCCCCGTTGACCACCGCGGTTGGGTATAGGAACACGCCTGTGCCTGTATACTGCTTGGACTGGAACCCGACCAGAAGGGTGTAAGTATCGCCCGACCCCGAGGCCACAACTGTCTGGCCGCCGGCCCCGAGAAACTCCGGACTGCCGTCACTCAAGAATGCGGTTGCAGTGGAATCGAACGAGTGTTGGGAGTCATATGTATAGTCGTAGGCGGTACCGAGGCCGGAATCCAAATAGCGCTGGTGAACCAGGGCGACGCCGGTGCCGGTCGCGTTGATCGTGCCGTAATTGGACGCGACCCCGATGGTGGATTGCGGCCCAGCCGGCTGTACAAATAATTGGCCATAGTAGTAAGTGCCGGCATAGCTGGCATCGGCGTTGGCGCCGGAATATGGATGGACGGCGATCAAGAGATCGAACCCGGCGGGATCGCCGCCGACTACGATACTGCCGTCTTGAGAGGCATAGAACGACTTGGATCCGCTGATGAGCTGGCTGGTGGATGGCGTACCGAAGGTAAAGGTCCCAAGCGCTGTGGAGGGATCGATCGAGTAAGTCCCACCGGAGACGTTCTGAATCTGCTTCGTACCGCCCAGGTTGGCGCCATAACCGGTGACCGTGATCGCGCCCAGGGAGCCGCTGTTGGGGTTGAAGGAGAAGGTGGCGGTGCGAACTTTGGACAAGTCGCCCTGCAGGTAGTCGATATAGCCGGCGCGGTAGGCGCCGCTAAATCTCAAAGTGGAGGAACTGGCAGGTACCGGGATGCCTACCATAATGTCGTTGTAGGATCCCTCGGTAGCGCTGGCGACAAAGGCGGATGGCCCGGCGGCGCCGACGCCGCCGAAATCGGTGTCGCCGGTGTCGAAGAGATTGGTGATCTGAAACAGTCCGTTGGCGCCGACCGCGTATGTGCCCTTGGTGGTGTAAGGCTGCTGCTTACTACCCGCCTTGGTGTCCAGCAAGACGCCGGAGAATGTGTAGCCTCCCTTGCCATCGAACGTTGCCACACCGGTAACGCTGCGGGCGCGGCCGGCATTACCAGTCTTGGAATCGAAGTCCGAAACCGCCACCTGGCGCACGAAGTAAATACCGGTTAACGTGCCGTTGGCGCTGGTATCGGGTTGCGACGGTATCGTCTGCGCCATAGAAGGGACGGCGAGAATGCATAGCGCGGCCGCGGCATAGACGAACTTCCAACTGCTCTTCATGATCGAATCTCCTTTTGATTGCAAACCAGGCCAAAACCCAGTGTGTTGAACAGTAGGGCGCAAAGGAGGCGAGCGAACCTTCAAAAATTTTGGGAAGCACGGAAGGAGGTCGGCACATCGCAGTCGAAACCAGCCGCGGCCCTGGTGGTGCGTCAGCGCCCCCCGCCGACCTTCCTCACCAGCCGCCTTTTGGCCGCTGCCCGCAACACGGCGGCCCGGCTTCAGAGGCAGCCTGGCGATTTCATTCCGAACGTCCGACCCAGACCACCTTGACGAAGCCCAGCGCGGCGATCTCGGGATCCCCAGTGACGATACCGGCTTGCTGCTGAACCGCCAGGTCCACGGCGAATGCATCGGCGTAGGATAGCCTGGACTGAGATTTGATGCGCGCCGCACGGATGATGCTATCCGCCGTCGGAAGAACCAGGTGGATGGGTAGCGAAGGAAGACGTCTCAGAAACTCTTCCGCGGCTGGATGGCTGCGCTTCCGCGCAATCATATAAAAGGCCTCGCCTACGTTGATCCAGCTCATCACCAACTGGTCGATCCCGGCGGCGGCATTCTTGAGAATATCTTCGACCTGGTCGGCCGAAGGCTGGTCTAGCGTCCATTCGATCAACGCCCAGGAGTCAATCGCTAAGATGCTCAAGCAGTCGCCGCTCCTTCTCGAACTCCTCACGCCGGCCCTCGGCTAAAATCTCGGAAGTGGTTTGGTCTACAGGTCCGAAAGCACCACGGAGCGAGCGCCAGTCGGGNNGCCTTCCCGCAGTCCCAAGGCGTCGCGGATGTCCTTGGGGATCACGATTTGCCCTTTCGACGACAGTACGGCGATATGGGTATCTGCCATGCCCTGATCTTACCACCGTAAGTCTTGCTGGAGCAGTTGTTTGGCAGGGATGAAAGGGCCCCTCACGGCAGCTTTCGACCGAAGACGCCCCGAAAGCTGCCGACCCTCCCCACTGTCTGAATCGCAGATTTTGCTTGTGGACACGTGACAAACAGAGCCGAATACTTTAAGCTTCATCCTTGCGCGACAATGGAAACGGAAAGGCTGACGAAATGACGATCACCTTGAGGCCCGATCAGGAACGGGTGCTTGTGGACGCCATCAATTCCGGATTGGCCCACAGTGCCGATGAAGCCCTTGAGCAGGCTCTCGACGCGCTCCGCCTGCGCTTGCCTCCCCAGGCGCCGGCGGCAACACCCGATGAGTCCGTGGCCGCCGCCGTCCGGCGTCTGGCGACCTTCGGCAAGCGGCATGGGTTGTCGCTCGGCGGGATAACCGTCAAGGAATTGCTCCGCGAGAGCCGGCCGTGAGCTGGCTGGTTCTGGACGCATCCACCGTTTTGACCTGGTGTTTTCCCGACGAGACCTCGCAAAAGGCCGTGGAGATTTCCGAGCGGATCGCCGCCAGTGACCGCGTGGCGGTCCCGGCCTTCTGGCGGCATGAAATTCTGAACGCCCTGCTTGTGGGCGAAAGACGGAAGCGGCTGACCCGTGATCTATCACAAGCGTTCCTCGACGATCTGAACCGCCTGCCGGTCGATGTGGACGAACAGGCGACTTCAGCAATCGTGTTCGGCGTGACGCAAGCGCTCTGCCGAAAACATGGCCTCACGTCCTACGACGCCGCCTATCTTGAACTAGCCATGCGTGGCGGTCACGCCCTGGCGACGGTCGATGACGCCATGCGCAAGGCGGCCATTGCTGAAAACGTATCGCTCATCTGAAGCGAGCAGGGCAGGAGGCTTATCTATGGCAACGAGGGGTGGTGGCAGCAACTCTGTATGATTCCGAATTCGGCATTTTGCAGCTTTGCTGGGACAGGATGCTGGTTTTCGCACCTTGCCGGGCGTCTGCTTCGCCAGGAACGCTGGCGGGAGCAATATCCCTGGTCGCCCGTAAGAATCCACAGCAACTCCAGCGCGTAGCCGACGTATTGGCTGTAGTGTCCGGCCAGGTCGGCATCTCCGGGTGGCGGCGGCGCTCCTCTTCGGCGATCGCCACCGTGCGTTCAAATTGGACGAGCGCCTGCTTCACTCCGTCGACGTACATAAAGGAGTCATGTTTGTAATGCTTGACGCCGAGCCGAGGGGCGGAGTAGGGTGGGCCGTAGGGGGAAAAACACAGTTTGCAAAGGAGAACGCCATGACCATCACTCTTGACCTTCAACCCGAGATCGAGAAAGGCCTCCTCGCCCAAGCTGCGGCTCGCGGCGTGTCGCTCAGCGACTATGTAAAGAGATCGTCGTTCGCGAAGCGCAGGTTTCCCCCGAACTGGTCAGGAATTGATCGATGCATGCGCCAAGGTGCGGGGCCTGCTCACGGATGAAGAAGTCGACACACTCTTTAGCCGAACCCCATCCTTTGCCCGCCCGGTCGATTTCGAATGAGCGGCTTCCTGTTGGATACCAACGTTCCGTCCGAGCTGATACGACCCCAACCGGAGCCGAAGGTGAAAACGTGGGTTGCCGCACAGAGCCTCGACACGTTGTTCATAAGCGCCGTGAGTTTCGGCGAGTTCCGTAAAAGCTGTTTCTCTTATAATTTGGAGCCAACCGACTCCGGCGGCCTTTAGACAACCGGCGGTGTGGCGCCGGGGATTGTTATGGAGGACAGAAGTCGGCTGTCAAAGGCGAACGGGTTGCTCTCGATGATCGATATGGCGCCGAAAAGCGGGTGCTCGGGGTTGATGAGATAGTTTTTCTGCCGGGGTATCAACACGGAGGGAACCTCCAGCACGGCCGTGGCTTTGCTGTCGAGCCATTCATCGCCGATTTGGGTGAACGCTGCAGGATCGGCGGGAATGGAGTGTACCCGTTCGATTTTCAAGGTGTCGGGAATTTCGATGAGCATCAGCATAAGGCCGCTGGGCAACATCGAGACGTGGGCCAGGTATTCGACAACGGCGAGCGCTCCGCATGAGGAGGTATAGGCCATTGGTTTGCCTTTGGAGTTCCAGCGAGCCCCAGAAATGGCCGCCCCTTCACCGCTGAGATCGGCGTACCGGCGCTTTGCCAGGCGTACGGCCCGCATTCCTAGGCCAGCACTCCGTATTCAATCCGTAGGAGCAAGTTCTTGACGCGTTCATAGCCGTCCTTTTCGCCTATGAAATCGATGGGAGGTCTATTATCCATGGCCAGGTTGGGTTCTGAGAGCCACTTCACTGCTTGGTCTTGATCTCCTATGACAGCCGATGCGAGTATTGAAATCTCCTCGATCTGAGTTGTAGGCACATGATTCTTAATCCAATGTTGCATGAGGGCAACGGTCGGATTGACCACAGGCCCTGAAAGTCCAAGACTGGTAGTGAGCATCGTGGCGAGAACGACGGCGTCACCGAGGCTTCTATTCCCGAAGCTCTTCACTGTATCTTTGGGCTTGGTCCCTTCCCCAGCAGGGTAGGACTCTCCGAAAATGGCGGTCAGTAGCTTGTTCTCTGCATCGCCAGGTTCCAGGTCAAGACGTTCCTGCTCTTGGTATTCCTCTCTCCCCGTAGGCATTCCGTCTTCAGTATACCGCCACCATCGTTCGGCTCAGATTTGGTCCGAATGAATCCGACAACCCCAAATTTCCGCTTGACCCCCCGAGTGCGCGGCCAAAAATCGGGACGGCAAGGAGGATGGCTGTGGCGCGGGAAGGATGTTTGTGGTTCGCCGGATTCACGAACGGCCCCGAGTCCGGCATAACGCTGAGCGCTTCCCCGCCGGCTTCATGTTTCAGCTCTCCAAAGAGGAGTTCAAGACTTGAGGTTTCAATTTGCAACCTCAAAAGCAGGCGGCCCGCAACACACAGCGGCCCGGCCTTCAGAGGCCGCCTGGCGATTTCACTCCGAACGTCCGACCCAGACCACCTTGACGAAGAAGCCGAGCGCGGCGATCTAGGGATCTCCGGTGACGATACCAGCTTGCTGCTGAACCGC
Organism: Bryobacterales bacterium; assembly: GCA_003167275.1. Lineage (GTDB taxonomy): Bacteria > Acidobacteriota > Terriglobia > Bryobacterales > Bryobacteraceae > JAIQFL01. The sequence continues at coordinate 6,868 of PMTT01000823.1, read as the reverse complement.
CAGGTCCACGGCGAATGATCGGCGTAGGACAGACTGGATTGGGACAATGATACGCGCCGCACGGATGAAGCAATCGGCCGCCGGAAGAACCAGGCGGATGGGCAGCGAAGGGAGGGCCGCAAGGAAATCTTCCGCGGCCTGCCGGCTACGTTTCCGGGCAAGCATATAGAACACCTCGCCCACGTTGATCCAGCTCATCAAGAGCTGCTCCTGGCCCCGTCGACTGATCGAGAATCTTGCGTACCTGGGGAGCTCCCGGCTGCCCGAGAAGCCACTCGATCAGAGCCCCGGAGTCAATCACTAAGGTGCTCAAGCAGCCGCCGCTCCTTTTCGAACTCCTCACGCCGGCCTTCGGCTAAAATCTCGGAAGTAGTTTGGTCAGCCGGTCCAAACGCTCCTTGTAGCGAGCGCCAGTCGGGATATTCTTCGGAGATGGTCCGCAACACCACACGGTGACCTTCGAGAGCGACTTCCAGTTTGGCGCCTTCCCGCAGCCCCAAGGCGTCGCGGATGTCCTTGGGGATCACGATTTGCCCTTTCGACGACAGTACGGCGATATGGGTATCGGCCATGCCTTAATCTTACTACCGTAAGTCTTGCTGGAGCCTTCGTTTGGCCGGGGTGACAGCCTGCCTCACGGCACTAGCTTCGGCGGAGCGTGGGGGCGCGCAAATAATATCCCTGCCGCCCGTGAGATCCCAGCAACTCCAGCGCACAGCCAACGTATTGGCGGTAGCACCCGTCGAGGTCGGGCATCTCCTGGTGGCGGCGCTCCTCTTCGGCGATCGTCACCGTGGGTTCAAATTGGGCTAGCGCTGCTTGACGCCATCACCGGAACGACGTTATGTTTGGTCTTAAATCGCGTCGCGCCGCCGCGCCGCTTCCTTAACAAGGGCTGTTAGCCTCAACGGAACGGCTCGGCCCCCCGCGCAACATTCTTTGAATGTAGGTGTGAAATCCGCTCAAACAGTCGGGTGAAGTTTTCCAGGGTGCACCGGGTCATGATAGCGGCAGTGTCTGTCGCTGCCTTGTTCAGGAAGAGCCGAGCCGGTCGAGTCTTGTGAAACGTCAGCCCGACATCGGCGAACGCCTTTTCATAACGCTTTTCGATCCGCGGAATGCTCGTGTTCATGGTTAGACTCTTCACGCTGGCAAGCTCGGAGCAATAGCTTTCCCGTACCAAAGCGTCATAGACGGTAGCCTCAATCAGGTCTTCAATATCCGCTTCTGGCGGCTTGGCCGCGTCTGGAAAACCATCCGTCACAAACACGATGTTGTCCTCGCGGATGACCTTTTCCTGTAACAGCTCACCCTTGGTGATCCTCGCCTTCTTCTCATCATCAAACAGCACCAGCACTCGCAACCGCTCCGACGTGAGAAGGGACACCATGTAGGGTATCTTTTGGGCACCGCCGGCGGGTGTCATCGTCAACTCTTTCGGCAGGCCTGGCTTGCCGTTTCCTATCAAGTAATTGGATACGCAAGTGAGAATCCAGAAATCAGTCACGCCTTCAACAACGAGATTATTTGGTCCGACAAAAAGGCTCTGCGATATCGTATACCCCAAAGCCGCCTGTATCGGGAATAGGGTGCGTGAGTCGCCTGTCGGATTATTCGAAACGGTGGTGCCAGCATCCTGCTCGATGTTGACAGTACGGATCGCGTCCAGATCTTCGGTTGGAACCATGAATGGCGAATGCGTTGTATAGATAATCTGGTTGCTGAAATCCGTCGATAGATGTCGCAGGAGATCGGCTTGCGAGAGGGCATGGAGAAAAAGACCGGGTTCATCGAGTAGCAGGATCGCGTTTTCAGCCGATCCGCCCTTCGTGTCTGCCGAAAATGTGATGTAAAAGGAGAAAAACCACTTCAGCCCTCGGCTCCGCTCGTTAAGATTGACCTCGACATCATAAACGGAATTGGGGTCGGAAATGAAAGTGTTCAGATGGTGCGCGTCGGGGCTGAAGCGCACTTTGAGAGAGCGGTCCTTCCAAAGCCGGCGAAGTTCGGACGTTACGATCGCGCTCGATCTGTTGGCCAGTTGGTTCCGCGTCTCATGATCATTGGCACCGTAGAGGTCGTTGAGCTGTTGCGGAGACAGGTCGGCAACCTTGCACATCTTCTCAAAATTGCGGTCTGACTCGCCCAGTTGATTCGAGCCTTTGCGCCCTAGATACTCGGCGATATTCTGGTGCCCGTTCAAGTGGGGATAGTCATCTACGTAAATGAACACAGGCAATCGTTGCGTAGCCCAACTACGGGCAGCTTGCCATGCGGGGCCATCTTTACGAATTTGGGCGGCAAGCTGCTCCAGTTCCGCCGTCAGGCCCTCCTCGCGATCGGGCAGGCTGATGGCAAACGTGGCCAATGCCTGCCGCAGTTTGGCTAGCGCCGGCGCCGAGGCGTCGGCCCATTGCGGACCTTCCGTTTGTGCAACTAATGCGGACGCCCATTCTTCAATGGAGGCTTTGACGTGGTCTTGCACAGCGGCGTCGAGCTTGTAAACTTCAGCTTCGATTACGGGACGGACCTTGCGAATTCGTGCCTCAACCTCATCGATTGAAAATACGAGAGGCTTAAGATCAATGAACCGGGCCGATCTAATCGCCTTATAATCCCTATCAATGCTTACACGTGAGACGCCTAACGCGCGGGGAAAGATGGCAGCAAGTTCTGCCTGCTCCTTTTGATCCAACTCCCATAAGGTAGACACGACCGGCGTATCGTCGCTGCACTCTGAAAGTCGCCGATGCCGTGGAAAGTTCTTAATTGGTGAAAGGCTCTGAACGCCCCCCGCGGGATTGAGCGTCTGAAGCGCCAAGAGTAGATTGCTCTTTCCTGACTCGTTGCGTCCGACCAGGCTTGTAATTTTCGCGACCTCGATTTCACCACTGTCATTGATCGACCGGTAGTTCAAGATTCGGAAGGTTTTCAGTTTCACAATTACCTCCGTGGATTGCTGGAACCATTCAACCTAGCGGAATGGTCGTAAGCTTTACAATGATCCGTCTTCTCCACGAGTTTCACCTCTTCTTTACACTGCATGATAAAGGTTATCATACGCCGCCATGGCGCCATGCTGTTAAAGGGTTTATCGATTACCTTCCCGCGTAAAACGTAAAATGTCTCACTCCGTCTTCATCGTCCGTAAATGTTGCGCCGGCCCGGCGGCGGCCGGTTTTCCCACATTTCGCGCATTAAAACCGCCGTCAGTCGAATACACTTCACCACCGCAAACCTCATCGTGGCCCACATGGTGGACCATAACCTCATACAATTCTTCCCCATCAGGATGTAGCTTAAAAGACCTTTGATCGGCGTACTGTTTATCTCTGGTGATATTTATTTACCCTTCCTCAACCTTATTGCCTTTAACGACGACAACCTTGAGCGGCTGCCTGTTCGACCCGTAAATCGTCAGTTTTTTAACCTCGTGCTCGGGACGCTTGACGCGTTGATCTTTCGCCCACGCCAGAAAGAAATTGAGGATCTGGTTCACCAGCGTAATCGTCAGGCCCGTGCCGAGCGGCGTGTGGATGAAAACCTTGATATGTTCAACCGCGTGCGGGAGCCATTCGCTCTCCCGCATCGTGAACTGGACTTCGTAGTCCGGGCCTAGGGCCGAGGCTAGGTCATCCATCAACGTCCGTGCTTCGGGCGGCGCGTCGAGGTCATCAACCCTCAGAACAATCATGCTTTCCTCCGGCTTAACGGCCTATTATTCAACCGAGAGTAGCATGGCGAAATGGACGACGCGCAAGTCGATCCCGATCTGGACGAGGGCCCGGTTGACGAAGCGGCGAGGGAAGAAGAAGCGGCAGATGAGCGCCGCAAGGCCGCCGGCCGCCAGAGGTGGGAAGCGTACCGGGCAGCGAAGGCGGTGAAGGAATAGTCCCAGGAAAGTTTACATATCATCCGGTTATCGGAAATGCTCTGAACATTGCACGGCACGCAACAGCACTCGGCCCCGTGCACAGGCTGACACCGATCGGCCCTTATTTTGCCAACTCTCCTTGATGCAATTCGCTCGGGTATAGGAATAATGGCTGGATGGGTATCCAACCTTCGCTTCTGCATACCATAAGACCACCCTTGCCCGTCGGCGACTTAACGAGTTGAAAGAATTCGCCTTTTGCGCCTCTCCAGATGCCCTGAATTCTGACCTTTTCCAGTAGAACTTGTACTTGCAACACAATATGGCCTTCCTCGTCCCTAACTTCCAAAGCACTATCACTGAAATTCTTGTCCCAAAGCAGCGATGGTCGGATCTTCCATTCATTTCTGGTAAGCTCGGCAATGATTTTTCCATGCTCATTGCGAATAGTTGTAGAAACCGCCAACTTTCCTTCGATCTTCTCGACTAAGAAGCGATCCACATCCCACAAAGTCAGCCAAGGTTGACCTGCTGGCCCTTTAAACACAAAGGTACATTCCGAATCTCCGATCTCAATTTCAAGGCATTTATCACCTGAACCTGACCCGAGTATAATTTCCGTTGGTTTCAATTTCCCTGTTGTGCGGTCGAACTTTCGGCCAGTGCTTAGAGGACCTTCGGTGGCGCTCCGCATCTTGTGCAGCCGTTTGAAGTCACGATTTAGTTCCTCGACCTCCGTCATGAGGTCATGGGGGAAAAAGTCGGTTATGATGTTTGCTTCCCTCAACAGCAGCTGTCCGCGACCCGTAATCAAGGGGTTAGGGTCGAGCATCCCAATTACCACCCTCTTGACCTTCCGCTCCACTAATCGGGTTGCGCATGGCACCTTGGGGTGGTTTCTTTCCGTGCACGGTTCCAGCGTGGTGTACACGGTTGCACCTGCAAGGGAAGCGTTGCCGAGTTTAATTTCGAGTGCGATGAATTCCGCATGGCATCCCAAGACCTCACCCCGGTGGGCGCTAGCAAGCACCGCGCCGTCTCTGACAACAACCGCTCCGACCTTTGGGTGAGGTTGGTGGTCGTCCTCGGATACACTGCTTCGTGCTTCCGCGATGGCCAATGCTGCGAATTGTCGGTCCAAGTATTCAAATCTCGCTTTAAGCTCCCGGTCTTGGCCTTCAGTTCCTTCGGCAATCATCGCGGTTAGCTCTTGGAAACGGGAATGCGTTTGTGGAGTGCGCCGCGCGCGAAAGTCTCCCTGATAGAAGAATTTGTCGCCATCGCTGAATTCAGACGGATACTCAACGAAGCGTTTCTCGTCGTCTCTCCATTTCCAAAGTGTGATGTAATTGGGTCGTAGCCCGCTGAACGTCTCCACCAACTCGCCGTTATGGATGTCAGGGAGCGTTTGACGGAAGAAGAGCGCCAGCTCTGCAAGCATGAACGGATATCCTGAGGGATCGTCATGCTTGAGGACGAGGTTCAAGATTTTATGCTCAATGTGGTGGTGGCGCAGGGCTGCCATAAACTACATGATATCGCGACGTTTATCGCGCTCTCGTTCAATGTGATTCTCAACATCTGTCCATCTGTCAGCAACCCGCGATCAAGAGTTGAAAAACCGATTTCTGGAGTCTTCTACTCTTTGACGCTCATGGCGCTGGGACTCGTTGTGCGCAAGCGTGATCCACTCAGGACTTGATTCATCGATTTTGTTGAGAACTTGCATCAATTCTTGTTCGACCATGACAACTTCCTTTCCACTCGGCGGCGTTTGCCGGAATCGCTCACCAAGAGGCAGCGATCAGTGCGTGCGACGCCAGCCTCTAGGTGCAGCGGATTAGTCATAGAGTACACGATCAACAAGTGGACTGCGATTACCGCAAGGGCCTTGCTTATGTCCGATAAAATCGTTATCGGCCATGAGGCCGGCGGCTTGGGGCCGTTCGTGAACCCGGTGAACTACACATCCCAACGGCCTTCCTCCTCGCCGTTTTTCTTGCCCTTCACCGCACCTTTCGCGCCCGCTCCAGTTGGCCTTCCAGTTCCACCACCCTCCAGGGCGGGACGCTCTGTCCTCCCTTCACCGCGGCGACCGCCTCAGTCAGCGCCTGCACAGCCCCCGCAAACTCGTGCCGTTGTATCAGCACTTCCGCCAGAGCCTCACGGATCTGCGCGTAGAGCACGACCCTCTCGCGGTCGGTCGAATCAATCCGCGCCGGAAGCTTCACCATGGACTTCGCTTTCAATAGATGCCCAAGCGCTGCGCCAGACTGACCCGCGGCGCCTTCGGCGGCGCCCAGGCGGAAATCGATCGTCGCCAGCTCCAGTTCCGCTTCCAGACTGTTCGGATCGGCTTTGGCTACCGGCTCCATCAGCGCCAGCGCTTCTTTGAGGATTTCGATCGCCGGCTGATACTCTCCGCACAAACGCCGGCACCAGCCGTCATCGCACAGGGCGTCTGCCAGGTCCCGTTGTGTGCGGGGATTGGGGAGCTTCCGGAACGTCTCCCTGGACGCTTCGGCGGAGCGGTGGTGGGCCGTCCGGGCGCGCAGATAATACCCCTGGTCTCCCGTGTAGATCCCCAGCAACTCCAACGCGTAGCCGACGTATTGGCTATAGCGTCCGGCCAGGTCGGGCATCTCCGGATGGCGGCGGCGCTCCTCTTCGGCGATCTCGACCGTGCGTTCGAATTGGGTGAGCGCCTGCTTCACGCCATCCACATTGCGGTCCACGTCGGACGCCCGCATCAAGGCGTGGCCAAGCAGCATGTTGATCCGGATGTACACCGACGCCGGTGAACGCTGCACCGCTTCCAGCCCCTTCGGCCCGTCCTGCCACAGACGCCGCGCCGGCTCCAGTGCGGCGCGCAGCGTGGCCTCCGCCCCCTGGTAATCGCCGGCCCGCACCTGGATCTCCGCGATGCCCTGCCGCGCCCGCACCAGGATCGCGATGGCCTCCCATCCCCGATCCCCGGGCTGCCCGGCATCGTTG
>PMTT01000507.1 GCA_003167275.1 Bryobacterales bacterium | reverse complement strand
GAACGGGTGGGCTGGCTTTGCGGCGCCGGGGGATTCAGCGTCACAATGCCCGTGTAGACCGGCACCGGATAGGGGACATCGACCGTCTCCGGTGGCGTAGGAGGCGGTTCGGTGACCACCACCACCGGCGGAGGCGGGGTCGGATTGATGATCACGATCGGGCGTGTATTGGTGTTTTGGAACGTCACACCCTCCAGCACCGGGGTCAACCTCGTGCTGCCGGCGCGCAACTCGGGCCGCATGGCTTCCAGGCGCTCCGCCAGGAACATGGGCGAAGGAAGGGCAAGCACGAACGCGGCGACGGCCAGCGGCTCCTTGGGACGAGCGGTGAAGCCGGCCGGGTCGATGACCAGAGCATCCGGCTGGAAGCTGGCGTAGGTCATGTTGGCGTTCAGAAACTGCTGCGGGTTGCCGAGATCCGGGTTGGCTGGATTCCAGACCTCGCCCGGCGCGAGCGGCCCCCATCCTACCAGCCTGGCGCCGCGCATCCAGTAGACATCGCCAGGTTTGAAGACGGTGCTGTTGGCCGGGGCCCACACCCAGCCGAGGTTGTCCCGGCGCGTCCAGCGGCCGTAGTGATAGGGCAGCCAACCCCACGGGTCATCGCTCACCCAGGTGTAGCCGAGCGTGCCGTACCAACGCCAGCGGCCGTTTTGGAAGGGCGTCCAACCGTCCTGGTTCTTGAGCTTCCAGACGGCGCCGAGATCGGCGGTCTGGATCCAAACGCCCGCCGCGTCCAAATCCTGGAGTCCGTAACGCTGGCGGACATGCGCCCCGGAGGTGGTGGCGGCCTGCGCCTTGTCACGATCGGCGCTCCACTGGTCGAGGTCCATAGATGGCACGTCGCGGTCGAGGAAGAAGCGCGACGGATTGGCGGGTTCCACGCGCGCGGTCTGACCTTCGCGGAGCTCAATTTCGGCGGCGGGGGAGGAGAATCGCACGATTCCCTGGATGACGGAGACCTGGCTCCAACTGTCCTGCGCTTCGATCCGGACCCTCGCGAAGCGCCCCATCGTTACCTGTGCGCCGGGCACGACCAGGGTCAAAGCGTCCTTGCCCTCCGACTGACCTGTGAAGTAGCCCAGACCATGGTCGAGCGAGAGGAGGGTGACGCGCTGGCCGGTGGAAAGCCGGGAATAGTCGGAGATCTCGCCTTGGGAATTCGGGCCGAGACGCCAGACGCTGCCATCGTCCAGCTCGATTTCGAGGCGCGAGGAGGCGGCGGTCCGGAGCCACGAAGATTCCGGCAGCGGGAGGTTGCGTTCCGCGGGAACCCAGGAGTCGGCCGCCTGGATCTGGACTTCTACCTTGCCCTCGAACTCGCCCAGCCGGGCATAGCGGGCCTGCGCCGCGAACAGGACGGCAGGGAGCAGCAGAAGAATGAAGCGCTTCATGGTAGACCTCTAATTCGGTGACAGTCACCGCAATTCCCTAATTCCCACCTGCCGAGTTCGGGGGTTATGGTGACTGTCACCGAATTAGACGCTCCGCGGGCGGCGGGCGTTGATGCCGAGTTTTCGCTCCATGCCGGCCCCGCGTTGCCAGGAAAATGGACCTCTAATTCGGTGGCTGTCACCGAATGTCGGACGGCCCGGACATGCGATGGCCGAATTCGGGGATTACGGTGACTGCCACCGAAATAGGAATTCGGGAGTTACGGTGACTGCCACCGAATTAGGGCGGCGGGCGTTGATGCCGAGTTTTCGCTCCATGCCAAGCGCCCGTTATCAGTAAAATGGGGCATGACGGACACGGCACTTCTCGACCACATCTCCAAGCTGCCGCATGCCCGCGCCAACTTCAAACAGCTCGTGCGCGAACTGGGGGCCAAGGGCGAGGAACGCACCGGGCTGGAAACCACGCTGGCGCGCCTGACCGCTCGCGGCGACCTGATCGAAACGCGCGCCGGCCAGTACGCGGTCACCGCGCGCAGCCGCGAATTCGTAGTCGGGCGGCTCAACATGCACCGCGACGGGTATGGGTTCCTGATCGCCGACCGGCCTCTCGAAGGGATCGTGGGGGATGTCTTCATCCCGCCGGAATCCGCCGAGAAGGCCATGCACGGCGACCGGGTGGTGGTGCGAATCGCGCGCATCGAAGCGGGCGGGCGCTCGGATGGCGAGATCGTGAAGGTGCTCAAGCGGGCGCACCCCACGGTGGTCGGCGAATTCCACATCGGGCGCCGCGGGCAGTACGTGGTGCCGCACGACGAGCGCGTCCAGCAGTGGATCGAGATCCCGGAGGGGATGGAGTTCCCGCCCGAAGGACCCGCGGTCGACCGGATCGGTGTGGTGGCGCCGAAGGTTTCGTCGGTGGGCGAACTGGACGGGATGGTGGTCAACGTCGAACTGCTGGAATACCCGGAGAAGGGCGCCGGGCCGGTGGGCCGCGTGATCGAGATACTGGGGCACGAAGACGATTTCGGCGTGGACGTGGAGATCGTGATCCGCAAGCACCACCTGCCGCACCAATTTCCACCGGAGGTGGTGGAGCAGGCGCAAGCTGTGCCGGAAGCGATTGCGGACGCCGAATTGGAAGGACGGCAGGACTTCCGCGGCATGGACATCGTCACCATTGACGGCGAGACGGCGCGGGACTTCGACGACGCGGTGTGGGTGGACAAGCTGCCCAACGGCAATTACGCGCTCCAGGTGCACATCGCGGATGTGAGCCACTACGTGAGGCCTGGGACGCCGATCGACGAGGAGGCGCGACTGCGCGGCACGAGCGTCTACTTTCCGGATCGCGCGGTGCCTATGCTGCCGTACGAGCTTTCGACCAACATCTGCTCGCTGGTCCCGCAGGCCGACCGGCTGGTGCTCTCAGCGCTGCTGGAGCTGGATCACCAAGGCGCGGTGGTGGGCCAGGAGTTCACCGCCGGCGTGATCCGCAGTGTGGAGCGCATGACGTACACCAACGTCCACTTGCTACTGGAAGGCGACGCCGCTCTGCGCGAGCGCTACCAACCGTTGGTAGCCCGGTTCGAGCTGATGCAGGAACTGGCGCTGATCCTCAACAAGAAGCGGGTGCGTCGGGGGTCGATCGATTTCGACCTGCCCGAGCCGCTGATCGAGTTCGACGAGTGGGGCGCCATGACGGGGGTGACTCGCGCCGCGCGCAACATCGCGCACAGCATCATCGAGGAGTTCATGCTGGCAGCCAATGAGGCGGTGGCGGCGCATTTGGAGCATCACGTGGAGACTTCGATCTACCGGATCCACGAGAAGCCCGACCCCAAGCGCGTGATGGAGTTCGAGGAGGTGGCCGCGCACTTCGGCTATTCGCTGGGGGTGGGAGCGGTTCCGGTGAAGCGGTTCGGATATACGGATAAGCGGCGCGACGGCAGCAAGCGGCGGCATGAGGTGGAAGTGGCGGAATCGGGGATGAAGATTTCGTCGCGGCATTACCAGAAGCTGGTGGCCGAGATCGAGGGCAAGCCGGAAGAACGGATCTTGAGTTACCTGATGCTGCGGTCGCTGAAGCAGGCGCGGTACAGCACGGAGAACGTAGGGCACTTTGCGCTGGCGGCGGATACCTATACGCACTTTACGTCGCCGATCCGGCGGTATCCGGACTTGATGGTGCACCGGCTGCTGCGCGCCGTTCTTTCCGAGGCCCCGGGCTCCCGGCTCACGGCTCCGGTCGCCGACCTGCCCCGGATCGCCGACGAGTGCTCCCAATCGGAGAGGCGGGCGGCGGACGCGGAGCGCGAGCTGGTGGAGTGGAAGAAGGTGAAGTTCATGGCCGAGCGCGTGGGCCAGGACTTCGATGCGTTGATCATCAGCACCACGAAGTTCGGGCTGTTCGTGGAACTGGCTGAGCTGTTCATCGAGGGGCTGGTGCCGATCGACACGCTGCCGGGAGACCAGTACATGTATCACGAGAACGTCCGCAAGGTGGTGGGCAGGCGAACGCGGCGGGAGTTTTCGATCGGCGATGCGGTGCGGGTGGTTCTGGATCGCGTGGATCCCAACGAGCGAAAGCTGCAGTTCTCGATTTTGGAAGAGATGCCGAAGGGGCGGCGGCGGAAGGCCCGCGGCTGATTAACTGGCTACCGGTTGCTCCGGCGCGGTGCTCAAATACTCGAGGATCTCCTGCTCGCGTTGCTGAAGTTCGAGCAGGATCGGCTCCGCCATTCGAGCGTAGTCCTGCCGCGAATGCACCTTGCGGGCCTTGAGGAGGACTCGCCGCAGATTGCCGATGCATTGCTCTGCGAGAAGCATCTGGTCGTCCGTTTGAATCACGGTAGCTCCAGTTCCACAATACCGCGTTTTCGAAAGCTTCTGGAGGTCTGGTAGGTATCGAGCCAAAGATCGAGCGTTTCGTCTCCGATGGAAGTTCGCGCCCAGAAGACGTCAGATTCGAACCGCAGCTTCGCCCGCACGGAATCGAAAACGTCTTGCGCCGAGCCGGCAATTCCATCGACTTCAAAGTCTTCGTCCATGATCAAAAGAATGTCCAGGTCTTTAGGGGCTGTTTTCGCCGTGACAAAACTGCCCCAAACGAAGATCCGGCGCAGCTTTCCATTTGAGCCGGCGAGTTCCAAGAGCGCCCGAAGGCGGCCTGCCAGCCATGCGCGTCTCAGAGAGGAACCGGCGAACCGGGATTGGAACTCATGCCAATCAGCCTTATGCACTCCGGGAGGCAGGTCCCCTTCACCCGTAAACTCGGGCAGCACAACCACACGATAACAAATGGATCGGGTGTCGTTTTCCGAAGTACCGACTCTTTCGTTTTCTAGTATAGTGTTTGTTGGCTGAACGAATGTCGATGCACAAGCATTTCATTGCAAGATTCACTGTGGGCGGTGGGCCATCACCACTCCGGGAGTTGGAGAGGATTTTGGATCTTGCCGGCAGTTCTCCCGACCAGGAAGCATGGTTCGGCACACACAAGCCTGGCACGGATTGGGACGGCCCCGGGATCTGCATCTTGCTTGCGGCTGAGTCGGCGGAAGCGATCATCGCCGAAGTGATTGATCGGTCCACAAAGGCGCCAGACGAACCCGCCACCAGGGAGCTATACCATGATCGTGAGGAATTTGCTGCATGGTGGCATATCCGCAACCCGATCTGCGTTAAGTTCGAGTCGCTTAACAGGATTCCCGGCTGCCACTGGAAAAGTAGACTCGGAGCGGCCAGGGTTTTCAAGAGCCAGGTGTCGTTTGCGTATTGGGACTTCGGCGATGAGTCTTTTGAAGATCTCGCCAGCGCTGGGGTCGCGGACCTGCAAGTAGCACCCTTCGCGACGCCGATAGGAGGCGCGCCGGAAAGAAACAACAGTGGCCACAGACCCCAGCTCGGAAGGCTGGCCCCGGCCAGATTGTCCAGTCCATGGTGTAGATTTCAGTGGCGGCCGGGAGGATCGGCGTGGGAACAGGAAGATCTGGATCGCAAAGTGGTCGCCGGGCAGAGACGTCGCACTTCGGTGCGGCCGGACTGACAACACCGCAGACAGAATATACAGAGGTGATCTCCCGGATTGATCAAGCGAGAATCGGGCTGGTGGTCGCTAGACTTCCCGTTCGGCATCGCCAAGGAGACCGCTTGCGCGCTGAAATTGAGTAGCTGGCAGGAATGGCTTAGTTGGTGCGGTCGCGAACTCGATGCAACGATGCTGCGCGACGAGGCAAGGGAGTCGACAAATCGAGCGGGAGTGACCTGGGGACAGCGCCGACAAGTCGACAAAGACAACCAAACCGCCTGGTTCCCGCTGTTTGAACAACTCTACCGGCAAACCATCTACGGCGCTCGGGAAGTGCTTCTCCCACTTTCCAAACAAGGATTCTGCGTCCTGCCATGGGGATGGACGGCGATCGAGAAAACCACCGTTGTTGTCGAGGGTTTCCCCGGTGCGATTGTTCGGGACCACTGCTGAAACGGCGGGTCTCCTACAAGGGACGCACGGGCGTGCATAAGACAGCGCGGCAGGCCATTATTAAAGCCTTGAAGTCGGCGCCATTCGTGCTACCGATCCCTGAGGACCTAGCCACCAGAGCCATCGAGGACCAGGACGGTGATGCGGTTGATGCCCTCGTTCTGTTACTTGGGAGCTGGATCTCCCAGCGGCTCCCTGGGGATAAGTGGAAGCAACAACTTGCTAGGCTCGACGGCTGCGATGCAACAATTGAGGGGTGGTTTCCAATCTAAGGTTGCACCCCGGGCGGCTAGTCGGTTTGCAATCACGGGGCAAATCGCCGGGCGTTCGAGACATCTACTCTGGTGCATCCCAGACACTCGGCCGCGCAACGTCCTACTCCGCACGCAGTGCCACCACGGGATTCACTCGCGATGCGCGGTGTGCGGGCACGTAACTGGCGATGGCCGCGGCGGCCAGCAGAACAACCGACACCGCGGAGTAAGTCAGCGGATCGACCGGGCTGATTTCGAACAACATAGACGCCAGGATGCGCGTCAGGGCCGCGGCAGAGCCCAGGCCAATCGCCACGCCGACGGCGGCCAGCAGCAGTCCGTGGCGGACCACCATGCCCTGCAGCGCACTTTGCGGCGCTCCCAGGGCGATGCGAATTCCCATCTCGCGGGTCCGCTGCGACACTGAATAGGAGATCACGCCGTAGATCCCGACGATCCCCAGCAGCAGCGCCATGCCGCCCGCCACGGCCAGCATGACCAGCGTGAAGGAACTGCGCGCCATGGATTCCCGGTACACCTGCTCCATGGTGCGGATGCGCGAAATGGGGAGGTCGGAGTCGATGGACCACACGGCCTGCCGGGCCTGCTGGAGAAAGCTCTCCGTGCCCGCGCGGTTAGTGTGCACGGCGAAGACCACGCCCCGCTGCACGAAGTCGGGATTACCCCAGAAACCCGCCATCAGGATAGGCCAGTACACGGTGGTAGGAGCCTGCTGATCGGCGCCATTGATGCGCATATCAGCGACCACGCCGACGATCTCGCGCCATGGGTCTTTCGCGCCTTCGCGAATCCGTTTGCCGAGCGCCGCGGATGGATCGTGCCACATCTCGCGCGCCATGTTCTCGGAGACGATGCAGGTGTTTCGGTGGTCGTAGAGGTCGGTCCAGGTGAAGTCGCGGCCGGCTACTAGTCGGGTTCCCATGGTCTGGAAGAATCCCGGAGCGACGAACTTGAAGTGCCGCAGGGGCGGAAGCTGTCCCTCGCGGTAAACGCGGTCTTCGGCGAAGAGTACGTCTTTGCTGTTATATCCGTCGGTGGGGACAGAGTTGGCGAAGGCCACCGACGTTACGCCGGGGACCGCGGCCAGCTTCTCTTGCATTTCCTGGTTCATGCGGACTACGCGCGCCGGTTCCTTCACCTGGGCCTCGGGAATGAAGATGCGCAGGGTCTGCAACCCGGCGGGATCGGTGAACCCAGGCTGTATGCGCCGCAAGGCTTGAAAGGTACGGATCATCAGTCCGGAGCTGATCAGCAGCACTACCGCCAGGGCCATTTGCAGCACCACCAGTGTGTTCCGTGCGCGATGCGCTTCCTTGCTCTGGCTCAAGGTGCGCCCTCCCGCGCGCAATGCCAGGGTGACCCGCGGAGTGGCGTGCTTGATCACGGGGATCAGCCCGAACAGCAGGCCCGCCAGCACCGAAATCGCGAGCGTAAACAGCAATGCAGGCGCATCGATCGAGATGTTGTCGATGCGGGGGAGAAAGGCCGGCGCCGCGGAGAGCAGGAGCCGCAGCGCGCCGTATGCCAGGAAGAGCCCGGCGATACCGCCTAGCAGGCCGAGGACCATGCTTTCCATCAGCAGCGCACTCGCCAGGCGGCCCCAACTGGCGCCGATGGCCACGCGCACCGCGAATTCCTGCTGGCGCCCTTCGGCCCTCACCAGGAGCAGGTTGGCGACGTTGGCGCAGGCGATCAGCAGCACCACGCCGATGCTGCCCATCAGCACCCAGAGGACTTTACCCAGACTGCCGACCACCTCCTGCTTGAGGGGGCGCAGGTTGGGCTGGATTCTGGCCTCCTCAAACAGTTTGGCGCTGAAGCCCGGAGGCGGCGGGAACCTGGTCAGCACCATCGGGAGCATGCGCCCCACGTCCGCATTTGCCTGGGCGAGGGTGACACCAGGCTTGAGCCTGCCGATGCCGCGATAGCTGAAGTTTCCGAGGTTGGTCTTGGCGCGGTCGAATCGGAAGGGGAGGATCAGATCGGGCTTCTCATCGAGGAAGCGAAAGCTTTGCGGCATCACGCCGATGATCTCTCGCGACTCTCCATCCACCAGGAGGTTGCGCCCGATCGCCGAAGAGTCGCCGCCAAAGCGCCGNNGAGTTGAGTGTGCCCTCGGTGACGTCGATGGCGTACACCTGCTCGGGGGAGCCCGTGCCGGTGATGCTGGCACTGTCGCCCTGCCATATGCCGAATTGCTGCATGGTCTGGTTCTCTTCGCGGAAAATGAAGTAGTCCGAGGGCGCCAGTTCGCAGTCCACGAGCCCGATCGCCGGCGCGGTCTGCATGACGCTCAGCAGCTCTTCTGGGTGCGGATACGGCAGCGGTTTGAGGATGATGCCGTTGACGACGCTGAAGATGGCAGTGTTGGCGCCGATGCCGAGCCCGATCGTGATCACGGTGACGATCGCGAACATAGGGGTGCGCGCCAGGCTGCGAAAGACGTGCTTGATCTGTTGACCGAAGGGTCCCATAGATACCTATAAATACGCTCGTGGGAGGGAAGAGTTCGCAGTTTTCTTGCACAGGAAACCAACACAGGCAAGAATGCCTGTGCCACACTGAATCGGAGATGACCCCAAACGATCTGGTTCGCATTCCGGGCGGCGAGTTCCTCATGGGACAGGAGGACGGCCGGGACGAAGAACGGCCGGTGCACCGGGTGACGGTCGCGCCGTTTCGATTGTGCCGGTTTCAGGTGACCGAACAGGACTACGCGGCATTTCGAAAGGGGGTTTCCGGACAAACCAACACAGGCAAGAATGCCTGTGCCACAGAGCCGGTGACGTCGGTGAGCTGGTTCGACGCGGTGGAGTATTGCCGGTGGCTCTCGGCAGAATGGGGGATGGAGATCCGGCTGCCGAGCGAGGCGGAGTGGGAGTTTGCGGCGCGCGGCGGGATGGAGCAGAAGCTGTATCCCTGGGGCGATGCCCCGGTGACGTCGCGGCCTGCGTATGGAGAGCGATGGCACGAGGGGCCGGAGGCGATCGCGATGTCCGAGCCGAACGGTTACGGACTATTCGATATGTGCGAGAACGTGCACGAGTGGTGTCTGGATTGGTACGACCCGTTGTATTACCTGGTATCACCGGAGGAGAATCCGCGAGGGCCGGAGACGGGGACGCGAAGGGCTTCCCGCGGAGGGGCTTGGAGACATCAGATCAAGATTGCGAGGTGCGCGGCTAGGAGCAGCATTCCGCCGGAGTTTCGATATGCGGATTATGGGTTTCGGGTGGCGGCAGAGTGAGGATGGCGGCATCCGCTAAGGGGACAGGACGAGTCGCGGCGCGGCAGCGTCGAACTCTTCGGGCGTAGATCTGGTGCTATGCAAAACGCGTCGAGACGAGTCTCGACGCGGCAGACCCGCGCCCCGGCCTCCGGCGGCGCCGGATTGAATAGGCTGTGACAGCCCGCCGGTCGGCGCTCC
>PMTT01000167.1 GCA_003167275.1 Bryobacterales bacterium | reverse complement strand
TGAACGGACTGATACACGCCAACAGAGAAGCAGAGCGCGAAGGAACCCTCCGCGAAAGCGCCTTTTTGGGCATGCACCTGCAGCACCCGGAGCCCGACGAATTCACGAGCCGACGGGTCGACGACGATACCGGCATCGTGCAAGCGCCCCTCGATCCGCTTTTGAAGGATGTCCTGAGTCAATCCTTCCTTGACCAAATCCGGGTCAATCGGATCGACGATGACGCTGACCGATGCCAGCCCTCGCAGCGTTGCCCGATCGAGCGGCGCGTCGCCAGCCGCTTTCATTGCCAGCGGCAGGACGAGCACACCCACCAGCAGAATCATTTTCGAGTGCATACTTTAATTCTACGGCTCTCTGCCTAAAGCGCCTGGAGCATCCCGTTCATTGCCGCACATATAGAGGTTTGGTGGGACGGGACTCCAGATCTGGCTTCTCAGGCCAGCAACACCGCATAAGGGTTTGCTAGAATATCTAGAGTTATGGCAATTCCGAATGTGAAGCGGTTCCGGCCCTTCTGCCCGACCTGCAACGATAGTTACACCCTGATGGCCGTCCTTCCCAAGGACGCGGACGTGGACAAGTACCTGGCGGATGCCGTGGGGCGCCACGATCACAAGGCGTTCCAGGAATCCAAGTCGGCACACTTCAAGGTCCGTGTCGGCCAACAGAAGCAGAAGAAGGCGAAGTAGTCCTTTCCCGAAAGGCTGCAATAAGCTCACAATCCCGGCTCTTTTCGCGTCCCACCCTGGTACGCCGAGAGGAGCCAGGGATTCTTGTGGTGATGTGTGCCCTGTCGGTCAGATGGGTACCAATCGTACAATCCACAGACTTGGCCCCTGACGTCACCGCTAGAATCGGGCTTGTAAGGTGCGTTGCGCGCGAAGGGCTTCCCGGGCGACGTCGGGATCGGGATCGGTGGTGAGCTTCTGAACCTCGGGAATGCTGGCTTTGTCGCCGCTTCGCGCCAAAACCCCCAGTAATCCGATCTTTTCGTCCTTGGTGCCGGTCTGCAATGGGCGGTAGAGCGCACGGCGGATTTGACCATCGCGGGCCGATTCCACCAGGAAGGGGAAAGCTTCGCCCTTGTAGGCCGAGGAATTTAAGGTGTTGATGAGGAACTGGAGCGGGCTGAACTCGCTCAACTCGGTTCTTCCCAGCATCACCTGGGCGAAGGCGAGCGAGAGGCGCGGCGAGGTCTTGCCTTCGTCCTGCCATGCTTTTTCGAGCATCGGCAGATCCGCGGGACTGTGCAGGCGGGCATAGCCTTCGGCCGCGGCCGCACGCATCTTGTCATCCTTGTCGTGCAGGTATTGCGCGTAGAGATTGCGGCTATTCGGGGAGGGCAGCATGGCAATGGCGGTGAGCGCCGCGCGCTTCACCTTGGCCTCCCGGGCGTGGTTGAGCACATCGACCAGATCGGGAACCGCGTCCGTGTTCCGCAACAGGCCGGTGGTTTCAATCGCCGCGACCTGGACTTTCGGATCGAGGTCGTGGAGCAGGAAGGTGAGACGCGGGGCCGCCGACTCGTCCCGGATCTTCTGCAATGCTATCAGCGATTCGTAAATCACGTCAGTATTCTTCGAATGGGCGGCCTCCAGCAGATCCGGCACGGCCGTCTTACCGCGCAGAATGCCGATGGATCGCGCCGCATTGGCCCGCACGTCCATACTCCCGCCACCGCGAGCCAGGGCGCCGAGAGCCGAGATCACTTCGGGACGCACAATGACGAACGGGTCGATCACCTGGTCGTTGTTGTCGGTGAACTTGCCCTTGATGCCGTTGCCGACCCTCTTCAGCGAAGCTCCGAGACCGGTCTGGACGTATCCCGGCAGATAGAAGTTCACGAGGCCGTCGGTGGCCCGGATCTGAACCTCCGGATCGTTGTCCTGAGTGGCGAGGATCAAGGGATCGAGGCTGTATTGGGTGCCGATCTCGGTGAGCTGCTTGACCGTCTCGATGCGGATGTCCAGACCAGGGTTCTTGAGGAGGGCCTGCAGCTTGGGGATGGCGCTGGAGCCCGCCTTGCCGATTTCGCGCACGTCTTTGGGGCGGACGTCCTGGGCGGACAGCGGAGCCAGTGCGGTAAGGAGGAGAAGGGCCGTACGACAGAGACGCATACTCTATGCTATCGCGTGCGGAGGGCGACACGAAATGCCAGTGGGAGTCAAGGTTCAAGGCTGGCCTCAGGAAGGTGTCCTACTTTCTGGGGCAAGCTTCAAGCCAAAGGCGAGCTTTAAATGATGGGCAAGCTAAAGCATACCCCACAGAGCGGGCGAGAATCGGCTACAATAGGGTGTACAAGGTGTATAAAGGAGGCCGCAATGGAACCCACTGGCATTCAGATCGCTGGTGCTCTCGGTGGTCTTGGCTTTCCCGAAATCCTCGTCATCGCAATCGTGTTTGTGGTGCTGTTCGGTGGAAAGAAACTCCCCGAACTGGCCAAGGGATTAGGCGAAGGTATCAAGAACTTCAAAACCGCACTGAAGGAAGAAGAGAAGGTCGACGAGAAGAAGCAGGCGTAGGCTTCGAGGAACCACCCGCAAGGTGAGTTGGTTTCATCTCGGCTTCAGAGTCCAAACAGACAAACCCCGCGGGCTTAATCGGCTCCGCGGGGTTTCGATTTTCTGGTGGGTGCGACGGCCTATTTCGCCTTCTTTGGCGGCACGATCGCGTCTTTGGCGGCCTTCGCCACGCGGAACTTTACCACCTTTTTAGCTGGGATCTTGATGGATTCGCCAGTTGCCGGGTTGCGGCCCAGACGGGCTTTGCGATCCACGCGCACCAACCGGCCGATGCCCGGCAGCACGAATACGCCATTCTTCTTCACCTCGGCGATTGCCATTCCTGCGAGGCTGTCCAGGAATCCACGCGCCGTCTTGTTGTTGACTTCGCAGCTCTCGGCGAGCGATCTTACCAGTTGCGTCTGGGTCATTCTCTGATTCGCCATGATTCTCCTTTGAATCCAGTAGTGTTTTGATTTCCGTCGTGGTCCAGGGCCCACGTGCCCGCCCCCGCCACCATCGAACAAGGCTGTAGACCGCGGCGTTCTCCCGAGCGCCCGTCTCAATCGATTTCAATCATAAGGGAAGGGCATGATGATGTAAAGAGAATAACCGTAAAAATAGGCCTTTTTTGGCGATTTTTTAGGCCGCACGCGCTGGAATGGCCATTTTACAGGGTTTCCGCGAATCCCAAGCCCGGATTCCACTCTAATTCGCCCTCTCGGAAGGCCGCCGCCGCTTTGTTTTTCAGCACTCGAAACCGTACCCGATTCCCTTTGCCCGGACCTAACGCGATGCGCACCGCGGCATAGAGTTTCAGCGACGAGCCGCCGGCGCTGGTTTCGGCTTCCCCGCCCGATGGCTCCATCCGGCTGCGGACCTGGTTGAGAAAGACCAGTGAGGCGCCCGTTCTAGCCAGGGTTGACGAGAGACTGCGCAGCCCCGACGCCAGAACCCGGCCATGCAGCCCCGGGCCGCTCACGCCGATTCCGGTTTCCAGCTCGAGCCTGGGGACCATTGCCGCGGCGGAATCGACGATCAGCAACTCCACCGCTCCGGACAAGGCGAGTTGCCGGGCGATCTCCAGTGCCTGCTCCGCGGAGTCGGGTTGGGCCACCGGCAGACGCTCGACGGCGACCCCCAGCGCCGCGGCGTAAGCCGGATCGAAGGTGTGTTCGGCATCGATCCATCCAGCCGTGGGACCGTTCCTCTGAAGGCGCGCGACGATTTGGAGCGCCAGCGTGGTTTTTCCACTGGACGAAGGACCGAACAATTCCATGATGCGGCCGCGCGGAAGGCCACCGCCTCCCAAGGCCGAATCGATGGCAGAGAATCCGGTGGGGATGCCAGGAGCTGCCGGCCTGCTCTCCATGCGGGCAAGCCTCTGCCGAATGGCACGCTCCCGGTCTTCTTCCTTCATTTAGGACAGGCCTCCCGGCCAGCCCGGCTTACAGCGGGGTGGCGCAGTGGTGCGCGAGCGGCGGCTAGCTCGGTCCGCGGGCCCCGTCGGCCTCTGGCCGATGGCTGGCCGGGGGGCCAGCCGCGGACCAGGGGGTCCGCCCCACCAGACATCCACCTTCGAAGGCCGAACGGCAAGCTAAAGCATACCCTACCGCCGGGCCGGGGCCGGTTTGGCGGCGGCAACGGGCATGGGTGATTCCGCGGCGGGGGCGGCGACCGGATCTGGCTTGATCAGGCCTAAGCCCTTCCTGAGCTCGGTGTCGATGGCTTGCCGGACATCCGGGTTGTCCTTCAGGAACTGGCGGGCGTTCTCCCGGCCCTGGCCGATGCGTTCTCCCTTGTAGCTAAACCACGAGCCGCTCTTCTCGACCATGTTTTGCGCCACGCCCAGATCGAGCAGGTCGCCTTCCTTCGAAATTCCCTCGCCGTAAATGATATCGAACTCGGCTTCGCGGAAGGGGGAGGCCACTTTATTCTTCACCACCTTGGCCTTGGTGCGGTTGCCTACCACGCTTTCCCCATCCTTGATCGCCGCGATGCGGCGGATGTCGAGCCGTATGGATGCATAGAATTTGAGCGCGCGTCCGCCGGTGGTGGTCTCCGGATTGCCGAACATCACCCCGATCTTTTCGCGGATCTGGTTGATGAAAATCAAACAGGTTCGCGATTTGGAAACGGCGCCCGTCAGTTTGCGCAGAGCCTGCGACATCAGCCGCGCCTGGAGACCCATATGGCTGTCCCCCATTTCGCCATCCAGTTCGGCCTTGGGGACCAACGCCGCCACGGAGTCCACCACCAGCACGTCGATTTGGCCCGATGAGGTCAGGTGGTTGGTGATTTCGAGCGCCTGCTCCCCATAGTCGGGTTGCGAGACCAGGAGATTGTCGATATCCACCCCGAGTTTCCGGGCGTACGCCGGGTCGAGCGCATGCTCCACATCGATGAAAGCGGCGATACCACCCTTCTTCTGCGCCTCGGCAATCACCTGGAGGGCAATGGTAGTCTTACCGGACGATTCCGGTCCGAAGATCTCGTTGATGCGGCCGCGAGGGAAACCGCCGACGCCTAAAGCAGCGTCCAGTGAAATCGAACCGGTCGAGATCACCGATACCGGTACGATGGCATCCTTCGACCCGAGGCGCAGGATCGAGCCCTTGCCAAACTGCTTCTCTATCTGGCTGAGAGCGAGGTCTAAGGCGCGTGTGCGCTCTTTTTCGTCCATGTGGGGTAAAGCTCCTGACTGATGGGGTTTGTAAGCTCCATTGTAACAGTGCCCGACTTCGGAGGATTCTCTCCTTTTTTCGTGACGTTATAATTGGTCCAGAGGTTCTCCTATGGCAACCCGGCTTCCCGTCCTCCTTCTTTTGCCGGCGCTTCTCCTGACGGCGGCGTCCAAGAAGACCGTTTCCACGGCCCGCGGCGAAAACGAGGACTTGATCCTCACGGTTACGATGTACATCGATCCAGCCGATGTCAAAGAAGTAATCGGCTCGGATCTCGATGGACATTATATTGTGGCCGAAGTAAAAGTGGATCCGAAGTATGGCAAAGAAATCGCCATCGACCGCGACGACTTCGTGTTGCGCACCGAAAAGGATGGCGAGAAGGCTAAGCCCTATGCCGGAAGCCAGATCGCCGGGCAGGGAGCGTTGGTGCTCTCCGACGAGGAAGGGGCGAAGAAGCCCAAGAAATCCGGCTGGAGCATGGGTGGCATTGGGATGGGTGCGGGTAGCGGCGGGGCCGGACAGGGTGAGAAGGGGCCCACCAAGGCCACCATGAAGAACGACGATCAGGAGAGTCCTCTGAAGAAAGTCCTGGACGCCAAGATTCTCCCCGAGAAAAAGACCACCCAGCCGGTGAGCGGGCTGCTCTACTTTCCCCTGGAGAAGCAGAAAATGAAGGATCTGGAATTCAACTATGGCGGGAAGGAGAATCGCATTACGCTAAGGTTCAAATAAGGGAAGGCCCCATCGGCGACAACCGCTCCCTTACGGTCNNCACGTTGAATCAGCAACAGCCGCAACCGAGCCGCGACCGTAAGGGAGCGGTTGCCGCCGATGGGGCGCAAGTCCCGAAATCGCTTTCCCCCGTCATTCCGTGCGTAGCGCTTCTACCGGGTTGATGCTGCTGGCGCGTAGGGCTGGGGCGAATCCTGCCACGCTTGCGGCGGCTACCAGTAATAGCGCCGCGCCAGCTAGAATCACGGGATCCGTGGCCTTTACGCCGTAGAGTTGATTTGCCAGAACGCGTCCGGACGCCAGGGCCGCGGGGATGCCGACGATCAGCCCGACGCCGATCTGCCGTAACGCGCCGCCGACGATCATGCCGATCACACGAGGTCGAGTGGCCCCCAGAGCGGTGCGGATACCGATCTCACTGGTGCGTCGAGCCACGGAGTAGGCTGTGATGCCATACAAACCGACCGCCGCCAGAAGCAAGGCCAGCAGGCCGAACAACTCCGTGAGACGCGCCAACAGGCGGTCATGCCCTAACTGATTCCCCAGTTGCTCCTCGAGGGTGAGCAGGTTGATCATGGTCAGGTTGGGGTCGATCTGCGCGAGTATGCGCTGAATCTGGGCGGACAGGTCCCCGGGGGTTCCGGAGACGTGCAGCTCGATGTTGCCGATCATGTTCGAACGGGCCTTGCCGCTGTCCGCCCATTCGCTTTTCCCCATCTGCAGCAGAGGTACGAAGAACATGGGCGGCGTGGGGATCCGCGGATTGCGGAAGCGCACATTTTCCACCACGCCCGCGATTTGGAAATCGGCGCGGTGCTCCACGCCACCCGTCCCGAAACGTTTGCCGATGGGATTCTCATTCGGGAAGACCTTATCGGCGAAGCTCTGGTTGACCACGGCCACGTGGGTGGAATCGGGCGTGTCGCGGTCGTCGAACATGCGGCCACGGAGGATGCGCGCGCCGATGGTGTCGAAGAAACCCGGGCTCACGCGGTCCCAGGATGGGAAGATCATGTGATCCGGCCGATCCTCCAGAGTCACGCCGGATTGCCAGTTGTTGCCCTCCATCGGGCCGTAGAGAGACAGGCTGACGTTTTGGACGCCGCCGATCTGCCGGAGCTGCCGCTGGATGTCGCGGTACACAGCGGCGATCTTTTCAGGCGCATAGCCGCTGAGGGCCGCGTTCACGTTGGCGATGATGCGGCCCTGGGGCTGATATCCGAAGTACTGGTTGGTGAGATTGCCAAGCGTTTTCACCAGCAGGCCCGCGGCTACCATCAACACCAGAGAGACCGCCGCCTGCAGCACTACCAGCGACCGCTGGGGCAGTGTGGAGCGGCTGGCGGCCGAGCGTCCGGCTCCCCGCAGAGCTGCCGCGGGATCGGCGCGGGAGGCGGACCAGGCGGGCGCGATCCCGAAAACGACGCCGGTGACCAGCGAGAGCAGAAACGCAAACCCCAGCACGGGCAGCGAGGGCGTGGCCGAGATGGGAATGTAGGCGGCAGAATGGAAGGCCAGGCCGATCAGGAAGCGCGCCAGTTCCGTGGCAACCACCAGGCCGGCAGCGCCGCCCAATACCGCCAGCAGCAGGCTCTCGGTGAGCGTCTGGCGGACCAGGCGGGCGCGCTGGGCGCCGAGCGCCACCCTTACGGACATCTGCGCGGCATTGGCGGTTCCGCGGGCGAGTTGCAGGTTGGCCAGGTTGGCGCAGGCGATCAGCAGCACCAGGCCGGTAACGGCCATCAAGAGGCGCAGGTCCTGTTCGTAGTTCTGTTTCATCATGGCGACGCCTCCACCGGCTCCGGCGACGGTTATGTGCTGGCGCTCCAGATCCCGACGGTCGCCATCATTCTTGGGCGGATCGTTGGCCAGGAACCATTGGCGCATCGCGACGTTGGCTCGCGACTCGAGCGCGGCAATGGACGCGCCTGGTTTGAGGCGGCCGATGATGTAGAGCCAGTGCTGGTCCGTGCGATTCAGCAGGGAGTTCCGGTGGCGCGCGTAGGGTTCGGCGGCCAGCGGCAGCCAGAAATCGGGCGGGTTGGGACGCAGGGTATCGCCGAAGAAGCCGGGCGGCGCGATGCCCGCGATGGTGAACGGAGCGCCATCCACGATGAAGACCGATCCTACGATCGAGGGGTCCGCCCCGTAATGTTGCTCCCAGGCCCGATAGCTCATCACGGCCACGGGCGGCGCGCCGGACCGGTCGTCGGTCGAGGCCAGCAGTCGGCCGGCGAAGGGGCGGATGCCGAACATCGTGAAGTAGTTGCCCGAGACGAATTGGTCGGTGAAGGGCTCGGAGGCGCCTCCCTGTCGGCGGACGCCGACTCGGGCGAGACCGGCCTGGAAGGCGGCCATCTGCTCGAACTCGGGGGTCTGGTCGCGCGGGTACGTATACAGAGGATAGGCGTAGATGGAGAAGTGGCTTTGACGGCCGCCGTCGACGCAACAGTTGTCGCCATCGCCCAGACGGTAGAGTTGTTGGGGGTCGGCCACCGGCAGCGAGCGCAGCATCACGGCATGGACGAGGGTGAAGATGGCGGTGTTGGCGCCGATTCCGAGCGCCAGCGTCAGGACGGCGGTCAGGGTAAAGCCTTTGCTCCGGGCGAGCTGGCGAACGGCGAAGCGAAGATCTTGCAGGGTGCGGTCGAGCATAGCGGAGCGGTCCTGGAGTCTTATACTGGGCGAACGGATGTAGGTTACAGGAATTGCGGTGCGAGAGGTGCGATCCTGTCCTGGTGGCTGGCAGGTCGGTGACGCGCCCCACTTCTTCGGATCTTTTGCCTCGGTTGTCTCGTCTCTTTCTATATGCGAAAAACTTCTGGAATGATTCTCGCCATCCTTGTGCCGGTAGGGGTGTTCGGCCAGACGGCGCCGCCACGTGCGGAATTTGAGGTTGCCTCGATCCGGCCTTCAGCCCTGCTCAGCGGCGGCTCACAAGTGAACGTGGGAGTCCATGTGGATGGCGCGCTGGTCAACTGTGTGGCCCTCTCGTTGAAGGACTACATGGTAGCGGCGTACCAGGTGAAGTTCTACCAGATTCAGGGGCCGGAATGGATGGCTGGGGAGCGGTTCGATATCTCGGGCAAATTGCCTGCGGGCGCCACTCGCTCAGAGGTGCCGGCTATGCTGCAAAGCCTGCTCGCCGACCGCTTCGAAATGAAGATGCACCGCGAGACCAGGGATCTCCCGGTCTATACCTTGGTGGTGGGGAAGGGCGGGTCGAAGATGAAAGAGTCGCCGCTCGACGAGGAGACAGGGGAGGGCCCAGGCGGCCGCGGAGCCACAAACGTCGCCGGAAGCGGCGGGCGCGGGGGCGTCGCCTTGAGCTTCGGGAGAGGCTCCAGCTTCGTTTTCGCGGATAACAAAATCGTGGCGACCAAGTTGACCATGGCCTCCTTTGTGGACACACTGGGACGCTTCCTGGACCGCCCCGTAGTAGACGCCACCGGGTTGACGGGCAATTACGATTTCGAGCTTGCATTCACGCCGGAGGATTACCGCGCCATGCAGATCCGGTCGGCGATCGCGGCCGGCGTGGTGCTCCCGCCGGAAGCGTTGAGGTTATTGGAGGGCGGGTCTGGCGATTCGCTGTTCTCCGCCATTCAAACGATTGGCCTCAAGCTGGAATCGCGCAAAGCGCCGCTGGAAGTGTTGGTGGTCGACTCGGTGCGGAAGACGCCGACGGAGAACTGACGGCCGTAAGAAGGATTGGGCCACGAATGAACACGAATGAACACGAATAAGAAAACCCAAAGCCCTCCTGTGTCTTTGCTTATTCGTGTTCATTCGTGTTTATTCGTGGCTCAAGGTCTTTTTTTCGGGCGTCAGTCCGTTGGCGCGGGCGGCCGGATTAACAGATGGGCGCGGCGGTTCAGGCGCCAGCAGGACTCCTTCAGCTCCGTACACTGTGGCCGCTCTTTGCCGTAGCTGACGATTTCCAGATGGGCCAACGGCACGCCGAAGCGCTGAAGCACTTCTGCGGCGCTGCCTGCGCGATGGTCGCCGAGGCCCAGGTTGTACTCCGCCGAACCACGTTCATCACAATGTCCCTCTATGGTCACTTTGAGTTGCGGGAATTCGGCCAGGATGGGAAGCAAGAGCGCGGCATCCTGCCGTAGCGCGGAGATGGCGTCCGGCGACAGCGCAGAGCGATCGTAGTCGAAGAACGCGTCCTTCAATTCACCGTTCAGTTCCAGGACCACCACTGTCACGTCCCTGGGCGCGGTGCCTTCCGGCTTGGCGCGACCTTCGGTGGCTGCACTATGCGACCCTTCATTGGGCCGCTCAGGGGACGCGGCCGGCGGCTCAACCGCACTCCCTGTTGACGCCCGCGCGGAGGTCTCACGAATTGGATCGGGCACGACCGGCACGGGCATGGGGGGATCTCGATGGTGACGACATCCGCACAGCGCCGCAATCACCACAATTAAGCAAATTCTACTCATGCCTCCATTGAGCCTCAAACCGTCCGCCGAATCGATACCGGATTGTGGGTATTCTTTTCGGTGGCGCCGCAGCTTATGCTGTAGGGCGTGGGATCGAAAACACGGTTGCTGCTGACCTGGTCGTTAGGGGGCCTGGTCCTGCTCTCCGCCATCACGGGAGTTACCGCCCTGGTGGTCTTCGAACGGATCCGCCGCGGCGAATCCGCCGAGCGCGCGCGCTTTATCGCACGCAGCCAATGGCTGGAGCGGATCCGCGGCGGTATCTACCGCTCGGGCACCCTTGCCCAGGACTACTTCCTGGCGCCCAATGAGGCCGGCGCGCCCGCCATGCTGAAGGAACTGAAGTCGCTTGAAGAGGACAGCAAGGCCGCCGCCCGAGAGTACTCCGACGCCAACCTGCGCGGGGAAGTGACCGCTTACTGGAATGTGCTCGACCTGATGGCGGAGATGGCCGGCGCGCGTCCCACGCCGGGTGTGGATGCGTACTTCCGGCGGCAACTGCGGCAGCGCCGCGAGACCATGCTGCAGATCGCCGATACCATCGGCGCCGCGCTCGACCGGGAAGCGAAACGCGGGGAGTCCGAGTTCTCGCTGCTGTACCAGAGGCTTCGCTCCATCCTCGCGACGGAATTCGCGCTGGTGATTTCGCTTGGCCTGTTTGTGGCGTTCGGAACCCGACGGCGGCTCATGCGCCTGGAGGGCGATGCGCGGGCACTCTCCGCCCAATTGGTGCGCGCCCAGGAAGAGGAACGCCGTGCGATCGCGCGCGAGCTGCACGACGAAATCGGGCAGTCGCTGTCGAGCCTCCTGCTGGATGTTGGCTCCGCGGCCCGGACGGAAGACGTCCTGGAGGTTCGTACCCAACTCCAGTCAGTGGCGTCGGTAGCGGAGCGGACGGTCGAGGCGGTGCGGCGGATCGCGCTGTCGCTGCGGCCTTCCATGCTCGACGACCTCGGCCTCGTGCCGGCACTGGAGTGGCAGGCGCGGGAAGTGGGGCATCGCACGGGGCTCAATGTTCATGTGGAGGCTGAGGACAGCGCCGGCGAACTGCCCGACCCCCACCTCACCTGCATCTATCGCGTGGCTCAGGAGGCGCTGCAGAACTGCGTGCGGCATGCGGCGGCCAAGTGTGTGCGAATCGGCCTCCATAAGGTGGCGAAGACGGTGATGTTGAACGTGGAGGACGATGGCAGAGGATTTCTCACGGGACGGACCAGGGGGCTCGGCCTTCTGGGTATGGAGGAGCGCGTGTCGCAACTCGGCGGCCGGTTTCGGGTGCAATCGGAGCCCGGACGGGGAACCACGGTGACGGCAGAGTTGCCGCTATGAACCGCGTGCGCGTGTTGCTGGCGGACGACCACGCCATCCTGCGGAGTGGCCTGCGCCTGTTGCTGGAGCGGGAGCCCGACATGGCCGTCGCAGGGGAGGCCACCGACGGGAGGGAGGCGGTCGACTGGATGGCGCGGGAGGGCGCCGATGTCGTCGTGATGGATGTCGGCATGCCTGGGTTGAATGGCATCGAGGCGACGGGGCAGATCGTGCGAAGGTACCCGCAGGCGGGCGTGGTGATGCTGAGTATGCACAGCGATGAGACCTACGTGCTGCGTTGCCTTCGAGCGGGCGCGCGCGGATACGTGCTGAAGGAATCGGCCGAGCATGAACTGATCGCGGCGATCCGAGCGGTGCGGGCCGGGAAATCGTTTTTCAGTCCGAAGGTGACCAGGCTGCTACAGCAGGAGCATGTCGAGAGGATTCGCTGCGCGGGTGGGGAAGACAGCTACGACCTGTTGACCGAGAGGGAGCGCGAGATTCTGCAACGGATCGCAGAAGGAAGCAGCAATAAGGAGGTTGCCGGCAGGTTGTGCCTGAGCGTGCACACCGTGGAGACTCATCGAAAGAACATCCTGGAAAAGCTGAATCTGCACGGCCCGGCCGACCTGATTCTGTACGCGGTTCGGAAGGGGATCGTGGTATAGACTGAGGGCCGTGGATGCTACCGGCGCACTGGTCAGCGTGGTGGGGTTGGACGGCTTCCCGATCGGGGCGCAGTTACCCTGGGTGCGAATGGTCGCGTCGTTTCGATGGTTGCGGGCGAGCTGCTTTTGACCGCCCATCCCTTGGGCGTCTCGAAATCCATGACTAGATCGCCAATGATCGGCCCAGGGTATAGCTGGGCGAAACTGTTTTCGACCTGGAGAAAAGCGAGAGCCACGCTTTTCGGCGCGCCCTTTGTGAACTGCATGTGCGTCATCCAGGGTCGATTTAGAACGGTCATGATCTTCCTCCTGTGTTGCGTCTCGCGCTCACCGTGTTCCGGTGACCGCAATTTGAAAGTAAGGTCGCGAAACGCGAGAATCGTGGAAGAGTTGTAAAAAGAATGTATGGGGAGCGGGGAGGGAAATCCTGGTTGCATCTACGTTTAGCCGCGGCGTGGGGCACGCGGGGTAGCGGCCGCTGCCAACCGGGAATTGTGGTAGGCTCGTGCCAATATGACTGGCTCCTTGCTGCATGGCCTCCGAACCGACGAATCGCACAAGGAAGGTCGTCTTCCTTTGGTTTGGTATATGATCAGATAATGGAAAACAAACTGGAGGCGCTGCTGCGGGAGTCGCGGAATCGCAAGAATAGCTCCTCGGAACAGGAAGCCCAGCGACGGAGCTTTGCGTACGGTAACACGCACTTTGAGAACGAACGCATAACGCGAGAGACGGTCGACCGGGCTGCGGAAGCTTTGCACCAAGATGCGAAGAACCGACATCCAGCGCGATAGCAAGCCTGCTTCCCATCAGCTTTTCACAGATGCTGACCACAAGGCAGCACTCGAAGCGCGAAATGGCCTTATTCAGTTTGACGAGGTGATCCGCCTTGTCGAGCAAGCAAAGCAGGGCTTCGCGCTTCGCCCCAGCATCATTCAGCGCTTGCAGCGTTTAGCTATCAAAGACATATATACATGCGCAGGAAATTTCCGCACCGGCCCTGTATACATTAAGGGTACTACGCATCAGCCTCCGGACCCCGAGACCGTGTCTGAGCACGTTGAAGAGATGTGCGATTACGTAAACACAAAATGGGCGGAGTCGTCGGCCATTCATCTTGCCGCGTTTCTGATGTGGAAGCTGAACTGGATTCACCCGTTTTCCGGCGGGAACGGACGAACGAGCCGGGCCGCGTCGTATCTCGTGTTATGCGCCAAGCTCGGGTATAGCTTGCCAGGAACACTTACCATCCCGGACCAGATCGTTTCCAATCGTCAGCCGTATTACCAAGCTCTCGATGCGGCGGACGCCGCTTGGGTATCCGGGACGCTAGATGTCTCGGCCATGGAGCAGTTGCTCGCCGAGATGCTGGCCAACCAGCTTTCATCGGTCATTGACGCGGCGATGGGTTGATGAGCCGCAGATCGGCGCCGGACTTTGGAAATACCGCTAACGAGCCGATACGCCCCCGAGGTGTTCCTTGGCCAGTGTGCCATCAGGAGTGCGCTTTCGCCTCCCGCTACCACTGGCGTAAGGCTCTGAATCAAATGAGCCGAGGCTGGATTGCGCGCAGCGCCCGAAGTGGTTTGCAACGGCCTGTTTTTGAACGCCTGAGAGGGAGTCTCTGGCACCCCCATTCTCACGGACGATTCCGGGTCACGTTCCTGCCCGCGCCTTATGCCGTGGGCGGCTCGAAGTACATTTGTGCCAGTTCGGGTTTCTCGCGGATGGCCTTGCGCCAGTAGGAGCGGGCCTCTTCCTCCTGCCCCATCGCCATCAGGGCGTGACCCAGATTCAATAAGGCTTCGGCGAATTGCGGGTCCTCGTTGAGGGCTTGCTGGTAGAACAGGACCGCGTCGTTGGCCTGCCCGCGCTTCTGGCAGATCAGGCCCGCGTTGTAGAACAGCTCGGGGCTCTTCTCGCCCAGGTCGATAAGCCGGCGATGCAACTCATAGGCCTCATCGTAGTTTTCCTGCTCCAGCGCCAGAGCAGCCAGGCCGCGGACCGCGTCCGACGAATCGGGACGCATCAGCAGCGCTTCTTGGAAGAATCGCTGGGCTTCCGC
>PMTT01000413.1 GCA_003167275.1 Bryobacterales bacterium | reverse complement strand
GCCTACATCATCGCGATCATGGCGCTGGGGTTGACCGCCGGCGCCGTGCACACTTCACCGGTGTTCACCCGGCTCGTATCGTCCGCGGAAAGCTTCCGGTATTACTACCAGGATCTGAAGCAGGCCGGCACGTCGATGAGCCCAATGGAACGCTTCGTGTTTAGCCTGGTCATGGCCAACAGCAAAGCGTCCCAAACGCAGAACCAGAGCGCCACACCTCAACACCGCACCTAGTGTGGGCATGCTTTAGCTTGCCGGGTGCAGGGCAAGCTAAAGCATACCCCACGGACATTACTGCTTCTTCGGCGGAGCGCCACCCCTTCTGGCCGGGGCAGCCCCGCAAGGCGTGACCTTCAGTCCTTCGATCTTGGCCTTCTCGGTGTCCATGGTCAGGAGGAAAGGACTCTGCGTGAAGGCCGAGGGAACGCCTTCCCACTGAATCTCGCCCGCCTCGGGTTTGCCGGTGAGCGCCGCGTCCAGCTTCAGGCTGATCTCCGATACCGGAGCGCCCTGCGCATTCGGNNCACCGTGCCTTTGAGCTTGGGCACCGCGGCGTTCTTCAACGTCCCCTCGAAGTACGTCACGCCGTTAGCCGCATCGGCGAGCTGGCCCTTGATGCCCATCCACATGGCGAGCTGCGGGTTGCTCTGCGCAAACTCGGCCTGTTTGCGATTGGCAACCGCCGTCGCCGTCTCGATGGTGAAGCTGGCGGGCGGCAGCGCCGCAGCCTTTACCTGGGTCTTGAGTTCTTCCAGCCCGTCGTCGGCGCCATGGTAGGTGGTGTACGCGCTGGTGGCGTAGTCGGTGATCTTCTTGGCGTCGCCGGAGCCGCCCAGCGTCGGGTCAGTCACCGCCGCCCGGACAAACTCGTAGATCGCCTTGGGAGCGATGTCCGGGGCCTTGTCCGGATGGGCGCGTGCGATGCAATTCATGGCCCTACCCAGACTGTACGAAATAAACGACTTGTCGGGGTAGTCCGCGAGCGCCTTGGTGTACACGGTTTGCGCCGTGTCGCAATCGGGAGGGGTCTTGGCCATAGCCAGGTTGCCCGGAAGCACCGCGATGGAGAGGAGCGCCGCTTTGGCCGCAGCTTGTAACTGCGGGCGTGCGGCAGTCCAATCGGCATCCGCCATGTCAGCGGGTTTCCGATTGTAATCCAGAAGCTTGCGCGCCGCTTTCTCACCGATGGCGAGTTCATCCGCCGTCGGGTTGGGCGTCTGCTGGATGGCCACGGTGGTCGTAAACAGGACCTTCAGGACTTCCGGCGGCCCGGATTTGGGATCCGGGAACGTAGCGTCGAGATCTCCTTTGGCCATCAATTCCCCGGCCGCGTCCACCGACTTGCCAAACTGCCCTGCGTCCTTATAGGTCGTGACGTAGATGGTGGCGCGGGTGTCCTTGTACCAGGAGTCCGGGTATTTCTGTTTCCAGGTGTCCAGGTCCGTAAGGGCCTTCTGGTTGTTCTTGGCGATCAGGTCCATCGAAACCGCATTGTAGGCGTCGAATTCGCCCTGATCCTTATAGTGCGTCTCGGGTTGGGCGGGTTGGGCTGCCGCAGCCTGTGCGCGGGCCTGGCGGGCTATCCCAGTCAGTGCGACAGCACCCAAAGCGGCCACCGCCGCGATTTTCTTCAAACTCGTATAAGAAGTGATGTGCGTTCTGCCAAACACGAAAAACCCCCAAATTTGATTCTGTCGGGCACGGCTAACTGCCGTAACACCGGATTCCTTAGTTCTTTCCGTTCGCGGTACCCTTTTTCGCTCCGGGTCTCCCCGGCGCGGTCGTGCACGGTTCGGTTTTGAGCCCCTCGAACTTGGCCGTCTCGGTTTCCATGGTGAGCATAAAAGGGTCCTTCGTGAAAGCCGTCGGAACCCCTTCCCAGCGGAATTCCGTGTCGACTTCCGGTTTACCTCCGAGTGGCTTATCGAGTTTTAGACTGATTTCGGCTTTAAACGGTTTCGCAGCATCCGGCTGCGGCACCGCCACCAGAAGCTCTTTGGGATGGCACGCCGGCCTGGCCTCCACCAGCGTTCCCTTGAGCTGCGGCACGGCAGCATCCTTGAGCTGACCCTGGAAATATTGTTCCCCGTTAGTGTCGGCCAGTTGTCCCTTGATTCTCATCCATAGAGCCAACTGCGGATGGCTCAGCTCGAACTCCAACTGCTTCTCCTGCGCGATATCTGTGGCGGACTTGATTCTAAAACCGGCCGGCGGAGCCGCGGAAGCAACCGCCTGCCGCCTGAGCGGATCGAGTCCCTCTTCGCTTCCATGAATGCGGATATAGACTTTTTTCAGGTAGGTTTCGATTCCCGGCAGATCCTTCGATTCCAACCCGCTTTTCGCCGGGTCAAGGGTGGACGCGCGGGCAATCTCCCAAAGCCCCAGGGCAACCTTATCGGGATCGGCCGCTTCACAGGTTAGCAGGGCCACCCCCAATTGATATGCCGCCGCGCCACTGTCGGGATAGTCCGCCAGCGCCTTGGAAAACGCGGTCTCCTGGCCGGGGCAATCCTTCTTCTGTTGGGCTTCCAGGCCGGGCTTTAACGCGATTGCCACCATCGCCGCCCGGGCCTTGCTCACTACGTCGGCGCGGGCCGCGGTCCAGGCCGCCTCGGTTTGGGCCGCCGGCTTGTTTTCGGGCGTAAAATACTTGGGTGCGAACTCCACCAGTGCGCGCGCTGCCTTTTCACCGAGGCCCAGTTGATCCGCGGACGCACCCGGCAATGTGGCCGCATTGAGCGCCACCGAATAAAGCACGTTCACCATGGTCAGCTTCAGGGGCAGGCCGGCCAACTGCTCCGTGCTGGGGCCGTTGAAGATGGCACTCAGATCCTTGGACATCAGTTTCGAGCCGTATTCCAACACCTTAGCAGGCTGATTCAACTTGAGACATGCCTGTACGTACAGGTACGCGCGATCGTCCTTGTAATCCGAATCCGGGATTTTTTGCGCCCAGGCGTCCAGGTCTGCAATCTCTTTGGCAGGGTCGCTGACGTCCTTGTAGGTCTGGCTGACGATCTCGTATTCGCCTTCCTTATATTTCTTGACGGCCGCGGCAGACTGACCGCCGGTGGCCTGCGCAGGGCTGTACTGCAGGGCTCCGGCCAAAACCGCCGCGCCCAGGACGGCACGGGCTGTCGTCAATCTCAAATCCATCGAGAATCTTTGCACGAGCGCCCCCTGCCTACCTCCCTTTTCAAAAATGGCTCGCCGATCCATTCCGCAACCTGGCTCCGCGTCCCAATTCCTAGTTCCAGAGCTTGTTCCAAGAGCTTGTT
Organism: Bryobacterales bacterium; assembly: GCA_003167275.1. Lineage (GTDB taxonomy): Bacteria > Acidobacteriota > Terriglobia > Bryobacterales > Bryobacteraceae > JAIQFL01. Next base: position 788 of record PMTT01000413.1, on the reverse strand, counting down.
CCAAGAGGGTGTTCCAGGCGTCCGGCCACCAGCCGCCCGTGTACCGATGGGACATTGCGGAGTATAGCCGAACCACATATGTGGCGCAACCCGTTGGACTCCATTTCGCTCCACCTGGTTCCGAATCCCAAATCATATCAGATCGGGGGTATGCTGGTGCTTGTCCTAATTGCTTGTTCCAAGTGGCTGTCCCCAAACAACCCACACAGGCAGGAATGCCCGTGCCACCTCATGCGATACATCGACCTGGCGGTCATCCTCATCTACCTGATCGGCATCACCTGGTTCGGCGCCCGATTCGGACGCGGCCAGAAGAGCCTGCGCGACTATTTTCTGGGAGGAAGAACAGCTCCCTGGTGGGCCATCAGCCTCTCCATCGTCTCGGCGGAAACCAGCACCCTGACGATTGTCGGAACACCCGCACTGGCATTTGCCGGCAACCTGGGCTTCCTGCAACTAGTCCTAGGCTACCTCCTGGCCCGCATCGTGATTTCGATTCTGTTTTTGCCCCAGTACTTCCGGGGCGAGATGTTCACAGCGTACGAACTGATGCGGCGGAGGTTCGGCGAGCGCATCCGCAAGCTCACCGCCTCTATATTTCTAGTGACGCGCGCCCTGGCGGAAGGAATACGGGTCTTCGCCATTTCGCTGGTGATCTCGATCGTGCTGGGAACGGGGATCGAGGCTTCCATCGTGATCATCACCTTGCTGACAATCTTCTACACCTTTGAGGGTGGGATGACGGCCGTGATCTGGACCGATGTAGTGCAGATGAGCCTGTACGTGGT
>PMTT01000439.1 GCA_003167275.1 Bryobacterales bacterium | reverse complement strand
GTTATGCCCGATTTAGCTCAACTCAAACAAATGAGCGCGCGATTCGCGCCTGTCCAGCTCAAACACGACGAATCCGGCCTGTCCGCCGGTGACCGCCGCGCCCTTCCCAAGCTCGTCGAAGCTGCCAAGGTCCTCAACCTCCTCTTCATGGACCAACTCTGGAGCGGTGATCGCGCTCTTTACGAGAAGCTCCAAAAGGATACCAGCCCGCTCGGCAAGGAGCGCCTGCATTACTTCTGGCTGAACAAAGGTCCCTGGTCCGACCTCGACGGCCACGCCGCGTTTCTCCCCGGCGTGCCGGAGCGCAAGCTCCTGGGCGCCAACTTCTATCCCGAGGACATGAAGCGCGAGGAATTCGAAGCCTGGGCCAAGTCGCTCGTGGCCCCTGCGCGCGAGCAGGCGGAGGGATTCTTCACCGTGATCCGGCGCAGCGCCGGCAAGCTCACCGCCGTCCCCTACAGCAAGGCGTATGCCGGCGACCTGGAAAAGGCCGCCCGCCTCCTCCGCGACGCCGCAGCCCTCACCGACAACCCGTCGCTCCAGCATTACCTGACCCTTCGCGCCGACGCGTTCCTCTCTAACGACTACTACGCCAGCGACGTCGCCTGGATGGATCTGGACGCGCCGCTCGATATCACCATCGGCCCCTACGAGACCTATAACGACGAGCTGTTCGGCTATAAGGCGGGCTTCGAAGCCTACATCACCATTCGCGACAACCAGGAGACCGGCCGTCTCAAAGATTTCTCGTCACGCCTCCAGGAAGTGGAGGACAACCTGCCCATCGACCCGCGCTATCGCAATCCCAAGCTCGGAGCCGCCTCCCCGATTCGCGTGGTGAATGAGGTGTATGCGGCTGGAGACGGCGCGCACGGCGTTCGCACCGCGGCCTTCAACCTGCCGAACGACGAGCGGGTGGTGCACGAAAAAGGCTCCAAGCGTGTGATGCTCAAGAACATCCAGGAGGCCAAGTTCGAGACCAACCTCACTCCCANNCCGCACCAGATTCAGGTGGCCGGCCGGGACACCACGCCGCGGCAGGAGATGAAGGAGTTGTACAGCGCTATTGAAGAGGCCAAGGCCGACGTCACCGGCCTGTTCATGCTCCAATACCTCTTCGATCACGGCCTGCCGCACTCCCCGGCCGCCGAGCGCCAACTCTATACCACGTTCCTCGCTTCGGCCTTCCGATCGCTGCGCTTCGGATTGACGGAGGCGCACGGCAAAGGAATGGCACTGCAATTCAACTATCTCTCCGACAAGGGTGCCTTCGTCGCCAATCCCGATGGCACGTTTGCGGTAGACTACGCCAAGATCAAGCAGGGTGTCCGCGACCTGACTCACGACCTGCTCACACTGGAAGCTACGGGCGACTATGCCGGCGCCCGCAAGATGCTCGACACCCTCGGCGTCGTGCGCCCAGCCATGCAGCGGGCGCTCGATGGACTCAAGAACATCCCGACCGACATCGACCCGCAGTGACACGAGCATTTCCGGTTTGCGGATCCGTTCCGGACTTGCCTGTGTTACAGCGGAGCGACAAAGATCCTGCGGAGTGCGTGTTCGTATCCGCGTACCAGGTGTATGGTGAGGAGATCGAAGAATCGGCCCAGCCGCCGCTCCAGTTCCTCCTCGGCATAGAGTTCCAGGGTGTTCTTCGAAAAGACGTGCTCCTCCACAAAGTCGACGATCTTCTCGCGAATGATGCAAAGCGCATGCACGGATTCGTGCAGCGGCACCTCCTCCTCGCACCGCAGCCGGCCGAGGTATTCGTACTTGTGGGCCAGATCCTCCTCATTGCCCGCATCCAGCCAATGTCCCAGGTTCTGGAGCAGGGTCTGCCCCCAGTCGTGCAGTTCGCTCTCTACGAGAGCCCTCGTGTGGGACATTTGCGGCTCGTGGCGGACCTGGTCGATCACCCGCGACATGATCTGGTCCCAATGCGATTCAATCAGATGAACGAGTTTTCCGGAAAGCATGGTTCACCTCGCTGGCAAGTATAGTAGCCGAAAAAGACGCCGAAGAACAGGGGTATGGAATCGTTTAATCCGGAAATCAGATTGTGCCAATCTGGATCTATGCGAAAAGCTGTTTGTGTTTTTCTGATCCTGCTCAGTTCGCCGCTTTGGGCGCAGGGGGTCCACCCGATTACCGGGCGCCGGTACGCCGGTGTTATGGGGCCGGCCGGCGCCGACTGGCTGGTGCGTCCGGAGCGCGAAGCCGAAGAACAACCGGATGCCGCGCTCGACGCGATCGGTATCGCCAAGGGCTCCACCGCGGCGGATATCGGCGCCGGCGCCGGTTATATGACCTGGCGGCTGGCGGAGCGGGTTGGTCCTGCCGGCAAGGTCTACGCCAACGACATCCAGCAGAAGATGCTCGACCTACTCAAGAAAAACATGGAACAGCGCAAGCTCACGAACGTGGAGACCGTCCTGGGAGCGCAGGACGATCCCAAACTGCCGGCCGGAGCGATCGACATGGTGTTGCTGGTGGATGTCTACCACGAGTTCTCCGAACCCCAACTGATGCTTCGCCACATCCGCGAGTCCATGAAGCCGGATGGCCGCCTGGTGCTGCTCGAGTACCGGGCGGAAGATCCCAAGGTTCCGATTCGCCCGGAGCACAAAATGACCGTGGCCCAGGCCAAAGCCGAGGTCGAGCCCGAGGGCTTCCGCCTGGACCGCGTGCTGGAAACGCTGCCCCGGCAGCATATCCTGATCTTTCGCAAAAACTAGTGCTTGACCTGTCTATAACTGTAGGGTTGAGACTGAAAGAAGGACGATGCCGCTGACTGTCACTCATCTGGCCCGGGCTTGCGGGTTGAGCCGTAGCACGGTGCTGTACTACGAGCGGATGGGCTTACTGAAACGGGCTCGCCGTAGCACGGGAAATTACCGCGTCTATGGCGAACGGGATCTGGAGCGTCTGCGCCAGGTCTGCATTTACCGCAGCGCCGGCGTCAAACTCGGCGACATTTGTTCCATTCTCGACGAGCCGAAAAGCGATGCGGCTGGCGTGCTACAGCGCCGGCTGGCTGAGTTGGAGGGCGAAATCGAGGGGCTGCGCGATCACCAAAGGGCGATCGCGCGTTTGCTGAAAGACACCGATCAATTAAGGAGACTGCCGATGGTAACGAAAGAGAAATGGACCGAGATCATGCGTGGCGCCGGCTTTACCAACGACGCCATGCAACGCTGGCACGCGGAATTCGAAAAGTCCGCTCCCCAGGAGCATCAGGAATTCCTGGAGTTTCTGCACATCCCCCAAGAGGAAGTAAAATCCATCCGCGAATGGAGCCGGGGCAACCACTAAGGACCAGCCGTCGTGGCGCGGGCACTCGTGCCAGGCACTCGTGCCTGCCGCGTCCCGACTCATAGGGCCGCCCGCCCCTACGCGTGCTACGCCTTGTCGGCCAGCATCTCACGCAGCAGCTTGATCAACTCGGCCGGGAAGCATGGCTTCTTGAGAAAGCGCACCCGCCCCGCTCTCACTGGCGGCGCCTCATTCACTTCGCCTGAAATCAGCAGCACGGAGACGCGCGGGTACAGCTTCAACACC
>PMTT01000252.1:1921-9589 GCA_003167275.1 Bryobacterales bacterium | reverse complement strand
CCGATTCCGGTGACCACCAGGATCATCACGGAGCTGAGCGGATCGAGCAGGAAGCCCCAATCGGCCTGGAAGATCGCCGTGTTCCCGTTGGCCATGTGGAACGGCAAGCCCGCCAGCCAGGTGAATTTGACCACCTCGTGGACTCGCTCCGGCAGTTGCGAAAGCTGCCTGACCGCGCCGGCGGAGAAGATGAAGGAAAGCAGGATCATCCCCGGGCAGATCAGGTTGATGAGGAATTTTAGCGGCGAGTGCGAATGGCCGTGGGCATCGTGCCCGTGGTCATGAGAGTGGCCATGATCGTGGCCGTGGGAATGGTCGTGGGTGTGGGTGTGGTCATGCTGGTGATCCCCTGCCCCATGGTCGTGCCCATGTTCGAAAATGGGCTCCACGCCGGGGGCCACGGCCACTTCGGATGTCGGCTGTGGATCCAGCTTCTTGCCGAACAGCAGCATCAGGGCGGCGCCCAGGAGCGGGAATAGAGGGATCAGCCAGATATTGTCGAGGAAGTTCACGGCTCTCCTACCACTTCAGCAAATCGATTTCATCCGCCAGCACGGTTTCCTTGTTGCGGAACAGTGCGATCAGGATGCCAAGCCCTACGGCCGCTTCCGCCACCGCGTCGGTGATCACGAAAATTGCGAAGACCTGCCCGCCGACGTTGGGGTGCCCTTCGATTGGGGGCAGCGAGTGGGAAAACGCAATCAGGTTGATGTTCACCGCGTTCAGAATCAACTCGATGGACATCAGAATGACCACTATGTTCCGCCGCGTCAGCACGCCCACGGTGCCGATGAGCAGCAGCGCGGCGCTCAGGGCCAGGTAATGGACTGTGGATATCGGGTGCATCGTCAGATCCTCTTCTTCGCCATAACTACGGAGCCCACCACCGCCACCAGCAGCAGGAGGGAAGCGATTTCGAACGGCAGCAGGTACTCGGAAAAGAGCGAGTCCGCCAGCACTTCCGTGTTTTTTACTCCGGGCGCAAGTATGTTCGCGGCGGATTCCGCGATATGGAAGGAATCCTTTCCTTTATAGATGAAGATCGCGACCTCGGCTCCCACGGCGGCCACCGCCGCCAGGGCGATCAGCCATTGGCGGTTGAATTGCCGCTCTTTGGCAGCCTGGTCGAGATTCACCAGCATGATCACGAACAGGAACAGCAGCATGATGCCGCCTATGTAAAGGATGATCTGTACCGCGAACAGGAACTCCGCCTGTTGCAACAGGTACAATCCCGCGACGCCCAACAGGGAGACAATCAGGGAAATCGCGCTATGCACCGCGTTGTGCCGCGTGATGGTGAGGATTCCACCGCCCAGAACCAAGAGGGCGAAGAGATAGAACAGAACAGTGTCGAGAACAGGGTTGGTCAGCATTTGTATTGAGTGGGCTTGGGTCCCTCTTCGAGCATCTGCCGATCCCAGATCTGGCCCTCACGGGTGTAAGTGGCCATTTCGAAATCCTGCGTCAGCTCCAGTGCGTCCACCGGGCAGGCGTCTTCGCATAACCCGCAGAACATACATCGCGAAGTGTCGTAAGTAAAAGTGATGAGTTCCTTGCGCTTGGTGACTTCGCTGCGTGCGCTGGTGACGACGATCAAGGTCTCCGGACAGGCCAAGGCGCACAAATTGCAGGAGATGCACAGAGTCTCGCCGTTATCCGGATTGATATTGAGCCGTGGAGCGCCGCGATACCGCTCCGCCACCTTGGGCCGCTCCGCCGGATACTGCTCGGTGTAGATGTACTTCGGATTCTGATTCCGGAACGTCACCCACAGACCCTGGAAGAGATCCACCAGAAATATCTTCTTCAGAAGTTTACGCATAATGTGACCAAACAAAAACCAACACAGGCAAGAATGCCCGTGTTACCGATCCACCTCGCCCAACACGATATCCAACGTCCCGATCACCGCCACGACGTCCGCTATGAGGCCGCCGTGGATCATGCGGTCCAAAGCCTGCAAATTCACAAATGACGGGGGGCGCACGCGGCAACGGTAGGGCTGCGTCGATCCATCGCTCACTATGTAGTATCCCAGTTCGCCCTTGGGCGCCTCAATCGACACGTAGGCTTCGCCGACCGCCGGCTTGACGACTTTCCCGACCTTGCCCATAATGGGGCCTTCGGGAATGCTCTCCACCGCCTGCCGCATGATGCGAATCGATTGCCGCATCTCTTCCATACGCACGGTGTACCGGTCGTATGTGTCGCCGTTCTGGCAGGTGGGGATTTCGAATTCGTACTTCTCGTACCCCGAATACGGCTGCGCCTTGCGTAGGTCCCACTTCACGCCGGCGGCGCGCAGCACCGGACCGGTGACGCCATACTCCTTGCACTCATCGGCGTTCAAGACGCCTACGTTCTTTAGACGGGCCACCCAGATCCGGTTATTGGTCAGCAACTCCTCGTACTCGTCCACCTTGGGGATGAACATGTTGCAGAAGTCGCGGATATCCTGCTCGAAGCCGTCGTACGTCTCGTAGAGCAACCCGCCGATGCGGAAGGCATGCGTGGTGAGGCGCGCGCCACAGTACTTCTCGAATATCTTCAGGGCCTCTTCGCGCTCCCGGAAGCAGTAGAACACGGGCGTGATCGCGCCGATATCCAGAGCATGCGTTCCCAACCACAGCAGGTGGCTGGCAATCCGGTTGAGTTCCGTCAGGATGACGCGGACCGCCTGCGCCCGCGGCGGCGCCTCGACGTTCAGCAGCTTCTCCACCGCCAGGCAATAGCCCAATCCGTTGGAGATGGCCGCTACATAATCCATGCGGTCCACATACGGGTTGAACTGGGCGTAGGTGCGGTTCTCCGCGATCTTCTCCACGCCGCGATGCAGGTAACCGATAATGCATTCCGTTCCCAGGACCTTCTCGCCATCCAGCTTGAGGATGACGCGCAACACCCCGTGCGTGGAGGGGTGCTGCGGGCCCATATTGAGCACCAATTCGGTGGAGTCTAAAAATGTTTGGTCCGGCATACAAACGTCACTGGCCGCTTTCGATACCCAGATTTTCCTGCACCCAGCGCTGGTCCTGCTGAATGATCCCGTAGTCCTTGCGCAGCGGATAGCCCTGCCATTCCTCGGGCATCAGGATCCGCCGCATGTCCGGATGGCCGGCAAACTCGATGCCGAACATGTCGAACACTTCGCGCTCCAGCCAGTTCGCCGTCAAGTGTACACCAACGGCGGTCTCGGGTTTGTAGCCATCGGGTATGTAGATCTTCACCCGCACCCGTTCATTGCGGGGAAAACTATAGAGAATGTAGACCACGTCGAACCGCTCGGCCCGCTTGGGCCAGTCGACCGCGGTGATATCGACCATGTAGTCGAAGTCAGCTTCCAGTTTCAGGTACTCCAGCACCGGGATCGCCGAGTCGGGTTTGGCCACGATAAAATTCTGACCCAGGTAGGTGGCGGTTTGGAGGATCCGGTCGCCGAACCTTTCCTTTAATTCACGCGCCAGATCGCTATCCCAGGGGGTGGCCGCCATGATGGCGGGCGGCTTGGGAGGCGGCGCCGGGGCGGCGGGTTTAGGCGTTACTTTCGCGGCCTCGCCGGCTGGTTTGGCCGGTGGTTTCGGAGCCCCGCCCCCTTCGGGGGGAGGTGCCTGTGAGCCCCCCGGCTTTTGCTCGTCAGCCATGAATGATCCTCGTGAAGAAGACTACATGTATCACTTGCGGTAGACAAGTGTCAAATTCCCGTAGGGTATGCTTTAGCTTGCCCAGTAACGACACCAACAAGATCGGCAAGCTAAAGCATACCCTACAAGAGCGCTGGATCGGCCTTCTCGACCGTTTAACCCCCGTTACACCCCGGTCGCTTCCGGAATCTCGGCAAAATCGACAGAATGTGCTTTAATAAGAACACTTTTCCCGTATGTCGGATTCGGTCAAACGTCTCAAGAGGGCATGGAAGAGCTTGCATTTGCGCGTCCGGGAAATCCGGATGATCGCGGGCGGGCTGGCTTCCACCAGCCACCCCATTGATGCGCACATCATTCCCATGCGCCGGTGTAATCTCGCCTGCGCATACTGCAACGAATACGACGATTCGTCCAAGCCGGTACCTCTCGACACGATGAACCAAAGGCTGGACCACCTGGCGAAGCTGGGGACCGCGATCATCACCATCTCGGGCGGAGAGCCGCTGCTGCACCCCGAACTGGACTCCATCATCGCGCGGGTGCGCCATCACGGCATGATCGCCGGCATGATCACGAACGGCTACCTGCTGACCGCGGACCGCGTCAAGCGCCTGAACCGCGCAGGGCTCGATCACCTGCAGATCTCCATCGACAACGTGATGCCCGACGAGGTTTCCAAAAAGAGCCTCAAGGTACTGGACAAGAAGCTGCAACTCCTGGCCGAGCACGCCGACTTTCACGTGAATATCAACTCGGTGGTGGGCGGCGGCATTCACAACCCCAAGGACGCCCTGACGATCGGCAAGCGCGCCCTGGAGTTAGGTTTCACCTCTACGGTCGGGATTATTCACGACGGGGGCGGCCAACTGCAGCCTCTCCGCGACGAAGAGCGCGAGGTGTATTCGGCCATGCGCTCGATGGAGAAGAGCAGCTACGCGCGGATCAACTCGTTTCAGGACAACATTGCGCACGGCAAGGAGAACCACTGGCGCTGCCGTGCGGGCTCGCGATATCTGTATATTTGCGAAGACGGCCTGGTGCACTACTGCTCGCAGCAGCGCGGCTATCCGGGCAAGCCCCTGGCGGAGTACACCACCGAGGACATCCGGCGCGAATACCGCACGGTAAAGGGCTGCGCGCCCCGCTGCACCGTGGCCTGCGTCCATCAGGTCTCGACGATCGACTTCTGGCGCGGACCGCAGGACCTGCAGCCTTCGGCGGTAGGGGACCAGTCGCAGCAGCTTGTGCAGTTGCAGTAGGCATCTTCACCCTAAGACTCCAGTGGGCCGCAATCCCGATTCGCACCTCACGGTTATACTATAGGTATGAAGACGGCCGTTTCGATCCCCAGTGACGTATTCGAACGCGCAGAGCGCCTCGCGCGCCGTACTAAGAGATCGCGAAGCCAGTTGTTCAGCGACGCTGTCAGGGAGTATGTGGCGCGGCACGCTCCCGAAGACGTCACCGACGCCATGGATCGAGTGTGCGCCGAACTGGGAAGTCCCACAGACGAGTTCGTTTCGTCGGCCGCCAGTCGCGTTCTAGAGCGTAGCGAATGGTGATCTCGCAAGGCGATGTCTGGTGGGCCGATCTGCCCTCTCCGACAGGTTCCGGTCCGGGGTTCAGAAGGCCGGTTGTGGTTGTCCAGGGCGATGCTTTGAACCGCAGTCGCATCGCAACTGTCGTGTGTGTGCCGCTAACAAGCAACCTTCGATGGGCCAGCGCACCCGGGAACGTTTCACTGCCGGGCCGCCTCACCGGGCTTCCCCAGAGCATGTAGGTAAAGTCCCACGCGTCAAGCTGGAACTGCTTCTCGCCGGGATCGATGTAGTGCTCGGAAGGTAGATGACGTTTCCGGCTCCCAATAACCACGCGACGATAGCGGCCAGAACTTGTCGCGCATGCCGATGTACGCGGTTCCCCCGGGGTCTGACGCGAGTCACGATGACCTTTTTGCGGTTTGATAGACGGATAGATCAAGCGGTGGTTTAGCCGAACTTGCCAACTCCCAAGGATCTACCAGCCTTTTTGAAGTGTACCCGGGCGCGGCTTGGCCTCTTTGGCATCGGGGTGCGCAGCCCCTTCAATCAAAGTCCAGCCTCTCTGGGCGTATGGTTCTCCAAGGAACTCGGCATAGCTGACCTCCACGTGTCGTTTGCCGATGTGAGTATCGCCGGAAAAGCCCACCTAGCAGGGTTGATTTCAGTTGACCGATTCTTGGTGGACAGCGCATGCGACCAATGGAAAGCTGTTCGCGACGATGCCGCCTGACGGTTGAGTAAGCGGGATTGAGAGAGGGCGGTTGAACTGCGGAATTCCCGTCCAGATATCTGACCTCAACGATGGGCAACCGGTCACAGCGCCTCGCGAGTTTCCATTACGCATGAAATGTCGAGCGTTGGCATGTCGGTGTCACGATTCAAGGGGAGCGGTCATCCCTGGCCGCGTTTCACTGGCCGAATTCCCGCAGAATCTCCTCATGCGGAATGCCTGGCGAAGGATTTGCGCGGGCGGCGTCGATGCGGGCCAGCATCTCGGGGTCGACAGGAGCTTCCCGTACCGTCAGGGATTCCAGAAAGCGCAGGGCGGCCGAGATTTCGGAATCGGGCAACTCATCGATCAGGTGGTGAAGCCGTTCCTTCTCGCTCATCTCATGTTTATCTTCGCATGACGTGCGGGCGTGCCGCCGGCCGCATGATTTTGCCATTTCGTACCGGTACGCACACCTATTGCCCTGACCTTCCCGAACGCCGTACGCTTCTACATGCGCTCGATTCCGTGGCTCCTGTGCGGGGTGATCCTGCCAGCAATCTTCGCCGTGAACCCGCCGACCGATACGTTCCGCGCCGATGCCACCATGGTCCTCGTCGACGTGTCGGTTGTCGATTCTCACGACCGGCCGGTCGCCGGACTCGATCGCCACCAGTTTCACGTCTTCGAACGCGGCCAGGAGCAGCCCATCGTCTCCTTTTCGCACGAGGACGCCCCGGTTTCCATCGGACTGATCTTCGATTCCAGCGGGAGCATGGGCGGCAAGCTGAAACGNNACCGCGCTGCTGGACGCGATCCCGCTCGCTGTCCGGCATCTGAAGTCCGCGCACAACCGCCGCCGGGCGATCCTCCTGATCTCCGATGGCGGCGAGAATGCCAGCCGCGCGCAGAAAGCGGAGATCCGGCGCCTGACGCGCGAGGCGAGCGTCCCCATCTACACGGCTGCGCTGACCACCATGTCACAGGCCTACCAGGAAGTGTCGTCGGAGGAACAACACGGCCCGGACCTCTTGCGCGAGATTGTCGAGTGCTCGGGGGGACGATACTGGGAGATTGACGATGTGACCCGGTTGAGACACGCGGCCGATCGGATGGCGGCCGAGATCCACGATCAATATCTGATCGGCTTTCGGGCGCCTTCGGCAAACCGCGACGGGAAATTCCGCCGTATCTCGGTGAAGGTCGCACGCGACGCGGCGGCTCCGCACCTCACGCTCTTTTATCGATCTGGCTACTACGCACCAGCCGACTAGTGGGATGGCCACTGTGGGGCAGGTCACCGGCCTGCTTCCGATGGTGCGGGAGTCCCGCCTGGGGTTACGCACTCGTTCCGGACCCGGCAGGTCGGTGACCTGCCCCACGTGCTAACTTGAAAACTCATGCCCATTGAGAGTGCAGCGGACCTGGCCCTGTGGACGCCGGATTCCTGGCGGCTCCGGCCGGCCCTGCAACAACCGGAATATCCCGACCCTGCCGCCCTGGAACAGGTACTGGCCGAGTTGCGCCAACTTCCACCGCTCGTGACCAGTTGGGAGGTGATGGATCTCCGCGAGCAACTCGCCGAGGCCGCTGCCGGAGCGCGCTTTGTGCTGCAGGGTGGCGACTGTGCCGAGCGCCTGGTGGATTGCCGTCCGGGACGCATCACCAACACCCTGAAGGTTCTGGTGCAGATGAGCCTGGTATTAGTGGTCGGTGCGCAGAGGCCGGTGATCCGCATCGGGCGTTTCGCCGGACAATACGCCAAACCGCG
>PMTT01000252.1:0-1865 GCA_003167275.1 Bryobacterales bacterium | reverse complement strand
CAGCATTCCCCGCTGGCCGACGAGTATCACCAGATGGCGCAGACCATCCGGGACTCGCTCCGCTTCATGGAGAATGTGCTGGGCGTGCGCGCCGGCGAGTCGGACCGCATCGACTTCTTCACCGCGCACGAAGCGCTGCACCTTGGATATGAGTCCGCGCAGACACGGCGGGTGCCGCGCCGTCCCGGCTTCTTCAATCTCACGACGCATTTCCCGTGGGTGGGCCTTCGCACCAACCAACCGGACGGCGCGCATATCGAATACCTGCGGGGTATCGAGAACCCCATCGGTGTGAAAGTGGGCGGCGGCACCACGCGGGAACAGGTGGCGCGGTGGATCGACGCCCTCGACCCCCTGCGGCAGCCGGGCCGCCTGACCTTGATCCACCGGTTCGGCGCGGGACGCATCGCCGACGCGCTGCCCAAACTCATCGAGGCCGTCCGGGCCGAGGGCGGGCAGGCGCTTTGGGTCTGCGATCCTATGCACGGCAACACGACCTTGACCGCCGGCGGCGTGAAGACGCGGAACTTCGAGGACATCATCGCGGAGGTGGAGCAGGCCTTCGATATCCATCGCGCCATGGGCCAAAGGCTCGGTGGTGTTCACATCGAACTGACCGGTGAAAACGTGACCGAGTGCATTGGCGGCACGCACGGTCCCAATGAAGAGGACCTGGCGCGGGCCTATGAGTCTGAAGTCGACCCACGGCTTAATTACGAGCAGTCACTGGAGCTGGCCTTCCTGATCGCCCGTAAGATGAAGGCGATGTAACACGGGCATTCTTGCCTGTGTGGGGTTTGTTGCTAACGGCCGGATTCAGATGCACGGTTAAGAAAACCAACACAGGCAAGAATGCCCAATGGCACTTATTTTGTGCCGGACAAAATCAGGGTGACACATGAGGCCGAAGGATATTTACGTGTATCCGTTGTGCCGACACGTACAGCAGGGACTGCAAACCGCAGCAGCCCCGCAGGCCTCAGCCTAATTCCGTCACAGTCCCAAGCGGGAAAGGGCGAAGTTTTAGCTGAACAAAACAAAACTCCTCATTTATGTTAGGGAGTGGATCTTCCTTCCAGTGAGGCCTTCCAAGAGCTGTATCGGACGTTGCTTCCGGCGGCTCTCTTCCAGGAACTGGAGCGAGAATTTCAGTGCTCCCAGCGTGGTATTTTTCTTTGGTCTGTCCGGGTGCCTAACCGTTTTGGGGATTTCGCGCTTCAACCGCANNTTGCTGATTCAACGTGAGTTACCGAGCCGCGACCGTCAGGGAGCGGTTGCCGGGTGAGGTCTTCCCCCAAACGGTTACACACCCGGTCTGTCCCCCCTTCCCACGGAGGCCGGTGGTTGCAGTAAGCTGACAGAATGCGTGATTTTTCCGGCAGATCTTGGTTTCGACCGGCCATTCTGGTGTTGGCGACATGGGGCTGCCTTCTTTCTCCCTCGGCCCGCGCGGACACGGCTGGAACCCGCCAGTTGCTGAATCCCCGCGAGCTGCACAATGAAATCGCCGTGGCTCCCGGAACCGAGACCGCCGTGAAGAACTACTTCCCGTCGTTTCTGGAATACCAGGACTTGGTGATGTTCCATCCCAAGTTCGGATACTATGCCAGCGGACGGGTCAGCTTCACCTCTGACTATCAGACCTACCCCAACGTGCTGGCCCCCTATTTCGGCCACATGATCGCCCAGCAGATGTTCCGCATGTGGCACGGCATGCGGCAAGCCGGATCCTTGGGGCCGCGCGAAACATTCACCATCTCCGAATTCGGCGCCGGCAATGGCTCCCTGGCCGAATCCATCATGGAGTACCTGGAGCAGCAGGCCAAGGACAATCCCGACAAGTCCTGGGGTGAGTTCGCCTCGCA
>PMTT01000922.1:15391-21972 GCA_003167275.1 Bryobacterales bacterium | reverse complement strand
AGCTTGAGGATTTTGCCGCTTCCCGCCATGTCGTGCAATCCATCCACGTTTTGCGTGATCAGGGTGAAGCGCGGCTTGCGGATTTCCAGTTGCACCAGGGCCTTATGGCCGGCGTTAGGCACGGCCTTGGAGATCAACTCACGGCGCCAGTTGTACCATTCCCACACCAGGCGAGGGTCGCGAGCGAACACCTCGGCGGTGGCCAGTTCTTCGGGCTTATGATCTTTCCACAGGCCGCCCGCACCGCGGAAGGTGGGGACACCGCTCTCCGCCGAAATCCCTGCGCCAGTCAACACCGCCACAGCAGTCGCCTGGGCCAGCCAATCACGTGCTTGTTCGAGGTCCGTCAAATTTCTAGTTTAACCGTGACGGGTACGGGATTCTACGGGTTGGGCTCGGAATCCGCTCCTTGTCAAAGGGGCGCCCGCAAGCGGGGCTGGCAGGCGGAGACGGCCTGCCCCACAGCAGCTAACGGTTCAGGAGCTTTTCGAGGCGTTCCACCTGCAACTGGGCTTTTTTCATCATGTTTTTGGCGGTAGCCTGGTCGCCGGCGTTGAGGGCGTTGGTGGTTTCGTCCATGTAACTGTTCATCAGATCGCGCGGGCCGGAGAGGCTGGCGTTCAGGCCCAATCCGGCGGCGGATTGCTGGCTCTCCAATCGTTGCAAAGCGCCGCGAATGCCGTTGGCACGGACAGTCAGCATGGTGAATTGTTCCCGGACCTGCCGAAGCTCCGCCCGAACGGCCGGGTTGTCGGCGGGCTGCTGCGGAGTGCTGGGCGCGACGGACGGCGCTTGGACCGCGGGCTGCGGAGTGGGCGGCTGCGCTTGGGGCTGGGCGGCGGGCTGGGCTGGCGGCTGGCTGGTCCCGGCCTGCGAGGTGTTCGGAGTCTGCTGAGGCCGCGCTGGTGGCGCCTGTTGTGAAGGGGGCGCTCCCACTTTCGGTTCCGCGCGAGCCTGCTTCGTCTCGGGCGGCAGCGTTGCCGGTGTTTGGGCCCCCGTCGCGGACGGAACTTGCGAAGCTGCGGAACCGGCCGGCTGTGTTTCCGTCGTCGGAGTCTGGGCCGGTGTGGTCTGCGCGGGAGCGGTTTGGGCCGGCGTCGTTTGGGCCGCGGTCTGCGTCGAGGCGGGCGGGTTACTGGGAACGGACTCCGCCTTAGTGTGCTTTCCCGGACCGAATTCGATGACGGCAATCACAGCGAGGACGGCGGCTGCGGCGCCGATTCCCATCCACAGTCCCCGTTTGCTGCGGGCCGGGGGTGCCGCTGCTGTCGCCGCCGGGGCTTGCGCCTTCGCAGCGGCTTGAGCCGTCGCAAATGGGGCTCTGGCTGCGGGCGCGGGATGTGTGGCAAGACCTGAGACGTTGACGAGCGCGTTGCGGAAGGCCCCCGCGGTTTGGAACCGTGCGTTGGGGTCCTTCAGAACGGACATCAGGATCACGTCGTTGAGCATCTGCGGCAAGTTGGGGTCGATCTGGATCGGGGGCACCGGCGTTTTTTCCAGGTGGGCCGCCATGATAGCGAACTGGCTGTCGCCATCGAAAGGCCGCTTGCCGGTGACCAGCTCATAGAGCGACACGCCCATCGAATAGAGGTCCGACCGGGCGTCCAAGCCGGCGGTGCCATTGATCTGCTCGGGCGACATATAGTAGAGCGATCCCATGGTGGTGCCGGTCATGGTCAGGCGGCGGTCAGTGGCCGCCTTGGCGATGCCGAAATCCATGAGCTTTACCACGCCCTCCGGCGTGAGCATCATGTTGGCGGGCTTGATATCGCGGTGGATCACGCCACGGGAGTGCGCGTACTCGAGCGCCGCGAGCATTTGTCCGATGTAGTTCACGGCTTGGGCCATGGGAATCGGCCCTTGGCTCTGCTTTTGGTCGAGGGTCACGCCCTCGACGCACTCCATGAGCATCAGGAGTTGGTTGTCCACGCGGACCGCGGTGTGCAAGGCGGCGATGTTGGGATGCTCCAGGCTGGCTTGTACCTTGATCTCGCGAAGGAAGCGATCGGCCAGGTCCGGCTCATTGGCGAGATCCGGGAGCAGGACCTTCATGGCTTCGACGCGGTCGGAGATGGTGTTGCGGACCTTGTAGACCTTGCCCATGCCGCCCGCGCCCAATATCCCGATTACCTGATAGTCGCCGATGGTCGAACCGACATCGAAATTCATAATGGCTCCTTCTAGTGGCCCACCAGCCAGGTGGTGCGGACGCCCTCGTCCGCGCCGGACCCCTGGTCCGGCTGTTCGCTCGTCCGAAGAGGCCGACCAGGGGGTCGGNNCGGGCCAGGGGGCCCGCCCCACTCAGCAGCTACCTGGGATTGGAGACCGTATCGCCAACTTGCGGCATTCCGGGGCCGGTGAATTTGCCAACGGCGGACTGGGCGTCCACCTCGGTAATGGTCAATGTGCCGATCGAATCCTCTACGTGGCGAAGCACTTTTCCGGTGGCCGGATCTGTGATATCCCGGACACCGCGTTTCACCAGAAGCTGGGCGCCGACCTTGACGCCGGCCTGAGACCCGACGTTGATGACCACGGTGCCGTCCGGGGAGGCGTCGGCGACCAGACCGTCGATCTGGATCGTGTTGGTCGGCAGGGACGCGGCTTTCTGGTCCAGGCCGTTGGCCACATCGGTGACGGCCTTGTTCACGGCAGCGCCCAGGATAGTCTCGCGGAAGTTCTTACTCTTCATGTCGAGAGCGCCGGACGCCATTCCCCCGTAACTGCCGCCGCTTCCCAGAATGCCGGTGCCGCTCTTGGATTCTTCGCCATGGCCCTGTACACTCGCCAGGATTTCGGCGGTAGAGGTATCGATCATGCGCGCGGTAATTTGAACCACAGCGGTGGCCTTGCTCCGGGATAAGCCGCCGATACCATACTTGCTCAAGCGGTTCCCGACGCCTCCGGCGGCGATGTCGTTCTTCTTATCGTCGTTTCCGAATTGCGTGATGCTGCCGATGATGATGGCATCCACGCCGAGCACACGGCCGAGCTTGGCGGCGCTCGAAGCGTCGGCGCGGTCGCTGTTCGAGAAATTCTGCTCGCCGATCACCTTGTCGAGCTCCTTGCGCTCGATAACGGAATAGGCGCCGTCCGAGACCAGCCGGTC
Source organism: Bryobacterales bacterium (assembly GCA_003167275.1). Lineage (GTDB taxonomy): Bacteria > Acidobacteriota > Terriglobia > Bryobacterales > Bryobacteraceae > JAIQFL01. The sequence continues at coordinate 18,863 of PMTT01000922.1, read as the reverse complement.
CACCAGAATGTCGGCGATCCCTTTGCCGACGTCCTGATTGGAGCCAAATAAGCTGTTCACAGCGGTTTGCACCGTCGCGTAGTCGAAGTTCATGACGGCGACCCGCTTCTTCTGCTGGGCCTCCGCTGCGGTGATAACCGTGAGAAACAGAACTAATGATGTGGCTGTTGCGCGTGACATAGCACCCCTCCAAAGTCAAACATATGTGGTACGAGTTGCGGCAGTCAAATGGATTGGCGGGTTTGACGTACCGGTACCCGACCGTCGATGTGACGACTATAACACGGGCTTAACTGCGTGGAGGGCATACTTAACCAAGGTCAGGGTCTCTCCCACGCCTCGATTGGGGCGATCCACACGGATGACCCGGCAATGGTCGCCCACGGGCTTCCAACGCTCGAACATGCGGGGGACGGGAAAGCCGGTGAAGATGGTGATCAGCGGAACACCGCAAGCGGCGGCGACATGCTGGCCGGCGGAATCGTACCCCACATACAAGCGGCTGCTTGCGATGATCCCGGCAAAGCCCGCAAACGAGCCTTCCCAAAGAGTGGGTTGGACGCCGGAACGTTCCACGGCCCGCACGACGCGATCGGACTCCTCTCCGCCCGCGCCTTTGTCGATGAAGAGGTCGAGGCCGGTCTCGGCCAGAAGGGCCAGCAGTTGCGCTTCGAAGGGGTCGGGGATCCGCTTGGCCGGGTTCTCGCCGACGCCAAGATTGACCGCGATGTAAGGGGCAGCCATTGTGGGGCGGACCCCCTGGTCCGCGCGGGTCCCCCCGGACCCGGTTTCGCCCTTTGAATCGGAATTTGGCATGATGCCAGAAGGCCGACCAGGGGGTCGGCCGCGGACCGGGGGGTCCGCCCCACCAGTGGCAGTGTCCGGGCTGGCAAGGGCGATGTACGGGCTCGCACCTTCTACGCCGAAAGTCTCGGCGGCCCAGTCGGCGGCGAGCTCCGAGAGGGCGCGGTCGCTCTCCCCTCCGTAGGCGCGGCTTTCGAAGAGATGGTACCGATCCTCGGGGCAAACCGGCAGCAGGCCGAGCTGCGTCAAACGGGAGTCCGGGTCGATCACCAAAGAGTCGGCAGTGGACAGAGCTGTCTTTAGTTCGCCCCAGACCGCGAGGCGCTCCCGAAGGCCGCCGCGATGGTACGCTACCGGCACGTGATGAATGCGCGGGTCTCCGGCGAACAATTCGAAATTCTTGTGCGGACCTACGAAGCCGATGCGGGCATCCGGGAAACGGCGCTTGGCGGCATCGAGCAGCACGCTGGTGACTGCCACATCCGCCCCTAGCGTGACCCGCGAGAGCACGTAGACTTGTTGCGGGTCGCAGGAGATCGGCCGCACGCGCCGCACCCTCTGGTAGCGGGCCACCAGAGCCGCCGACTCCACGCCTTCCACGGTATGGGCTACCGCCTGGGAGAACAGGCGCGCGTAGATGTCGCACAGCGAAGGTTCAAAACGGTCGGCGAGGCCTTCCACCAGGATGCCGAAGAGCGCCTGTCCGGAAGGCTCATCCAGCAGCGCCCGCGGCAGATCTACGGGAGGTTTGCCGGCTACACAGCGGTCCAGAACATCTTGGGCAACTTCCTTAAACGAAATACTTGTCAATTAGGATTCCCAGTTTCTGGCGAGTGGTCTCCGGCACCACGGCGCGATCGGTGAGGATGGCGTGGGCCAGCGCGGAACCGCATTTACAAGACCGGCCGACCGGCATGCGGGCCACGGCGGCGGCCACCACGTTACAGGCGTTTTCAGAGTTCTGCCGGAGGTTGCCGATGATGTCGCTGACGGTCACGGCGTCGTGACCCTGGTGCCAGCAATCGTAGTCCGTCACCATGGCCACCGTGACGTAGCAGATTTCGGCCTCGCGGGCGAGCTTGGCCTCCTGCAGGTTGGTCATGCCGATCACGTCCATGCCCCAGCTTCGGTAGACGTTGGACTCGGCCTTGGTGGAGAAGGCCGGGCCCTCCATGCAGAGGTACGTGCCGCCTCGCTTGGTGTTGACGCCCGCGGATTGGCAGGCACCGGCCACAACCTCGGCCAGTTCGGGGCAGATGGGATCGGCGAAGCTGATGTGCGCCACCAAGCCGTCGCCAAAGAAGGTGGAAATGCGGCCGCGGGTGCGGTCGAAGAACTGGTCGGGGATGACGAAATCGAGCGGCCGGTGCTCTTCCTTGAGCGAGCCCACGGCGCTGAGCGAGATGATCCGCTCCACTCCCAGCAGTTTCATGCCGTAGATATTGGCGCGGAAGTTCAGTTCCGAGGGCGAGATGCTGTGTCCCTGGCCATGACGCGCCAGAAAGGCCACCCGTTTGCCGGCCAGCGTGCCGAGCACGAAATTGTCGGAGGGATGCCCGAAGGGCGTATCGTAATTCGCCTCCTCGCGCGCTTCGAATCCGGGCATGGAGTAGAGCCCGCTACCGCCAATGATGCCGATTTCCGCTTTCAATGTAAATGCTCCTGAATACCGGCGCGCATGCTCCGGTGGTCTGCCAGTAGCCGCGAAGAACGTCGACACGAATGTCGACGCGGCAGACACGAGCCCCGGCCTCCGGCGGCGCCGGATTGAATAGGCTGTGACAGCCCGCCGGTCGGCGCTCCCAGCGGCCTTTCGCCGCTGGANNAGAGCAGTGTCCGCGCCACGTCAATGTCCGCTCTCCTGAATCAGTTCCAATAGTACGCCGCCGGTGGAGGCGGGGTGCACAAAAACGTAGAGATGGCCGCCGGCGCCCTGTCGCGGCTCGTTGAGGAGACGGGCGCCGGCGATCTTTAGGCGGGCGACTGCGGCGGGGAGGTCGGGGACCTGGAGCGCCACATGATGCAGGCCCGGACCGCGCTTCTCGAGGAATTTGGAGATGGGGGAATCGGGCGACGCGGGCTCCAGCAGTTCGATGCGCGACTCGCCCGCGGGGAGCATGGCCACGTTGACCTCTTCGGTGGCGACGGTTTCACGGTGGGTGACGGAGAGGCCCAGGGTTTGGTAGAAGGCGATGGCGGCATCCAGGGCGGGGACGGCGATGCCGAGGTGGTCAATGTGGCACAAGCCTCCTGACCTGTGTTCGGTGGTTTGAGGGAGGTCACCGACCTGCCCGGCGTGATGGTGGTCGGGGACGGTCGCCATGTGGGGCGGACCCCCTGGTCCGCGGCCGACGCCCTCGTCGGCCTTTTCGCTGCGCCCATCCAGTTTTTGAGGATGTGCTTGAAGGCCGACCAGGGGGTCGGCCGCGGACCAGGGGGTCCGCCCCAGGAGCGCCGCTAACTCCGCTACTCCGGTGCCGTCAAGGGCGACGGTGCGGATGATTGGCGGCGTGTTGCCGTGGGCCAGGCTTAGCATGCCTTGCAGTTCCTGCTCTACACGGTCGGCGCCGGGCTGGTCGGCCTTGTTGATCACGAAGATGTCGGCGATCTCCATGATCCCGGCCTTGATCGCCTGGACGTCGTCACCCATCCCGGGGACCAGCACCAC
>PMTT01000922.1:0-15379 GCA_003167275.1 Bryobacterales bacterium | reverse complement strand
CGGATGCGGTCGCCCAGAATCGCGCCGCCGGTGATGCGGCTCGAAGGGTCCACCGCGATGATCGCGAGAGTCTTGCCCTGGCGGCGCAATTCGCTCGCCAGCGCGTCCACCAGCGTACTCTTACCGGCGCCGGGCGGACCGGTGATTCCCACGATGCGGGCGTGCCCGGCGAAGGGCGCAAGCTCGCGCAGGATTTCCAACGCCTGGGGATCGCGGTTCTCCACACCCGTGGCGGCGCGGGCAAGCAAGCGCGTGTCGCCTTCTCGAATTTTACGGGCCCAATCGTTCATCAGCTTTTCAGGAGTTGCCTGGCAATGACCAGGCGCTGGATTTCGCTGGTGCCTTCGCCGATGGTGCAGAGTTTCACGTCGCGGTAGAACTTCTCCACGGGATAGTCCTTGATGAAGCCGTAGCCGCCGTGAATCTGCACGGCTTCGTTGGCGATCCGCACGGCCGCTTCGGAGGCGAATAGCTTGGCCATGGCGGATTCGCGGGTCACCCGCATTCCGTGGTCCAGCATCCACGCGGCGCGGTAGTTGAGGAGGCGGGAGGCATCCAGGTCCACCGCCATGTCGACCAGCTTGTGCTGGATCGCCTGGAACTCCGAAATGGGGCGGCCGAACTGCTTGCGCAGCTTGGAGTATTTCAGCGCGGCGTCGTAGGCGCCCTGGGCCATCCCGATGGAGAGGGCCGCGATGGAGATGCGCCCGCCATCCAAGACCTTCAGGCTGTCCACGAAGCCTTCATTCATCTTGCCGAGCAACTGCTCCGGCGCCAGGCGGCAGCCTTCGAAAATCACCTCGCCGGTGGCGCTGGCGCGCAGCCCCAGCTTGTTTTCCTTCTTCCCGGCCCGAAACCCGGGGGTGCCCTTATCCACCAGAAACGCCGAGATGCCATGCTGGGCCGCGGCGCGATCGGTCACCGCCATGGCCACGCAGACGTCGGCGTAATGCGCGTTGGTGGTGAAGGTCTTGGCGCCGTTCAGCACCCACTTGCCCTCATCCATCACGGCCTTGGTGCGGGTGCCGGCGGCATCGGAGCCAGCCTCCGGTTCGGTGAGCGACCAGCAGCCGATCCACTCCCCCGTGGCCAGCTTGGGAAGGTAGCGCCGGCGCTGCTCGTCCGAGCCCATCTTATAAATGTGATTGGAGCAGAGCGACGTGTGGGCCGCTACGATGATGCCCACCGAGCCATCCACGCGTGACAGCTCTTCAATAATGATGGAGTACTCGATGTAGCCCAGGCCCGCGCCGCCCAATTCCTCGGGAAAGATGGCGCCCATATAGCCCAGTTGGCCGAGCTTGCGGACGACTTCCAGCGGGAAAATCTGGGCCTCATCCCATTCCATGACATGAGGCGCAATCTCACCCTCGGCAAATTCCCGGACCGACTTGCGGAGGTGGATCTGTTCCGGCGTGTACTCGAAGTCCACGGCTTTATACGATCTCTTCCCTGGCGGCGTCCCAATGCATGGTGCGCTGTCTCCGGTAGCTCTCCACCGCCATGCGGCAGGCAATAGCCACGCGGAAGCCAAGATCGAACGGGCAGTTCGGTTGGGTGCCCGAATCGCGGATTGCGTCCAGGAAATTCTGCATGTGGGCCCGGGGGTCGGCCCGGGTCATGCCCACCATCTCGTTGCCCTCCGGCCGGGTCTTCTTTTCGGGGGTATAGCGGATGCTCTGCATGGTATGGGAGATGGTTCCGTTGTCGCCCAGGACCTCTTCGGAGACGCCGGGGCGCTCATTACCGAAGCCGGAATCCCAGGTGAAAAGCATCTCGTCGTGCTCCATCGAGACGCTCATAGTGTCGGGAACCTCGCGGCCATCCTTCCAAAGGTAGAGGCCGCCGGTCATGGTGACCGACTTGGGAATTCCGAGGCCCATGGCTTTGTACCAGAAGGAGAGCTGGTGGCAGAGGTTTTCGGTGACGTTGCCGCCGGAGTAGTCCCAGAAGAAGCGCCAGTTGGCGTAGCGATTGGCATCGAACGGGCGTTGGGGAGCCTCGCCGAGGAAGCCCTTCCAGTCGATGTTTTCCGGGGTCATATCGGGATAGACCGGGTTGGTCCACTGCGGTTTGCCGTGCGGCGTATTGCGGTACATCTGCCCGTGGATCATGGTGATTTTGCCCATCAACTCGGGCTTCAGGTAGCTGATGGCGTCGGTGAGCTGGCCGGTGGAGGTCAACTGGTGGCCGATCTGGACGATGCGCTGCTTGCCGGCGTGCTGGACCGCGGCGCGCATGCGTTTGGCGTGCTCCACGGTGAACGCCATGGTCTTTTCCTGGTAGACGTGTTTGCCTGCATCGAGCGTGGCGGTGAAACACTCGGCGTGGAGGTGCTGGGGGGTGGCGATGAGCACCGCGTCAATCTCTTTATCTTCCAGGAGGCGACGGTAGTCGGAGTACGTCTTGGCGTTGGGGGCGATTTCCTTCACCTTATCGAGGCGGCGGGTGTAGACGTCGGCGGCGCCGATGCATTCGGTATTGGGGCAGGCAAGCGCCTGGCGCAGGATTTCGGAGCCGCGTGCGCCGGGTCCGATGATGCCGATGCGGATGCGCTCGTTGGCGCCGAGGACGTTGGAAGCCGCCAACGTGCCGGCGAGGCCGGTAGCCACTCTACCGATGAAATTACGGCGAGACTGCATAGTACTCCTTCTGCTCCGCTATCGGATAACTCGATTATAGCCAATGGACTGCCCCACCGTTTGCTCGGAACATCTGACTTCCCAATGGTCGGAAGGGGATCGGGGTGATTGGGTTCCGGGCAGGACAAAATGAAGGAACGAACCCAATTTTTTATTGATTCGGTTGGGGTTGTAAGAAATTGGCTTTGGCTTCCTGCGGAAGTTCGCGGGCTCTGACTTGGGATTGGGCAGGGAGACCGGTTTTTGAGGCGAGTTCGTACGGAAGGCGGGCTTGCCTTCGTCGGAGCGTAGTGCCTGGTGCAAAGCAGACAGCAACAGTTGGGGTACTCATCCACCAGGAATAGCACGCGAGTGGGCTGGAATCTGCCAATGGGGGCTGTAAGTGGCTGAGAGGATTGATCAAATTCTTTTAGAAATCGTGAACTGCTTTACCGGGCACTCGCGGAAAGAGGCTCCGCACAAGCCCCCGATCCAGATCCAGCCAGATCGCCTTGGCGTTGCGGCCTCGGGACAGACCCACTTCGATGGTCTCTATAGGTTTCGCAGATGCTGGCCGATGGGCTGCGACTCCGGTTGGACCGCGGCTTCGCCGGCCGCCTAACTGCCGGTGTCGGGGGCCACCTTACGGGGCCCACTGGCCGATTTGTCGTCTGAAGGTTGGCGGCGCCCCGCCGGCTGAGTTGGTGGTCACCCTTGGACAGACTGGCCGGTTTTGCCGGCAACTGCGGGATGCTGCAGGTCCACCCCTGCCTCTTTCAAATAAGCGGAGATCGTTTCTCGACATCGGTTTCCGGCCGAATCCGTCGCCAGCGCGTCGCCGAGCCTCATTGCGTGCGTGAGAGGACCATAGGGGTGAACGTTGTTCAGTCGAACATTTTCGTAGGATAATGATTTAGAAAGTATATATCGATGTCACAGCCCATCAGAATCGATGCGCACAGCTTTCAGGAGCCGTTGGCATTTCTGTGCCAAACGATGGTTGAGAAGGTTTTCAGGGAAGGTGCACAGACGGGCTGGCCAGCCTGCGTATCTGAAGACATCGCTATGATGTTACGTTATTCCCTCAATGTGTATCGTTTGCTCTTCTACCTTAATGCCGATACCCGGCGGACGGAGGACCTCGATTGGCATGTCCCGTATGGCGTGACTGCGATGTCATTGGTACGGTCGCTCATCGACTGTCTTTATAATGTGACATCCATTTTGCAAGATCCCCCAGAGCGCGGACCAGCTTATCGTAAGAGCGGCATTCAAAGGATCCTAAAAGATCTCGATGAGGATGAGAAGCGATACGGCGGCCAAGCCAATTGGGACTCATATATCGCAGAGCGACGGGACCTCACGGATAGGCTCATGCGCATGAGCGGGTTCACGGCGAATCAGATTAAGGACCAAAAGCCCTGGCCCACACTGGGCAGATATCTGGAGCAGAAAGGTCCAGGCGCAACGTCGACGTCTCACCAGCACTTCCTGCGGACGTTTACCTATCTGGGATGGCGACAATACTCGGCTTTGTCTCATGGAGCGTACGAGGCCTTCGCCGGGACGCTGGGCAGTCTCCCTGTGGGTTCGTACTATATCAACGATTTCCTCCCTCACGACACTAGGCCGAAGGTGGCGAATAGCTACGAGTTATTCGTGTCAGCGCATCTAGGAAGAGCTGCTACGGTGCTTCTTTGCATGATTACCGAATTGCAGGCATATTGTCGATTCGACGGTGCCAATATCAACGAGCGAATCCGCAAGGTATGGGAACCGCTCTTACCGCTGTTTGAGGCCAAGGAATTGTACGATGGACGATATGCGAAACTGATGGCCGAGCGGGGCATTGAGAAACGCTAATGCTGGACCGCCTGCTCGTGAGCCAAGCATCAATAAACGTGGGCATTGAGGCGCGTGGTCATTGTCGTCGTCGTCGTCGGACGCAGTCTGTTTCGACTCCGTGTCGCTTTGCGCGGGTTGAGCCCCCCGAGCCCCCCAGCTCGCCTTGACGAGGAACAGCCTTGCGTGCGATCCTTAGGCTGAACATTTCTACGGTGCCTTTAATGGCATCCGCGTGGACCGACTTGAAGAGAGCGGAAAAGCGTCAGAGCTTCGGCTTTGAGATCCGATGGTCCAAATTTTGGGCCCTGCGATTCCGGCGTCAGCTCGAATCGTTGTGGTCGATTAGCTTTTGGCTAATTCAGATCGACCGGCTGGGACGTAAGTTAAAGCAATCGCAGATGTTCAAGGATATTCGCCGCAGCCGCTACGTCGTAGCACTGCGGCATTATTTTTTCTTGGGGGCCGATGCTGATGTCAAGGTGCCGGCCTGACGTAATCGTTTGGATAAACGTTGGCATGGCTGGACGTTACCAGTAGCGTCCCCTGACCAGAGCACTGGAAATCCATCTTCTGGAAGTGTCGCCCGCCCTCAAACTGAGCATCGTGATGGAAACCATCGGGCAGCGATGTACCGAACCGGTATACGCTTCGAAGGAACTCGATGAGAGCGGACGGCTCGGCATTCGTCTTAATGTCCAGCAGTTGTCCATGTAATTCGCTAGCACGGGCACAAGGGAAGACTACGCCGCGTGCATCGCGATAGATAAGCTGCTTCTCCTGATGGTCGAGAAATTTTGGCAATCTTTCGCGATCAAATAATTCTGCGGTTATGCCATTTGGCATTGGATTGTCCCACGTGCGCGCCCTACGGGTCAACTCCCGGAATGTTTCTCGCAATGGGTGGGTAGAGAGGTGAAAGTTGCGCGGCGGGAGTAGTAAGGGCTCGGATGACTTTCTGCCTTCGATTCGTCGCTGAACGATCCCAACGAGTTCTTGGGCATAAGCCTCGAAGGCCATTTGAATTGCCGATTCGCAATACGTTTGCTCATGACGTTTCTGGTGACCTACTTCGTCGAATAAGGCCAGATCTCGTAATGGGACGGGGAAAACAAAGAAGTCAAAGGCATCGAGTAGACGCTGATCGTCATCCGCTGGAACGTAGAACAAAACAATTCGGCGGGGGCGAGCACCCTGATCGTCACTACGATGTTTGAACCGTCGAACAGCGAACTGGGCCGCTGCCCTCAAAAGTGTGTCAACCGTGGTTCGCCGATACAGCGGTCCGTCGTAGCTTGCCGACGATGTGGCGATAACCTTCGCATGGGTACCCGCAATCCTCTGCAAGAATTGTTCGGCGCGGCCATGAAGTGGATTCGGAAAGCCTGCAAGCAGAAACAAATCCACAGGAGTCGTCGAAGCTGAGGATGGCGATGGTAACGCGCGGGTTTTAGCCTTGGGCTTCGGCATAGGCTATTGGATTCGAGCCAGAATCTGAGCGATGTCGGCTGGGATGAGCAGCCGTTGAGCCACATCCTGTGACTGTGCGGCAAGCAAACGATCAAGCGCTGTCCTGCCCGTTTCTGGGCCCTCTTTGGCCTCTTGCTCGAGCCGCGAGAATTGCTCAATTCCGATGCCATGCACGACGGCCCATTTTTGAATTAGAGCTTCAAGATCTCGTTTGTCGCCTTGCGGTAAGAGGTGAGGCCTATCGATCCGTAAACCTGGCCGTCTGTACTCTGGCTCAACGAGGATATACTCTGAAGTACGCCCGGGCGGAATGCTACCCACTTCATACCTGAAAGGGCGCGTACGGCGTATATACACTGGCTCGTTATGCACATCCACGCAGAAGGCGAGAAGGACGGGCCACGCAATATCTTCCACACGCACTGGCACCTGTTCGTTTTCGCCAAGCCTTGCAGCGATTTGGGCTTCAACCTCAGCGCGAACCTCAGGAGTCACAACCGCGATATACGCCGGCGAGCGCTTATCCCAGACGATTTGCAGGTCTGGTCCGCAAGTGTCGTTGATGAGCTGTTTGAGGCTTCGTTGCCCGCGGTCAGATGGCCACAGGTCCGCCCTTTCGATGTCCTTCCCGAGTCGCGCAAGTAATAAAGGCGCACGGGTCTTTGCGTAGTGCTCCCGCACCATCGCTTTGGTCCGTTCCTGAAATTCTTCCGGCGCAAGTGCCATACATGGCATTCTATCCCATTGAGGCTGCGCTGGTTTTCGCGGAGTGGCTTCTTGGCTGCTTCCAATTGGTCAAAAACACCATGAACGCACATGAACGCACCACGAACTGGACCCACTACGGATCGAAACTGATACACTACCGACTCGGCGTTGTTCCTCGATTACGAAACAAACCCAAATCCCATTTTCGGATAGTGGCGCGGCTGGGGGACAAGAGCCCCACACAGGCAAGAATGCCCGTGTTACTGAATCTGAACCAGGTCGTCTGCCTGACTGCCAGCGGCGGATTTCAGTGTGGTATTGCCCAGGTCCGAGATGGCTTGGGTGATGGCGGAGATGCCTTGCGACTGTTCGGAGGATGCCTGGGCAATCTGCGCGACGATGCCATCCACCTGCTTGGCCTGGCCTCCGATATTGGTGAGCGACTGCGCCACCTGCGCGGACAACGCCACACCCTGGCGGACTGCCGCTGCTGATTGCTCGATCAGCTCCGAAGTCTGCTTCGCCGCTTCGCCCGCCCTGCCCGCCAGGCTGCGTACTTCATCCGCTACCACCGCAAACCCGGCGCCAGCCTCGCCGGCCCGGGCCGCTTCGACGGCCGCGTTCAACGCCAGGATGTTGGTCTGGAACGCTATCTCGTCAATCACCTTATTGATGCGCGTAATCTTCTGGCTTGTTTCGTTCAGTGCGTTCATCGCCTCGCTCAAATTCCGTATCTCGCTCACCTGGCCGTCGATCGCGTGGCGGGTGGCATTCGCCAGTTTGCTGGCCTCGACTGCATTGGCTGCATTGCCCTTCGTCTGAGCGTCGATCTCCGACATCGTGCTGGTCATCTCTTCGAGCGAAGCAGCCACTTTCGAATGCAGATCGCCGAGTTGATTCTGCGCGTGGATGTCCGTCACGATTTCCACGTGTCCAAGGCGCTCGCCGGACTGGTCGACGATGTAAGAAGTGTCCACTTGCATCCCACGGAACGTCCCGTCCCCCATGTCCTGCATGTAGTTGGTTCGCGGACGGCCGCCGCGCAAGCTGGTGATGCCGCACTTGTCCGTATTGCAGATGTGCGCCCGCCACTCCGAACAGTGTCGACCCTTTACCTGTTCCCTGGTTCGCTTCAGGAGCTGCTCGGTTGTTTTATTGACGAAGACCCACTGCATGTTTAGTCCCGTGACGGTGACAGGCTGCGGGACCGCGTCCAGGGTTCCTTCCAGGAAAGTCGTGTACAGTTGCGTGGCGCGCGCCCGTCGAATGGTGAACCAGGCAAGGGCACCACCTAGGAGCAGGGAAAGAACCAGTGGAACCCGGCTGTCGGGGAACCAGAATGCCGAGAGCATGACGAGTGCCAATACACTAAAGCCGATCGCAAGGCTGCGCGCCGTTTTCATCAAATGAAGTTCCCTTCTGGTTCATTTATCGGCTGGGGCAGAAGAAAGCTTTAGGGCTTGGACCAATTGCCTCGCAAGGTTGAGGTCGAATGCGAAGAAAACAAAACCAACACAGGCAAGAATGCCCGTGTTACAGCTCCCGGGACCGGCGGGCCTCGTATGCTTTCAGGTGGGCGTAGACTATGCGCAGCAATGGGCTGCCGCCCGGTTCACCGGCGCGGTCCAGAAGATCGCCGAGGATGTGGCCGGCCTCGATGGGCGCTCGGCGCTCGATGTCGCGAAACATCGAAGCGGTCAGTCCGGAGCCTGGCGTTGTGAACATCGCACGGCTTCGCTGGAGGGTGGACTCGCTGGGCGGAAAGCCGTTGCGGAGGGCGATCGCCGCACACTCGTCGAGGAGCGACTCGGCGAGGCCGGCGGCGCCCGCGGCCACGATATCGCCGATGCTGGCCCGCATCAGGCAGGTGATTCCCGCAGCGGCCGCGATGAACACCCACTTCTCCCACATCTCCTGCAGGATAGACTCGCTCAGACGCGCGTCGAAGCGGGAGCCGGAAAGCAGCGCCGCGATCTTCTCGACCCGGGCTGAACGGGCACCGGCGCGCTCCCCGAAGAAGAGCCCATGGGTCTCGTTGAGATGCAGGATGCGACCTTGCGGATCGAGCGCCGACGAGATCACGCACAGGCCGCCCAGCACCTGCCCGGCGCCGAACCTGGCATCCAGCATGTCCAGGTGGCGCATTCCATTGAGCAAGGGCAGGATCGCGGTATCTGGTCCTACCGCCGGTGCGAAGGAGTCCGCCGCCGATTCCAGGTCGTAGGCCTTGCAACTGAGAAGGACCAGATCGAAGGGCTCGCGTAGTGTTTCGGCGGTGACCGTGGGGGGCGCCGGGAAATCGACATCGCCGAACGGGCTCCGGATCGAGAGACCGGCCCTCGAAAGGTCGCTGGCTCGCCGCGCGCGCACCAGGAAGGTCACGTCACGGCCGGCTGCCAGGAGCCTGCCTCCAAAATACCCACCGACCGCACCTGCACCCACGACGAGGATTCGCATCTCTTTTCCTTTTGAAAGAAGCCTGGCTTCAGAACGAAAGGACCTGCCTTGGAGCTTACTTGGGGGGCGTGGCGGGCGTCAACTTTGCGAGTGAGGTGGAGCGAAAGTGCGTCGCGAGCGGGGGGTGGGCGGCAGCACTTGCCCTCCCATGGCTCACGCAATGGGCTAGTCCTGCCGCCCTCTGGGCGGTAGCCGGCTGAAAGCCGGCTGCAGGCAGGATTGCCTGCCCCACACTACAGTGCGGGCTTCCGACTCCGGTAAACTGATAGCCAGTATGGACATCCACAAGCCCCTCGCACTGGTGACGGGGGCATCGAGCGGCATCGGGGCGACATTTGCGAGGCGGTTGGCGAAGGATGGCTACGGTTTGATCCTGGTGGCGCGGAGGCGCGACCGCCTGGAGGCGCTGGCCCGCGAATTGGGCGAGGCTGAGACCTTGGTGGCCGATTTGACCAGCGATGAACAACTGAAGCTCGTCGAGGAACGCATTCGGGCGGCCGCAAACCTGGAACTGCTCGTCAACAATGCCGGCTTCGGCACCGTCGGGCGGTTCTTCGACATCCCGGTGGACAGCCAGGACCAGATGCACCGCCTGCACGTGATGGCGACCCTCCGGCTGGCGCATGCGGCCCTCGGTGGGATGGTGGCACGAGGGAAAGGCGCGGTGATCAACGTATCGTCGGTCGCGGGGTTTGGGCACAGTCCCGGCAACGTCAGCTATTGCGCCACCAAGGCGTGGATGAACAGCTTCACCGAAGGACTGCATCTGGATTTGAGGCGCGCCGGTTCGCCGGTGAAGGTGCAGTGTCTCTGCCCCGGTTTCACGCTTTCCGAGTTTCACGACGTGATCCGGATGGACCCGAAGCGCGTGCCTGGGTGGTTGTGGACGCCCGCGGAAGACGTGGTGGAGGCCTCCATCCGAGGACTCGCACAAGGTAAGCTCTTCGTCGTTCCGGGCCTTTTCTACAAGGTGCTGGTGAAGTTCGAAGGTTGGATGCCGCTGTGGGCGCGCACGGCACTAGCAATCCGCTACAGCAAGCGGGAAGGACGGTTAACGACTGCCCGGTGACGACGAGCCCGTAGGGCGCCATATCGGGCATTGGCGGCGGCTCGGGCTGGCGCGACGCAGCCCAGTCTCGCCGGGCGGTAGGCGGGATTGTGGCGCCGCGACTGGTTGGTTTTCCAGGGCAAGAAAAGGCAACACAGGCGAGAATGCCTGTGCCACGGTGTTTCAAGGCGGTGCGGTGCTTCCCTCGAACCTCTCGAGCATCTCCCGCAGGCTTCGCATGTCAAAGGGCTTGCTGAGGTAGTCGTCCATGCCGGCCGCGAGACAGTTCTCGTGATCTCCGTTCATGGCATGCGCGGTCATGGCCACGATGTGGATGTGGCGGCCAGTATCGGCCTCCGCGTGACGGATGGCCGCGGTGGCTTCGAATCCATCCATCGCCGGCATCTGAACGTCCATCAACACCAGATCGAACGATCCTTCCCTGGCTGCCGTCACGGCTTCCCGGCCATCCCCAACCAGGACAACCTCGTGGCCCTCCCTCTTGAGCATTAGAATGGCGAGCTTCTGATTGACGACATTATCTTCGGCTACCAGGATGCGGAGTTTCCGTCTTTCGAACTCAGTCCGGGTTGACGGCGGTGGCGGTGGCATCGACCGGCGCGGGGGGGCCGCTTCACAGGCAGCGATTGCGAATGGCACGGTAAAGAAAAACGTGCTGCCCTTTCCCGTCTCGCTATTTAGTTCCAGGTTTCCCCCCATCAGTTGCACCAGCCGCGCTGAAATCGTCAGCCCCAACCCCGTACCTAAGTAGCGTCGCGTGCTCGATCCATCCACCTGGCGAAACGGGTCGAACACCAACTTTTGTTTGTCAAGGGGAATGCCGACTCCGGAATCCATCACTTCGAAGAGGACTTCGACCTCCGAACCGCGGCGAATCCGCGGACGCACACAGACCAACACGTAGCCGTCGTCTGTGAATTTGATGGCATTCCCTACCAGGTTCACCAGGATTTGGCGCAGCCGGAGAGGATCGCCTACCACCCCGTCCGGCAACTCCGGATCTATGTGGGTTGTGAAAGACAACCGCTTCTCCTGCGCCCGCACCGCAAACATCCGCATCGTGTCGCCTACCGATTCGCGGATCGAAAAGTGAGTCGGGGCCAAGTCCAAGCGTCCGGCTTCAATCTTGGAGAGGTCCAGGATGTCGTTCAGCAGCGAGAGGAGAGAATCCGCTGACGCCCTGGCAGTCTCCAGATAGTCCTTCTGTTGCGCGGAAAGGTCAGTGGAAAGCACCAGGTCGATCATTCCCAACACGCCAGTCATCGGCGTGCGGATTTCGTGGCTCATGTTGGCTAAGAACTCACCCTTGGCGCGGCTGGCACACTCCGCTTCGTCCCTGGCGATCCTCAGCGCGTCCTCAGCGAGTCTGCGCTCAGTGATGTCAGTGTGCGAGCCTACCATGCGGGTCGGCCGCCCCTCTGGATCCCACAGTGCCTGCCCGCGCGCCAGGATCCACCGGTAACTGCCATCCTTCGCCCGAAGGCGGTATTCGGCGGTGTAGAAGGTTGTCTTCCGATTCAAGTGGTCTTGCATTTGCCGAGAGACCAGGGGAAGGTCGTCGGGGTGCACGCGGCTTTCCCATTCCCAGCCGGTGTTCTCCAGTTCGCGATCTTCGAAACCCAGTATTTCCTTCCAGCGAGCGGAGTAGAAAACCTCTTTCGTCCTGGCATTCCAGTCCCAGAGCCCATCATTGTTCCCACGCACCGCCAGTTGCCAACGTTCTTCGGATGCCTGTAATTCCCGTAGCGCTTTTCGATGTTCCGTGACGTCGCGGAAGCTCCATACCCGCCCCACGATTTCGTGCCCTATCTGTTGGGGCCGGGAACAGCGCTCAAAGATCCTGCCGTCCTTGAATTCGACGGTGTCGTAAGTCTCCCTGGCGGGTTCCGCGTACAGTTGCGCCACATTCCTGCGAAAGGCCGCCAGGTCCTGCACTTGATCCGCAACGAAGTCGAACAACGCCCCATCATCCATGGACGCGGCAAGAGACTCCGGTATCCGCCACATGTCCAGAAATCTGCGGTTATGGCCGACGATCTTCCCCATTCGGTCTACCACCAGAATGCCGTCGGCGGTTGCTTCCAANNCTCTGGTTCCGAATGCCGCTTTCATGCATCTGGAGCACCAGCGGGGTACCGTCATTGCGCACAAACTCCGTTTCCACCGGCGCAAAGGGCTCTTCGCCCGCCAGTTTCCTGCGGAGAGCTTCCCGGCCAGCATCGCGGCACGAATCGGCGATAAACTCCCAGATTGGCTTGCCCACCAACTCGCGGGGAGGATAACCCAGAAGGGCGCACTCCGCCCGATTGACCCGTTGTACGATGCCTTCCGGACTCATTTCGTGATACGCCACCGGCGCGTCCTCAAACAAGGCCCGGAACTGTTCCTCGCTTCTTTCGAGTTCCTCCTGCATGCTAAAGCGGATTGCGGTAGTCTGCTGAAACGATCGGAACAGGAGGGCCAGAACGGCCGCCATGAGGCAGGAGACCACGGCCATGCAGTCCATTTGCGTCCATTTGCTTGCCAATGAAATGGACAATTCTGTCTGCCGCCGCCGAACGGCGGCCACGGCCGCTTCCACCTGGGTTACGGCGCTGTCGGCCTGCGCCTGATACAAACTCCTTTCGCGCCAAATCTCTTCGTCGGTAGCGCCGGGATGGAGTTGCGCCTGAAGGGCGGACATCTCTTCCAGGGCCGCGCCCGCTTTTTGTCCCAATTGCTTGATTTCGGGGTAGGCATCGTTACCCCTGGCGAGAGCTTGAATGACGTTACGACAATCGGACTCCCCGACCTGCCATTGCGCCGGCTGCGCCGTCAACCGGCCCATCTCTCGGAGCAGCGTCCCGATGGTGCTCAGGTCCTTGAGAAGCCCCACGTTTCTCGCGACCTGTTTCTGGACCGCGTTCACCGAGACTCCCAGCCAAACGCTCCATAGAATGAATAGTATGGAGAAGATCAGAATGCCGATGAAGCAACGCCGGAGCCGTGCCAGGACCGTTTTCATCGCTTTCCTTTGGGCGGGCTACCCATAGAATCGTCCGGTGCCGATTGGTTCCACTATCAGAATCATCGGCGGTTTCCTCCGATTCCAATAGGTCACCCGAAGCTCCAGCGTCAGAATTCCCCGTTTGCCTTGACTGTAGCGTCAGCCCGGGATTGGGAAGGCGGCTCACCGGCCGTGCCGTTCCAGGACTACTCACAACCAGCATCGCCCAGCCTTCGTGGAAGCGAAAGATACTGACGGTGTAGCATTAAATGTAAACCAAAGCTAATGTGGGCCAATCAGCGGGCCTTCGCGCGTGTCAGAGGCCCCAAGGCCTCCGGACGGCCGGGTTGCCGGGGATTGAGTATACTGGCGGGAACCTTGGAAAACCAACGGAATGGCACTTCTGAACCAGACCATCTGGTTCGCGCCTTTGGATTGCTACAGGCCACCGCGCTCAACATGAGCAACATGGTCGGGGTGGGGCCGTTCATTACCATCCCGCTCATCATCGCCTCCATGGGCGGACCGCAGTGCATGCTGGGGTGGCTGCTTGGCGCCGTCCTGGCTCTGTCGGATGGCCTGGTCTGGAGCGAGCTCGCGGCGGCGATGCCGGGTACGGGCGGGACGTATCTGTACCTCCGCGAAGCTCTCCGCAAGACGAGCCTGGGCGGCCTGCTCCCGTTCCTGTTCATCTGGCAGTTCATCTTCAGCGGACCGCTCGAAATCGCCTCGGGCTATATCGGTTTCGCCCAATATGTCGGCTATTTCTGGCACGGCATGGGCCCGGGGCAGACCCGGCTGGTCAGCCTGGCGGTGGGCGCGCTGGTGATCGTCCTTTTATACCGCCGCATCACGGCGGTGGGCCGGCTGACCGTGGTGCTGTGGGTCGGCATGCTGGTGACGGTACTGTGGATTATCGCGAGCGGGCTGGCCAATTTTCACGCGCGGGTGGTCTTCGATTTCCCGGCGCACGCCTTCACGTTCTCCACGGGCTTCGCCGCCGGCCTTGGATCGGCAATGCTGATCGCGATGTACGATTTCATGGGCTACTACGATATCTGCTACGTCGGCGGCGAGGTGCGGAATCCAGCCAGGGTGATCCCTCGCTCCATCCTCTACTCGGTGGTCGCCGTGGCCGCCATCTATCTGGTGATGAACCTGAGCATCATCGCAGTGGTGCCGTGGCGCGAGGCCATGCAGTCGAAATTCATCGCCTCGGAATTCGTGGAGAGGCTTTATGGGACGCGCGCCGCGTCGGTGGTCACGGCACTGGTTCTGTGGACCGCCTTCGCTTCGGTTTTTGCCCTCCTGCTGGGCTACAGCCGAATCCCCTACGCGGCCGCCATCGACGGGCACTTCTTTAAGATGTTCGCGGGGCTGCACCCTCGCGGGCAGTTTCCACACGTCTCGCTGCTCGTCATGGGCGGCCTCGCGATGGTCGCTTCGCTCTGGAACCTGGAGACGGTGATTTCGGCGCTGCTCACCTCTCGGATACTCATCCAATTCATCGGACAGATTGTCGCCCTGCACGAATTGCGGAGGCATCGCCCCGACGTGGCGCGGCCTTTTCGGATGTGGCTGTACCCCGTTCCCAGCGTCATCGCCTTCGTTGGATGGGCCTACATATTCCTGACCTCCGGATGGGCGTTTATCGGCTTCGGGCTACTCACCCTGGCCGCGGGTGTGGGAACTTACGCGATCTGGATACGGACCCGGAGGAGTCCGGCTTGAAGCCCCACACAGGCAAGAATGCCCGTGTTACAAAGAGACATGTCGAAGGTGAAGTCGATCGCGACCGCCCTGCTGCTGCTACTCGG
The DNA here is from genome assembly GCA_003167275.1 of Bryobacterales bacterium. GTDB lineage: Bacteria > Acidobacteriota > Terriglobia > Bryobacterales > Bryobacteraceae > JAIQFL01. Next base: position 409 of record PMTT01000922.1, on the reverse strand, counting down.
CTGCAGCGCGTTGTTGAACGGGCAAAGCCGGGCTGCCTGGATGCAGGAAGCCCAATGGGGCGTCATGACCCATTACCTGGCCGATTGGCAGGCGCAGGTTCATGGCCTCACCATGAGCGTCGACCAGTGGAACAAGCTGGTGGACGGCTTCGACGTGGAAGGCATGGCGAAGCAACTGCAGTCGGTGGGGGCTCGCTACTATCAGATCAGCATCGGCCAGAACTCCGGCTATTACCTCGCGCCCAACGCCGCCTACGACAAGATCGTGGGGATCCAGCCGAGCAAGTGCTCGCGGCGCGACCTGATTGCGGATCTTTACGACGCTTTGAGTAAACGCGGCATCAAGTTGATGGTGTACCTGCCGTCTGGCGCTCCCGGCCAGGACAAGGTCGCCGACGCCGCGCTGGAG
>PMTT01000442.1 GCA_003167275.1 Bryobacterales bacterium | reverse complement strand
ATCGCTAAGTTGCATTCCGAGCCGGTGACTGCCAAGGAACTGGGACGTGTGCGCATCGCGCTCAGGCGCAGTGCGGAGAATCGGTTGACCGCTCTCAGCCGCGCGCAGGCGCTGGCCGACGCGGCGGCGGTCTATAACGACACGAATCGCGTGAACAGCGAGCTGGACGCGCAACTGGCCGTGACCGCGGCCGATATCCAGAAGGCGGCGCGGGCCGAGCTGTTGATGGCCAATCGCGTGGTGCTGGTGACGCAGCCTACGGGCGGAGCACGGCCGCAGGGACGGCGTGGCGGTCAGGAGCAATAAGGAGCCAGTCATGAGAAAGCCAATCGTTTTGTGCGTCATTTTCGCCGCCGGCCTGTGGGCGCAGGAGCCCGACGCCGGGTTCCGCGGCATGGTCCGGCTGAATCGCGCTCCGGTTTCGAACGAGGTGCTGAAGGTGAAGCTGCCGCGTCCCGTGGAGCGCCAGCTTTCGAACGGCATCAAGCTCGTGATCCTGGAAAGCCACCGCGCGCCGACCGTCTCGCTGAGCATCTCGATTCCCTCGTCGCACCTGCGCGATCCCGAGGGACTGCCAGGCGTGGCGGAGGCTACGGCGGCGCTGATGATGCTCGGGACTACCACACGGAACGCGCGGCAGATCTCCGAGGCTCTCGGCGACATCGGCGCCACGGTATCGATCAGCGCGGGCGGAGGAGGCGGCGGGCGGGGAGGCGGTGCTGGTGGGGGCGGTGGTTCCGCCACCATTTCGGTAAGCTCGCTCACGGAGAACTTCGATCAGGCACTGGCCATTCTCACCGACGTACTGCTGCATCCCTCGTTCCCGGCCGATGAGTTCGAACGCTGGAGGACGCGACAGCGCAGTACGCTCGAACAGTCGCGCACGTCGCCGGCTTCGCTCTCGATCGAGCAGTTGATGAACGTGTTGTACCCGGGCGACGCACGCCACTCGCGGCTCACGCTGGAATCGCTCAACAAGATCACGCGCGAGAACCTGATGGAGCACTACAAGCGGTACTATGTGCCCTCCGGGGACTTGGCCGGAGTCGTTGGCGACATCAACCCGCGGGATGCGGTGGCGAAACTGGAGAAGGCGCTCTCGGGCTGGAAGGGCGGGCCGGTGGAAGCGGTGACGCTGCCGGTGAATCCGCCAATCGCCGAGAAGAAGGTTTGGCTGATTTCGCGGCCGGGCTCCGTGCAGACGGACCTGGTGCTGGCCAACCGCGCCATCGACCGGAACAGTCCGGACTACATCGCCTGCATGGTGATGAACCAGGTGCTCGGCTCGGGGCCGGCCGCACGCCTGTTCCGCATCATCCGCGAGGAGAAGGGCTACACCTACGGGGTCAGTTCCAGTTTCGCGGCGACGCGCTATACGCAGCACTTCAGCTCGTCGATGTCGGTGCGCACGGAAGTCACCGAAGCGGCGCTGGCCGACCTGCTGAAGGAGTTCCACGAGATTCGCGACGTCACGGTGCCTAAGGACGAACTGGACGGCGCCAAGCGGACCTTGGTGGCGAGCTTCGCGCTGGGGCTGGAGAATCCCGCAGGCGTGCTACAGCGATGGCTCCAGCAGCGCGAATTCGGCTTGCCGGAGGACTACTGGGACAGCTACACGGACAAGATCATGGCAGTGACTGCCGAGGATGTGCAGAGGGTAGCGAAGAAGTACGTGCCATATGACAATGTGCAGATCATCGCCGTGGGCGATGGGGCGAAGATCCGCGAGTTGCTGAAGAAGTTCGGACCAGTGGAAGAGGTCAACTGACGTAGGGTATGCTTTAGCTTGCCCACCATCACGCTCCATGATGAATCTTCCCACTGGGCATGATACCCTTGCTTGACCAACGGCAAGCTAAAGCATACCGTACTCAACTCGTATGGTCGTGGATGATCTTCCACCCCGCGGGCGTGCGCCGCAAGATCAGTGTGAAGCGGCCGGAGGTATCGCCACCGCCGGCGGCAGTCCGCTTCAACGAGAACTTGCCGGTCGTCAGCGCAATGCCATCGGCCAGCGGACGCACTTCAACCTCCGAGAAGGTCAGCGTTCCCATGGCATCGGGCGTGGGATAGGCCCTGCGATAGCGATCGAGAATCGCTTTGGTTCCACCGCGGACCACCTCGCGGCCTATGAAGGTGGTCTCGGGCGAGTCCTCGTAGTAGGACGCGAAGGCCACCAGGTCACCGCGGTTCCAGGCGGTCTCCGAGTCTTTCAAGATGGTTTGGATTTCCGCGCTTTGCGCAAAGAGGAGGGGGGTAAAGCAGATCAAGAGAAGCCAGCGAAGCATGTCGCCAGCGTACCACGGGACTCTTGTGTTGGTTAGCGCTTCTTGCGAATGTACTAATTGTTGTGCTGAATGGCCTTTTGATAGTTCGTAATGGCTTGTTGGATGGCCGTGATGTTCGCCTTTGCGTACTTGGCTTCCTCCATGTCGGGGTTGATTTCGAGCATTTCGTTGAGGTGCTTGAGAGCGGGATCCAGATCGGCCAGGCTGTTATTGGCCTGTGCCCTCAACTCATAGGAAAGCCCGAGCGCGTAATGTGCGAACGGGTCCTGGGGATCATAGCTTAAGGACTTCGTGCAAAACTCAATCGCTCTATCGTAGTGCTTCAGGCGCTTCTCCGAATCGCACAGGCCAAACCAAGCCAGGCTGCGCAGGGCCTTCCAGACATCCTGCTCGGCGGCCTTGTGCCGCCGCCCGAAACCGATCAATGACCCGAGCACATAGTAATTCAACTGGCCGGAGAGCTTGGGGTCGAAGTTAGTCAGTTTCAGGTACTTCTCATATTCCGTTTCCGCCTCGGCTTCGTGGTTGCTGAGCCGCAGGCTGTCGCCCAGCCAGAGGTGCGGCTCACCGACGGCCGGCGCTGCTTGAATGGCCCTTTGCGCGATCTCGATCGCCTGCGGATAGGACCCTTTGAGCCGGTAGGCTTGCGCCAGATGTCTGAGGGCCACATCGTTGTTCGGCTCTCTCTGGATTACGACGGTCAGTTGGCGGATAGCCCCGTCCGTGTCGAGTTTGTCGAGCAGCATGCCGGCGTAGTTTGTACGAGCCTCCATGTAGTCCGGATCGATCTGGATCGCCTTCTGATAGAACTTGTCCGCGTTTTCCTCATCAAACAGAGAGTTGTAGCAGCGTGCCAGATAGTAGGCGGCCTGGCTATAGGTGGAGTCCATTTTGAACGCCTGGGCGAATGAAACCGCCGCCTCACGGTAATTCTGGGCCCCTCCTTTCAGGTAAGTCTTCAACCCCTTGTCCAGCAGATCCACGGCGGCCTGCTTGCGGTGCCGGGCAATCAGGATCTTGAGGGTCACCGTGTTGGACTGGCCGGGATACACGGTTTCCTCACGCGGCCCGTCGGGCTCGTATCCGTTGTGGGTTCCCTGAACCATATGGGCGCCGGGAGTCTGGCCAGGCAATCGGAACGGCTTGTCCTTGGAGGCCAGTCCTACGATCTTGCCGTCCACCAGGATCGTCACATCGTCCATGTTGGATTCGAAAATGAACTCCCCGAACTTCGGAGCCGGCGGCACACCCGGAGGGGCATTTGCCGGCACCAGGGCCATGAACATGTTGGGATCGAAGCTACCCCTCTCGGAAGTGGGGTTCTGTTTGCCGCCGGTGGCTTCGCGAACCTGGGTGTGGACATACTCGGCCAGTTCGTCGGCGGTCACCACTCCGTCGCGGGGAGTGGTGTCGGCCGCGCCTGCCATTCCCTGCGCTACATAGTAGGTAAAGACACCGTGGCCTCCCCCGAAATCGGGGCTTTCGAAGGACTGTTCGCGGTCTTTGCTGGCGGTGAGCGAGAAAAGCGAAGCCTGCAATTTCACCAGACTGCTGTTCAGTTTCTCGGTATCTTCGGGGGTGATGGCGCCGCTGTGGCAGGAATCGGTGATCAAAATCTTAGATTTTGCGTGGATCCTGCCGCCGATCGCCTGGCCCAGTTCCTCCATGGGGAGGCCGGTGGCCGCGTAGTTATGGAGATCGATTCCATACGGAGCCAGATACCCTTTGCCGGTTTGATCGTCGATGAAGCCATGTCCCGCGAAGTAGATCAGGACGCGATCGTCTTCCTTCGCCTCGCCGGCCAGTCGATCGATCTCCTGGCGCAGGTTTGCGAGAGTGGCTTTCTCGTTGGTCAGCACGTGTACGTTCTGCGCCTTGAAGTTGCCCCCCTCCGGGCTGATGAGAATTTGGAACATCAATTGCGCGTCGGCCTCGGCATACGGAAGCTGGTTCTTCGGGGGCAAGTTTATGTACTTGGAAATACCGACCACCAGCGCGTAGCTGCGCGGAACAATGACACCGGTCTTGGGCGCGGGGGGCTCGGCGCCATCTGCCTCGATCTTTTCCAACTTAAGATCACGCTCGCCCTGTTTGGGCGGCGTCTGGGGCGGTTGCTTTTGAGGTTGCGCCAGGAGTAGCGCGGCGCAGGCGCATCCGAGAAGTATCCGTTTAGCAAGCATAACGATCACTTGTGTGCCAGGCGAAATTCGTAGATCACCGGGCCGGTAAGCGGCACGGGCGACGAAATCACAGCTTTATCGTTTTGACGCATGAAAAGTAAGTCGCGACGGCCTTTGTCGGCGGCGTCGGACAGATTCGGTGGCAGTTCGTCGCCCCGTGGGACCAGAGCCGGACCCGCGGAGTGATCGATGCAATCGCCGCGCGCGCGGAAAATAGTGTCGTCACACCGGGGAATGAGCAGGGGCGGGTTAGTCTTGAAAGTCGAAGGGACCGGCTCGGTGGTCGGCGGCGCTCCGAGCTTGGAGGGCGTGACCAGAAAGTAGACCACTTCGTAACCCGGAGGGCCTGCAACCTTAAAGTCCCCGGATGTGGCGGGCACCTGGTATTCTTTGCCGTTCGTGATGCGGTTATCCTCGCCAGTCTCCGGGAGTGGGAATAACTGCTCGTACTTTCCCGATGAAGTCTGGTTGGTGACGTAGAGGTAGCCGTCGAAGTTGGTGCGGTAGCGGAAGCGCAGGCGGTCGCCTTCGGCCAGCACCAGGCTGGGATCGATGGGGTGCCACGTTCCCAGGTCATAGCGCTCCAGGGTGATCTCCATGCGGTGCGGTCCCTGGGCCATCTTGCGGCTCTGTGGCAAGGCCGCGGTGATGGACACCAGAACCAGGACGGGCAGAGTGAGATGCTGCATGAGTTTGCGAATCATTTGTGCACCAGCCGGATATCCGCCCACACGTGCGAATCGGAGTTGCCGGTGGGGTTTACAATGTAGACGGCTTTCTCTTTCTTAGTGCCGGGTTGGTCGTCATCGATCTTCTCGATCAGCAGGTCGCGGGAAAAGGCGGAGCGCAGGCGGTCGACCGTGGACCCCGGGAGGTCGGCCTTGGCGACGGTGAGAGCCTTTGGCCGGCTCTTGTCGTCGGCCGGCTTTGCCGCTCGGGAACCGCACTGACCGGCATAAAGGAGATTTTCAAAGTCGTCTACGGGCACGCGCGAAAACAGAATGAAGACGTCTTCCACTCCGGTTTTCTCGTCGAAGAAGAACCGGTATCCCGGCGGCATGGTGTACCTGTGGAAGGCTTCTACCCGGTTGTCGCCGTTCTCGATTTGGGATGAGGGGAACAGCGGATTCCACGCACCGGTAGGTCCCTTGTTGCCGATGTAGAGATACCCCGCGTAATTGGTCTGGACCACGAAATCGATGCGGTCTTCCTTGTGAAATACTGAGTCCGGGGAGACATCCACCATGTCATCGCCGACCTTCTTCTGCAGAGTGTAGGTGACGCCGATGGGCGGTCCGGCCGACGCATTGACGATATGGGCGCCGCCAGGCAATTCAGTGCCGCCGTGGGCAACCGGATCCGGGTTTCCCTTGGGAGTACCCGTCTTCGAGCCCTTGGAGCCTTTGTCCTTAGGCGTAGCCTTCTGAGAATTGTCCGGCACCGGGCCGGCTGAATAGAACAGTTCACGCGGTGTGAACTGCGATTTGGACGCGGGTTGCGCCGTCTGAGCCCCGGCCGCGGATGCGAAAGCACCGGCGGCGCACAGGGGAATCAAGAAATTCGAGGAAAACGACATGTTTCAGTACCGGTGAGTTCCAAACCGGACCTCCATCAGATATATACGATCCCATCCGGACTGTCGGATGGAGTTCGTCCGGATCACGCCGCCCGTAGGGTACTAGTCCAAAGGGCGGCGTGTCCTTTCGCACCTGAATGAACGGTCGGTACGCGCTCATTCACTCAGGCGCGTGGGCGTGGCGAAATCGACCACGCCGCCCAGGAGAATTTATTGGTGTACCAATTGCAAGTCGGCCACCACGCGGGGATCGGTGCTGCCAGTGGGATTGACTACGTAGACAGCTTTCTCCTTCTTGTCGCCAGGAGCAGATGCGGTGTTCTCATCCACCTTCTCGATGATCAGGTCGCGCGAGTAGGTCTGGCGCATCCGGTTGATAGCCGAGTCCGGTACATTCAGGCTGGCGGTCACCAGCAGCGATTTCTGCGGCCTGGGGTCGGCCTGGGGTTGGGATGTCTTCGTGGGTATTGCTGGTGCATTCGGTGTTGCCGGCTGACCCTTGCCCGACAGCGAATAGATCATGTTCTCGAACTCGGCTTCGGGCTCGCGGGAAAAGACGATGAAGACCTTTTCCATCCCCGTCTGCTCGTCGAAGACAATGCGCGACTTGGGCGGCATGGCGTAGGAGTGAAAGCCATCCACATGGTTGTCGCCATTCTCGACATCGGGCGAGGGGAAGATGGGTTTCCAGGTGCCGCTGGAGCCCTGGCTCACAATGTAGAGGTAGCCGGGGCCGTTGGTCTGGACATTGAAACGGATGCGGTCGCCGGCGTGGAAGACGGTATCCGGTGCGACTTCGACCTCTTCGTTGCCGGACCTCTTTAATACGGTGATTTTCAGGCCGAGCGCCGGTCCATTCGTAGGCGCCGGGGCGGTGGCAGGAGCTCCCTCGGAAGCCCGGATGATGGGGCTTCCATCGGGTGCGGTCGCGGCGGCGGTCTGCACGCGCGTAGCGGTGACGGTGGTCGCGGGCTTCGCGGGCGAATCCGGCTTAGCTCCCGTACTGGCCACCTGGGTGGATGGCGGGCGTTTGGTCACCGCTGGAGCGCCTGTTTGTGCTGGCTTCCCCACCGGCTTGGCAGCGGGTTTGGCGGACGGCTCGTCTCCAGCCGAATAGAATAACTCCCGCGCGGTGAATTGTTTAGGCGCATCCTGCGCGGCGGCAGTGTATGCGACAGCCAACGTTGCAGCTACGGCCAACGGCATGAGAAAAGCTGAGGTCTTTGACATTTTGTTGATTCGGTCCTGGGACCGCCCCCATGTATACTACGATACCACCGGCTTAAACGGATGTCGGGTTTCCAGGATCCGTCACGGTCCATCAGGTTTCCGTGTGAAGGAACAGCCGCTGGCAGAAGAATGTTTCGCGGGCCGGGCCTCTACTCGTGGCGCAGGGCCTCCATGGGCTCGACACGGGAGGCCCGCCGCGCGGGCAGATATGCGGCAAGGAGGCCCACCACGATCATCGCTATGACTGCAAAGACAATCGTGAGCGCGTCTTTGCCGGGCAGGTCCTGCATCATCCCGGCAACGAACGATCTCCCCCACATCGCGATCGGAGCGCCAAGCAACAGCCCGGCGGCGACCATCACGAACGCGTCCCTCAGAATCATGAGAACCACGTCGCCGCGCGTCGCGCCCAGCGCCATGCGGATGCCGATCTCATTGATGCGGCGTGTGACGGTGTAGGCCAGCAGACCATAGAGACCGATGGCCGCCAGTAGTGCCCCCAGCGCGCCGAACCACCCGGACAGCGTGGCGATCAATCGCTCCGGAACGATGGTCGCGTCGATTTGATCGTTGAGAGTCGTAGTTTTGGATACGGCAACCGTCTTCAACACTTCGCGCACGACGCGTCGCACCTCTGGAGCCACGACCGCCGGGTCGATGTTGGTGCGCAGCGCAAACCCCGAGGACACCCGCTCCTCCTGGAAGGCATTGAGGTAGACCATCCGCAGTGCCGTTTCCAGGATTTCATAATAGTTCTCGTTGCCAGCCACGCCCACGATTTCGTAGATTTTGCTGTCGCCGTCAAAGGTGATGTGCTTGCCAATGGGGTCGGCGCCGCCGAAATAGTAGCGCGCCATCGCCTGGTTGACGATGGCCACGCGCGCGCCCCCCTGGTCCTGGAAGGTGAAATCGCGGCCGGCGAGAAGCGGCGTGTCCAGTGTCTCGAAGTACTTCGGCGCTACCCACTTCAGATGGGTGTAGCGCCGGTCTTCCGGTCTCTCCGGGTGGCCTTCCACGTTGGCAAAACGAGAGGCTGCCGCGCCTGAGAGCGGAGTGGGCGCGCTGATAGTGGCCGAGCGCACTCCGGGAATCGCCTCCAGGCGTGCCAGCAATTCCCGGTAAGCGCGAGCCAGGCGTTCCCCCTCATATCCGCTATGGGCCGGATCGAGATTCACCAGTAGAATGTGGTCGCGGCGGAAGCCCAGATTGAGATTTTCGAGATTCGACAGGTGGCGGACAAACAGGCCGGCGGCGCTCAGCAGCACTACCGTGAAGGCCACCTGCGCCACCACCAGGGACTTTCCGAAAAGGCGCCGGAACCGCGTCTCTCCTGACCTGCCGATCGCCCGCAGCGAAGACGCCGGAGCGGTAGCGAACGCGCTCCAGGCGGGCGCCAGCCCGAACAGGATTCCGGTCAACAAGGCGATCCCGCCAGTGAAAAGCAGGACGCGCGGGTCGGGGAGGACTTGAATCTCAATGTGAGGCGGCTTCCCGATGAAGCGCCCGGAGGTCATGATGCGCACCAGCGCGCCAGCGCCGAAATAGGCCACGAAGATTCCGAGGAGGCCGCCCGCCGCGGAGAGTAGCAGAGACTCGGTCAGCACCTGACGCACCAGGCGAAACCGGCAGGCGCCCAGGGACACGCGCAGGGCCATCTCCCGCTGGCGGGCGGCGCCCCGCGCCAGCAGCATGCTCGCTACGTTGGTGCAAGCGATCAGCAACAGCAGGGCCACCACGGCCATCAGCGCCACGAGCGGCTTCGCAAACTGCAGGCGCAAGGGCGTGGACAGCCCGGCGCCCGCGGGTTCCACCGTGAACTTGAGCTGGCGCATCACAGGATTATTGCTGGCGCTGGACCGTTCCTCCAGAGTCCACCGGAATAGGACCGCCATCTCCGCGCGTGCGTGCTCGATGGAGACGCCGGGGTTCAGCCTGGCAATCAGCCGCAGAGCGCCCAGACTGGAGCGGCTGTTGGGGTCGATCCTCCATTTCACGGCGAGCGGCACCCAGATGTCCGGCTGAGTTCCCAGTTGCAGCCCTTCGAAATCGCGCGGCAACACCCCCACCACCGCCACCGGCACGTCTTCCAGCACGAGGCGCTTTCCCAGAATGGCCGGATCGAGATGGAATCGGTTCTTCCAGTAGGACCAACTCACCACCGTCACGGCGGAATTGGCATCCCCCGCGCGGTCGTCTTCCGGGCCAATCAGGCGGCCGATGGCGGGCTTCACGCCGAGAATTGGGAAGAAGCTTCCCAGCACGCAGTCTCCATCCAGCGTCTCCGGTTCGATTCCCTCGCCCTGGACGTGGAACCGGGCGCCGGCATCGCCCGTGACTCCCGAGAAGACGTGGTTGCCATCCCGAAAATGCTCGTAGCTTTGCCTGGAGAAATAGTTCCCAGGGGGATCGCCTGGGTAATGGACCAGGAATTCCACAAGCTGCGTGGGTTCCCGGACCGGCAGCATACGCAACATCAGCGTATGGATCAGACTGAAGATGGCCGTATTGGCGCCGATCCCCAAGGCCAGCGAGAGAATGGCGACGGAAGTGAACCCCGGCTCGCGCCGCATCAAGCGGAGGGCGTAGCGGGCGTCCTGCAGCAGTGTTTCGATCAAGCGCGGCATGTGAGCGATTGTACTAGTCCACCAGTACATTAGTCAAGCGGTATTTGTGCTCCTGGCACAGGAATTCGTGCCTGTTTCCATGAACTCCGCGCACCGCGAACGATGAAAGTCAGTGGGGAAGGATTCCATCCTGCGGCCGATTTCCAATCGGCCTTCTTGACCAGTGCGCCCTTTCCACAGTTACAGTTGGCTCCGACTTTCGAGAGTATGTTGGCTTTTGTCTGTCTATCCGCTGTGGCTGGCTCTATCGTGTTGACCGAGTGCGTGACTCATCACGATGCTCAGGCGCCGACTTTAACCACCGTACGTGCAGTTGGTATATTACCAACATGGCGTTCCGGGTGCTTGAAGCGGCAGGAGGCACTGGATCTTCTCCACCATTGCCTGGAAGAGGGCGAGATTGAATCGAGGAGCCGGTCCTAAGATGGCGCAAAACAGGAAGCAGAAGACGGTGTCGCAGCGCAGGAGAAAAGCAGTGAGAAAAGTCGAATGCACGAATTGCGGGGCGACCGCGCGCGTAGTGCGCGGCAGTTATGACTTCGCCGAGAGCGGGCTGAAGCGCGTGCGGTTGCAGGGCATTGAGTTGATCGTTTGCGATCAGTGTGGCAACGTTGATCCCATCATTCCGCGGGTCAATGATTTGATGCGGCTGCTCGCCATTGCGGTGATCGCCAAGCCATACCGCTTGGCCGGGGACGAGATCCGGTTCCTGCGCAAGTATCTCCGCATGACGGGCGACGAGTTCGGCCGGCTTTTGCACATCAACCGCACGAATCTGTCCAAGTGGGAGAACGACGAAGACAGGGTGGGCGCGCAGAGTGATCGCCTGGTGCGGGCCATTGCGCTTAGCCTTGGCGATGGGCTGAGGGGAAAGCTGGAAGAGGTGATCCGGAAATTCCCAGAGATCCGGGATGAGCCAGCCGCGATGAGAATCGACATGGACACGGAGAAGATGTCCTACCAATATGTGGAGGGGGCCTAAGGTGGCGAGCAAGGACGCCAATCTCGTGCGTGGTGAACGTGGTGGAATAGAACCAGGGTAGCATCCGATTTAACGGCAGCCTTGCAGTTAATGACTCGGAGTTCTACGGTAGGAGTATCGTGAGGATTCCATTCCAGGAGCTTGCTGGTGTCTTGGCCGACATCTTGTTGCGGCGCGGATTCGAGCGCGATCGCGCGTGGTTGTGTGCTCGACTGTTCGCCGAGACCACGCGCGATGGCGTCTACTCCCACGGCGTGAATCGCTTCCCCCGCTTTATCCGGATGATCGCCAACGGCAGCATCGATATTCACGCCCAGCCAGAGCTTGCGGTCAAGGCCGGGGCGCTGGAACGTTGGGACGGGCGGCGCGGTCCTGGCAATCTGAACGCTTACACCTCTATGGGCCGCGCCATTGAACTCGCCGGGACGCACGGCATGGGTTGCGTGGCGCTGGCCAATACGAACCACTGGATGCGCGGCGGCAGTTATGGATGGCAGGCCGTGGAAGCAGGCGCCATCGGCATCTGCTGGACCAATACCCTCCCCAATCTGCCACCATGGGGCGCTGCTGTGCCTAAGCTGGGCAATAACCCCCTGGTGATCGCCGTGCCCCGTGCCAGCGGACACATCGTCCTCGACATGGCGATGTCTCAGTTCTCTTACGGAGCGCTGGCATCCCATCGTCTGCGCGGAGAGCGCTTGCCCGTGGAAGGTGGATTCGACAGCCAGGGTAATTTGACGCGCGATCCGGAAGCCATCGAAATCTCGCAAAGACCCCTGCCCATCGGTTACTGGAAAGGGTCGGGGTTGTCGCTGGTCCTGGACATGCTGGCTGCCATGCTGTCAGGTGGAGCGGCGACCCACCAGATTCCAGCCGACCCGGAACGCGAGACCGGCATCTCCCAGGTTTTCATGGCTCTCAGCCTCTCGTCATTCGACAATACCGGCGCGATTGCCGATGCCATCATCCGCTCGCTGAGCGCGCCGGAAGGCGAATCGTCCCAAGTCCGGTATCCCGGCGAACTGGTCCTTCGGACCCGCAATGAGAACATGGCGCTTGGCCTACCGGTTGATCGCGACATTTGGCGCGAGGTACAGGCGCTCTGAGTGGTGGGTTGTACGCGGGCTCTGGTGGAACAACGGCCGAAGGCACCAGATCGAAAGGGATCATGCCCTAACTTAAATCACGTAATAATGCTGGTGAGCGCGGCGGGAATCGAACCTGCAACCTAGTGATTAAGAGTCACTTGCTCTGCCAATTGAGCTACGCGCCCGTTCGGGAAGATCTGTCGGAATTCGCGGCACAATTCAACCCGTGCCACTCCAGAATTATAGCACTTCGCGCCCCCTTTATGCCGATGGCCGTTGCGGCGATTGCGGCGATTCCGCGGAAATCGACGCCGCCGCGATCTGCGCGATGTCGAGCAGCTTCGGGGCCGGGCCGCTGAACGTCCCGAGGGCGTCCCGGAACATGGTCTGGCAGAATGGACAGGCGGTGCCGATCACCGCGGCGCCCGTGCCAACCAGCTCCTCCACACGCGTCACATTGACGCGCTTTCCCTTTTCCTCGCCCAGGAACATCTGGCCGCCGCCCGCACCGCAGCAGAACGAACGCTCGCGGGCGCGGCCCGGATCCACCACCTCCGCCGATCGCGCGATCACTTCGCGGGGCTCTTCATATATATTGCGGTAACGGCCCAGGTAGCACGGATCGTGGAACACGACCTTCTCCCGCGCCCCGGTCGCCGCTGGCAATTGGGATTGCAGGCGCGCCAGCAGCTCGCTGTGATGCTCGATGGGGAACGTCGCGCCTGCCTCCTTCCAGTCCGTCCCGATGGTGCGCACGCAATGCGGGCAAATCGAGACCATCTTGCCGACCTTCGCGGCCCGCAGCATTTCGATATTCGACTCAGCCACCTGCGAAAATGCCAGGTCGTTGCCCAGGCGGCGGGCCGGGTCGCCCGTGCACTTCTCCTTGCGCAACACGCCGAACGTCACGCCCAGATGCCGCAGCACGCGCGCCAGCGCCAGCACGATCTCGCGGCCCTGCGGATCGTACGCGCCCATGCAGCCGAGCCACAGGCAGTACTCTTGCGTTCCGTCGTAAATCGGCAGTTCGTTCTTCTCGATGAACTTCGTCCGCTCACTGGCGGCGAAGCCCAGCGCGTTGCCGTTGCGCTCCAGGTTCAGGAACAGCTTGGTGCCGTAATCGTCCTCCCATTTTCCGGTATTCACGGCCCCGCGCCGCAGGCCGATGATCATCGGCAGGTGCTGAATCCCCACCGGACACTGAAATTCGCAGCCGCCGCAGGTGGTGCACTGGAAGACCGCCTCCTCGGAAAGGTGTTTGCCTAGCAGCGGCGCCTCGTTGGCCGCCCCAAATTCGTTCAGGTAGCCCCGCAGCCCAAGGATGATCTCCTTTGGGTTCAGGACTTTCCCTGTGTTGTAGGCGGGGCAGTGCTCGGTGCAGCGTCCGCACTCCACACAGGAGAACGCCTGCAGCGCGTCGATTCGCGTGATGTCCTTGCCGCTGTCGAGGCCGAAATCCTCGTCGCCCTGGAGCGGCGGAATGCGGCTGAAGCCGTCGCGGCGGAGGAACACGGTCGCCGGACTTACCACCAGGTGCAGGTGCTTGGTGTGCGGAATCAGCGGCAGGAAGGTCAGGAGCGACAGCGTGTGAATCCACCACATCACCCTGGCCGCAGTGCTGGATTCGGGGAACCACAACCCGCCCAGATAGGTTGCCATCAGCAGGAAGATCAGCAGGGCGATGAAGCCCGATTCGGGCGACACGGTGCCGAGCCACACCGGACGTACCAGGAACCGCCTCACGAATAATCCGGCGATCGAAATGGCCACTGCGACGGCCCAGACCGCCACGAATCCGAAGTAGAACTTTCCAAAAGCCGTCGCCGGCGAGAGAAAATGGCCGCCGAAGCCCTCCGCGATGTGGTTGACGGTGATCAGAGCAAATGCGCAAAAGCCCCAGAAGACGAAGGCGTGCGCGAGCCCCGGCAGCGGCCGCTGCTGGATCACTTTGCCCTGCGCCACCACTTCCCAAAGGAACTGCCGTACGCGCCGGCCAATCGGCGCAACTTCGAAATCGGGCGTGGTGCGCGAGTGGAGGATTACATGCAGAACTTTTTGGAAGCGCCACCAGAAGAGCGTGAGCGACAGGGCGATCAGCACGAGCAGAACCGCTCGTTCCGTCCACGATGGGTCTGTCATATCATTCCGCTTTGAATGTATCACGTGAACAGGAATTCAGGAGGGCATTTGCCCATATCCCTGGGACCGCCTGCTGGCGCAAACCACACCGTAGTGCTTCTCGACAATTTGCTAGCGAGCCACCTGCGCAGTTTTGATCACCTCGAAGGGCCGGGTAGGAGGGGGGGCCGGTACCGCCAATAACCGGCGGTGCCCTTCGTCAGTACAAGGTGGAGAAATTGTCTTGATACGAAAACTGCGCAAGCCGCACCATAGACTCAAGAGCCAGGAACGACCGGCTCCCGATCATATGGATAATGCCTTTGCACGCAAGCTTCTCGTCGAAAGGGCGCTCATCCCGGATGAGATTGCGGTTTATCGTGAGCAGACGATGGCATTCCGGCAGAAGTTTGGCCGGGAAATGGGGCCGGACGACCCCTTCTTCTTCGATCCTCAAGCGGACACGCCGCAGTTCCGGGGCCCGGAAGATGCGGAATTCGCCATCGAGTTCCTTGCGCGGCTGATGGCCGAGGCCGGGGTAGATGCCGCCGCCATTTACGCCTTCAAGAAGACGGGAGGACTGTTCCCCTCGGGGACCATGGCGCTGGACGCGAACGATCTGCTGGAATGGAACGCCGCCGTTTACGAATATCAGGAAAAGCTCGACCACTCCAGGAAGCAGTAGCCCCAGGAATGCCGGCGGATGTTGATCCCCCGATGAGGCGTACCCGGATTTCGCCGTTCCTCGGCGGGTGAAGACTTCCCGCGTGCTCTTAAGCACCCTGCTGGAAGTGCTTTATCGGGTGGCATGTGACAATAGAAGCAGGGGATTTGCCAGTCTGGGAGGACTATGACGCGATTTCTTGCCTTTGTTTTGGCATGGACAACTGCCTTCGGTCCGGCTTCGTTCAGCCAGGATCGGGCCACGCAGCCGGCAGAGAACCAAACACCGGAAAACGTCATCCACGTAAACGTCAATCTGGTACAGATGGACGCCACGGTCACCGATTCTCACGGCAATTCAGTCGATACCCTCAAACCTGAAGATTTCGAGATTCTGCAAGACGGCAAGCCGCAGAAGATTACCAATTTCTCCTTCATTTCCACGCGCCCGGCCGCGGCGCCCGCCAATCAACCCAAAGCCGTGGCGCAAACCAATGGCAAGCCGATCCCACCGCCGCCTTTCCTGCCCAAGCCTGCGGACATCCACCGCACCATCGCCCTGGTCGTGGACGATCTGGGCCTCTCGTTCGAGAGCATCGCGCGCGTCCGCAGTTCGCTCAAGAAATTCATCGATACCCAGGTGCAGCCTGGCGATCTGGTGGCGGTGGTGCGCACCGGCGCCGGCATGGGCTCGCTGCAGCAGTTCAGCACCGACAAGCGGATGCTCGAAGCCGCCGTCGATCACGTCAAATACAACGCCTTGATGAGCCGCGTAGGCGTCAGCACCTTCGAACCACTAGGCGGGGCCGGCGGCGGCGGACGCGGCATCGATGAGTTACGCTCCTCGGTCTTCTCGGTCGGTACGCTGGGCGCCATCCGGTACGTGGTGGACGGCCTGCGCGAGTTGCCCGGGCGCAAAACAGTGGTCCTGTTTTCCGAAAACCTCCAGCTTTTCCATGGCAACGATCCCGATCCTCGTGTGATGGATGGTGTGCGCAATCTGATCGACGCCGCCAATCGCGCTTCGGTGGTGATCGACAGCATCGATACCAGGGGTCTGGAGTACTATGGGCCGACCGCGGCCGACAACACCAGCGGCATGTCGGCGCGGCAGATTTCCCGAATCCCGATGCAGCGGTCGGCTCAGGTGTTTCGTTCCCAGGACGGGCTGGTCATGTTGGCACACGATACCGGCGGTGTCTTCTATCAGAACAACAACGACATCCTGGGCGAAGTGGAGAAGGCCGTGAAGGATTCCGACGGCTATTACCTCATCGCCTACCATCCGCCTTCCAATACGTTTGACGCCAAGACCGGGCGTCCCAAGTTTCACAGTGTGAAGGTCCGGGTGAAGACCGCCGGTTTAACCGTGCGCTACCGGAACGGTTTCCTGAACCATTCGGATGCTTTGGAGGAGCCGGCCCCCCGCACGCCGGCGGAGCGGATCCGCCGCGCGCTCTATTCGCCTTTTAGTTCCGGCAGCATTCGCCTGCGGCTGACCCCGCTGTTCACCAACTCCACCGCAAACGGGTCGTTCATCACCGGCCTGCTGCATTTCGAAGCCAAGGATCTGACCTTCACGGATCAGCCCGACGGGTGGCACAAGAGCGTGATCGACGTAGTGGCGGTCACCTTTGGCGACCAGGGTCAGACCGTGGATTCCAGTTCGCGCACCTTCACCGTGTCCCTCAAGGGCGATACGTATCAACATGCGATGGA
>PMTT01000394.1 GCA_003167275.1 Bryobacterales bacterium | reverse complement strand
TTGAAGATCGCCAAGGTCATCTCTCCCTTGGAGCTGTGGAAAACCCCGAGCTGGGCCTCCGCGCCGAAGTGAAATGCAGCGACCGATGGGGGAATCCCCGGAGCGAATTTCTGGAGACCGGCCGGTCCGATGACGTACCGCTCGGTATTGGGGACCAGATCTCGAGAGGGAAAATAGCCAGGAAGGGCAGGCAAGGAGGTGGTGTCGACGTTGCGGAGCGCCTGGGTCACCGCGTCGAGATCCACGGCTCCCGGCTTATAGCCCTCGAAAGCCAGCAGGAAATTGCCATGGACGAACAGCAGGCCGTCGGAGGTTTCGGCCGCGAGGCTGGCAGCTTTGGAAGGGGTGGATTTTGCCGGCCGCTGCCAGTCGAACGCCGCCAGAGCGGCGGTGGTGTCCTGGAGGCGGTAAACCGTGGCGGTGAACTTGTCGGCGCCGTTTTCGAAGCGGGCGGTCTCGGAATCCTTGAGCCCGTACTCATCCCAGAGGGGCCGGTCCGCCAGCACCGCCTGCGAAGTGGAGGCGCGGTGGTACGGCCCGATGGTCTCCGGCAGAATGGCGGCCAGCCCGAGCGCGGGCACAAGAACTCCCAGGACGAAAAGTCTCATTACTCCATTAGACGCCAGATCGGGGGGACTAGTGTCAAGGGCGTTTCGGGCAGTTCCGCAGTCCCGAACCTCCTGGCGGGAGCGGCGCAGGCCGGGTTGGAAAGGGATAATGGAGCCAGGAGGACGAAGGGGTCATGGACGTCGCGATCGATAAGCAGTACGCACATGAGTTGCTCGACCAACTCGACAGGGGTCAACTCGCCGCCGTAGTTCATCTCCTGGAGGTCATGGCCGACCCCGTCGCGCGGTCGCTCGCCAATGCGCCGGTGGACCGTTTCGCCCCGGCGGAGTGCGTGCGCTATGCTTTCCAACGAGATACGGGTGCCGGCGATGTAGTAGCCCTCACTACGTCTCTCGATATTCGGATTGGCGGGTAAAGGCTGCATCGCACCTCCCAGTCTAGCCCGGAATTGGAGGCGTCAGGGGAACAAACCAACACAGGCAAGAATGCCCGTGCTACGCCGCTCCGTGGCACTTCTTGTATTTCTTGCCGCTGCCGCAGGGGCAAGGATCGTTGCGGCCCACTTTCTGCCCGGCCACGGCCTGCTTGGGGCCGGTGGAATCGTCGCCGCCGAACTGTAAGGCCGCCAGTTCCTTCTCCTTCTTGCGCTGGATATTGCGCGTGAAGTCCTCCATGGTGCTCTTGGCGGCTTGCTTCTGCTCGTGGCTCGGCTCCGCTGCCTGCCCCAACCGGCGAGGCCCGCCGTCGCCCGTGATCACCGATTCGTTTCCGGTGATTACCGATTGGTTGTAGCCGCCCCCATTCTCGGACTCCTCGTCCTCGTCGGGATACGGCCCGGACGGGGCGGGGCCGGGGCCCGAACTGACCTGAAGGAAGAACAGGTAGCGCACCGACTCGTCTTCGATGCGGTCCATCATGGCGGTGAACAGCTCGTAGGACTCCTTCTTGTATTCGACCAGCGGATCCTTCTGGCCGTAAGCGCGATTGCCGATGCCCTGCTTGAGCTCGTCCATCGACAGCAGGTGGTCCTTCCACTGGTTGTCGATCACCTGCAGCATCACGATGCGCTCGGTCTGGCGCATCATGTCGGCGCCCACCAGGTCTTCCTTTTCCTGGTACTTCTGCTGGAGCCGCGCGCAAATGGCGTCCGAAATCTCTATTCGCGTCAAACGGGAAAGGTCGGCCAGATCGATCCGCGCGCCGAACTGCGTCAGGACGTCGTTGCGCAGAGTGGCCATGTCCCAGGTATCGGGATGCTTGTCGTCCGGGCAGCGCATCTCGATGAACTGGTCGACGATGCCGCGCACCATGTCCATCACCTTTTCCTTCTGGTCGGCGCCCTCCAACAACTGGCGGCGCATGCCATAAACCGCCTGGCGCTGCTTGTTGTTGACGTCGTCGTATTCCAGGAGGTGTTTGCGCGCCTCGAAATTCTGCATTTCGACGGCTTCCTGTGCCTTGGCGATGCGCTTGGTGATGATCTTCGACTCGATCGGCACATCCTCTTCCATGCCCAGACGGAGCATGAGATTCTGCATGCGCTCGCCGCCGAAGATGCGCAGCAGGTCGTCCTGCAGGGAAAGGAAGAATCGCGAACTGCCGGGGTCGCCCTGGCGGCCGGCGCGTCCACGGAGCTGATTGTCGATGCGGCGGGATTCGTGGCGCTCGGTGGCCACGATGTGCAACCCGCCCAGGGCCGTCACTTCGTCGTGCTCCGCGTCGGTCTGCGCCTTGAAGCCGGAGTAGATTTCGTCCCACTTGTCGCGGCGCACCCGGTAGAACTGGTCGTGGTGGGAGAAGTAGTAGAAATGCTCGTCGGCCACGTACTGCACTTCGTCCGCCGACAGGCGCTCGGCTACTTTTTCCTTCAGGGCGGCGTCCTTGGTCATGAACTCGGGGTTGCCGCCCAGCAGAATGTCGGTGCCGCGGCCGGCCATGTTGGTGGATACAGTAACCGCGCCCTTGCGCCCGGCCTGGGCCACGATCGAAGCCTCACGCTCGTGGTTCTTGGCGTTCAACACCTCATGCTGGACGCCCATGCGTTTGAGACGGGCGGAGAGTTTCTCCGACTTTTCCACCGAAATCGTGCCCACCAGCACGGGCTGCCCCTTGGCGTTGAATTCCTTGATTTCGTTGGCGGCGTTGCGGAATTTTTCTTCTTCCGTGCGGTAGACCAGGTCCTGATTCTCCTTGCGGATCATGGCCTGGTTAGTCGGAACCACGGTGACGTCGATGCTATACGTCTTCTGGAATTCGGCCGCTTCGGTTTCCGCCGTACCGGTCATGCCGGCCAGCTTCTTGTACATGCGGAAGTAGTTTTGGAACGTGATGGTGGCGAGGGTCTGGTTCTCGCGCTGGATCTTGACGCCTTCCTTGGCTTCCACGGCCTGGTGCAAGCCGTCCGACCATCGCCGCCCAGGCATCAGGCGCCCGGTGAACTCGTCGACGATGATCACTTCCGGCCCTTCTTCGCCATCCTTCACCACGTATTCCCGATCGCGCTGGTAGATGACATGCGCTTTCAGGGCGGCCTCCACGTGGTGCTTCCATTCCTGGGTTTCGTAGCTGTAGATATCGGGAAGGTTCAGCAGCTTGGCCACTTTGTCGAAGCCATCTTCGGTGAGCGCCACGGCCCGGTGCTTCTCGTCCAGCGTGTAATCGCCGGTGGTGATGCCTTTTTCGGCGGGATCCTGGGTTTCGATCACTTCGCCGCGCACCAGTTTCGGGATGATGCGATTGGCCTTGTAGTACTTGTCGGTGGACTCCTCGCTCGGACCGGAAATGATCAGCGGGGTGCGGGCTTCATCGATCAGGATGGAATCGACTTCGTCGACGATGGCGTAGTGGTGGGCACGCTGCACGCAATCTTCGATGCGGAACTTCATGTTGTCGCGCAGGTAGTCGAAGCCGAACTCGTTGTTGGTGCCGTAGGTGATGTCGGCGGCGTAAGCATCCTTGCGCTCCTGGTCGTCCAGGTCGTGGACGATCACGCCCACCCGCAAGCCCAGGAATTTGTAGAGGCGGCCCATCCACTCCGAGTCGCGCTTGGCCAGGTAATCGTTGACGGTGACTACGTGGACGCCCTTCCCTTCGAGCGCATTGAGGTAGCACGGAAGGGTGGCGACGAGGGTCTTGCCCTCACCGGTCTTCATTTCGGAGATTTTGCCTTTGTGAAGCACCATGCCGCCGATCAACTGCACGTCGAAATGCCGCATGTTGAGGACGCGGCGTCCGGCCTCGCGAACTACCGCGAAGGCTTCGACGAGGAGGTCGTCGAGGGGTGTGCCCTGGGCGAGTTTCTCTTTGAATTCAATGGTTTTGGCGGCCAGGTCGATATCCGACAAGTTCCGCATGGCGGGCTCCAGGACATTGATCGCGGCCACTGTCGGCAGCATGCCCTTGATCTCGCGCTCGGTTTTGGTGCCAAAGATTTTCGCCAGAATGGCATCAACAATCATGAGTGGTCTCGATACGGGGGGAGTTCCGCAACTTCTATTTTACCTGTTAGAGATGACGGACGGTGGAAGAAAGGTTTAGCGGCGTAAGCTTCCCCGCCGCTTCTGCGCGCACACGGCCGACCAAGGCGCGATCCCGGCCTTGTGCGCGCCAGCGGATTCTTTTTACATCGAGCGTTTTTCTGCTGGTTTAGGGTATCGCTTTGCCCGGTTTCATCCGATAAGAAGGACGAGGCCTAATGATCGATCCTCAATTGACGCGCGACCCTGGTCATCCCAAACGGACCAGTTGGCAGTTGTACCTGGGGGTTGGGATCTTGTCCGCGATGGTGGGGTATGGGCTCAGTGCTATGCCACAGTTGATCGGACCAGCGGCGTGCGTTGGGCTTTCGGTATGGCTCATTTACTCCGGCCTGCAGGAGCGTGCGGATCGGGCAATGGTTCCATCTCACATGGAACCGGAACTACGATTCTTGACGCGGTTGACGCCTTGGCGAATGCGCTTGAGAAGGCGACGAGGACAACATCGTGATGGCGCCAGTGGAATTCCGTCGCCCGACGAGAGGAACCGTAGCCCCGGCTGTCAAGAGGTTGAACCGGCCGGCGCCAACCCTAAAAATGGTTCTTCCGGACAGGCGTCCGAGAATGCACTGGTCGAGTGAAACCCGCCCGGTAAAGCTCAGCAGACTACGGGCCAGGAAGGCGCGATACCTGTCGTACGCCCAGCCCTACAAGGCTGAACGTGAGGATAGATTGCCTGGACGATTGGCGGCAAGACCGCCGGCGTTACGAATGAGGCTTCTCGCGCGTTATGGACGTTGGGTGAAAGGCGCTGGTTGGGGTCGCCGACGGCCCCAATTCCGCCATTACTTCTTGATGAGCCCCACTTTACCGGAAGGGCTGAGGGCTGCACTCGCAAAACTCTTGGCCTGTCGTGCCAGATCGAAGGTGCAGTTCGAAAAATACACGTTGGCCAGGGCAAGCGGTTCGCCCGAATAGGCAATTTTGCAGTTGGTGAAGACCACGTTGCGAAGATCCAGGCCGTCGATTTTGAGGTCGTAGCCGTCTACCACTACGGCTCGGTAATCCTCGCTTAAGATCGGCTCCGTTCGATTCAGCAGGTCAAGTTTGGCCTTACTACTTTCGCTTTCCTCACCCAGTGGTCGCATAGACCCATATACCTTGGACGCCGAATCCAGAGGCGTGAAAGCGTGAAGCCTGGGAAGTTGCAGCATTGCGCTGTGAGCCGGCACGGCGTCTGGCCTTTGGCCGAGGGGGTCCGGAAGCAGGAACGAACGATACCCGATCAGTTCCGCGACGGTCTCGATCGCGGCAACCGAGAGCTTCTGATCTCTAGGGGTGGCCGACTTCCCCTTCGGGGGGAGGGAGGGATTCTCATCGTCTACCAGCTTCAAGAATTGTAGCCCGATCTCGCCGATCTGTTTCGGATTTGCCTCAATCTTGAGCTCCCGGGCCTTCTTGGTGAGTGCCAGGGCCGTCTTGATTCCGAGAATCGGGTCCTCGTTCTTCAAGACGCGGCTTAGACTCGCATTGAGCAGATCCAAAAGGTGATTGGGGAAATCCGGCCGGGCTGCCTCGGTGTGAGCCGCCATTTGCCCTAGCCCCGCAGAGAGAGCGGCTAATTCGCGATCGATATTGGTCAAGCGTTCTTCGGTATGGCTTGTCAATTCGGTTAGTTGCGCCCGCTCCGACATACCGAAAATGACCGCTAAGACAGCAACTCCGACCATGGTTAGTAAGGTAGCAAGGGCAATGCTCAGAACAGCCCAGTCTTTGGCCCATCCCAACCTCCCAGGCCCGGACACACGATCCGATTTTCTGATCCCTTGCGGAATCCGTTCTTGATCCATCTTGTCGAGCGGCATTTTAGCGGAACGAACGACCTGTGGAATCGCCCGAAATTCAGCATACCAGAACTGATTCACAGATCTTGGTGGACGGAGCAACTGCTTGCACCGTGGGGCGGCCCCCCTGGTCCGCAGCCGACCCCCCGGTCGGCTTGTCGCGCTCACCCGTGAACATTGATCGCCGAGCCACCGTGGGGCGGACCCCCTGGTCCGCAGCCGACCCCCGGTCGGCTTGTCGCGCTCACCCGTGAATATGGATCGCCGAGCACGGGATGGGCGACCAGGGGGTCCGCCCGGGGTCCGCCCCGCTGCCAGACCTGATGTCGGCCCCGCGGCGACGAGAAAGACATTGGCCAGGGGGCCTGCATTTCCGTTCATTTAACGGAGAAACTCCCGGTGATTTCACCGGGAAATGGTCGCTTCTTCCCTAGACATGAGTTCCTCAAACCGTTGATACTTGTACCATAATGATGGCACTCTTGGGATTCTGTAGGCGAATGCTGCCCTTGAGCGCCTTATCCTTGCTACTGGCCGGCTCGCTAGTGGCGGCTACCAGCGGTGCCTCCGCCTTTGAAAAAGACGTCCGGCCGATTCTCACCCAGACCTGCGGCGCCTGCCACAACGACAAGCTCGCTTCCGGTGGATTGAACCTTGGGGCGTACCTGGAACCAGCCTCGCTCGCAGCCAACCGCGATGGTTGGGAGCACATCCTTGCCAAACTCCGTGCCGGCGAAATGCCGCCCAAAGGCATCCCGGCGCCTCCGCCTGAGAAGATGGACGCGCTCCTGAAATTCGTCCAGGGCGAATTCGACCGGATGGACCGCAACATCAGGCCGAACCCCGGCCGCGTCCCCGCCCACCGTCTCAACCGCAACGAGTACGCCAACACCATCCGCGACCTGCTGGGCGTCGCCTTTCGCGCCAACGAGGAATTCCCGGCCGACGATTCGGGTTACGGGTTCGACAACATCGGCGACGTGCTGACGGTCTCGCCGATGCTGGTGGAGAAGTACCTCTCAGTCGCCGAGAAGATCGCCTCCCGCGCGGTGGGCGGCGACCCGCTGCCGAAGCCGGGATTCTTCAACCGCAAGGACCGCATCCGGCATAACGAATCCAACGACATCCAGTTCCAGGACATCGTGGAGTACGATGCCGACTACGTCATCCGGGTGAACCTGGTGGGCCACCGGGGCGCCAAGGACAAAGATGTGACGCTCGAAATCTCGGTGGATGGGAAGCCTGTTAAGACCGTTACCGTCCCGGTTCAGATCAGTGCGGTGAACCAGCAGGGAGGAGCCACGCAGCGCGGAAATGAGGAGGTCAGAGTCTTCCTGGCCGGGGGTGAGCATACTTTTCGCGCCCGGTTCTTGAACGATGAGGCGCTCAAGGACATCCCGCAGAACGCCCGTTCGAACGTCAACCGGAATATCTTTCCGGAGTCGATCGAGATCGCCGGGCCGTTTGCGCCGGCGGCAGCATCGAATGCGACGCGCCTCACTGTGGGGCAACCCGCGACCGGAATCCCTGGCGCGGGCAGTGGACAATCGGGCGTGGCAGGTCGGGGACCCCGGTCGCGGGCCGTTCCGGCCGCCCAACTGTGCGACCCGGCTTCAGGGCCGGCCTGCGTGGACCGCATCCTCGCCACCCTCTCGCATCGGGCTTACCGCCGGCCTGTGACCAAAGCCGAGGTTGCCGGGCTCATGCGGGTTTTCGAACAGGCCAAAACGGCCGGGTACACGCCCGCCCAATCGCTCCAGTTTTCGATCGTCGCCATGCTGGTTTCGCCGGGGTTCCTGTTCCGCATCGAGCACGACCCGAAACCTGGCACCGTAGGGCGGATCAGCGACGTTGAATTGGCCTCCCGGCTGAGCTATTTCCTGTGGAGTTCCATGCCCGACGACGAATTGCTCGGCTTGGGCGAAGCCAACAGGCTGCACCTGCCCAACGTCCTGGACGCGCAGGTGAAGCGGCTGATCGCCGATCCGCGGTCGTCGGCCTTCGCGGAGAATTTCGCCGGGCAGTGGCTGGAAACCCGCAGTCTGGACGCCATGAAGCCCGACCCCAAGAAGTTTCCCGAGTGGGGACCCGAACTGAAAGACGCCATGAGCACCGAGACCCGTCTGTTCTTCGAGGCCATGATGCGCGACGATCGGTCGATCTCGGATTTTATCGACGGCAAATATACTTTTCTGAACGGTCTGCTGGCGAAGCAGTACGGGATTCCGGGCATCGAAGGTCCCGACTTTCGGCGCGTCGAACTGACGACCGACCAGAGGAGCGGGGTCTTCACGCAAGCCAGCGTGCTGACGGTTTCCAGCTACCCGACCAGGACGTCGGTCGTGCTGCGAGGCAAGTATCTGCTGGAGAACGTACTCAACGCACCGCCGCCTCCGCCACCCCCGGATGTCCCGCTGTTGAACGAGGAAGCGGTAGGCGTGGCGCAGTCGCTGCGGCAGCAGATGGAACAGCATCGCGCGGACGCGCTGTGCGCCTCCTGCCATTCCAAGATGGACGTGCTGGGTTTCGGCCTGGAGAATTACGATGCCGTCGGCAAGTGGCGGACCCAGGACGGCAAGTTTCCCGTCGACGCCAGCGGCAAGTTTCCCAACGGCAAGACATTCTCCGGTCCGGCCGAAATGAAGGCGCTGCTCAAAGACAACATGCCCGAGTTCACGCGATGCCTGGCGGAGAAGATGCTGACGTATGCGCTGGGGCGAGGCGTGGAAGCCTACGATCGGCTGGCCGTGCAGGATCTGGTGCGCCAGACCGCCGCGCATGAGTACAAGC
Organism: Bryobacterales bacterium; assembly: GCA_003167275.1. Classification (GTDB taxonomy): domain Bacteria; phylum Acidobacteriota; class Terriglobia; order Bryobacterales; family Bryobacteraceae; genus JAIQFL01. The sequence continues at coordinate 243 of PMTT01000394.1, read as the reverse complement.
TTCAAACCCTGATCCTGGGGATCGTACACAGCGTCCCGTTCCAACAACGGCGCGGTGAGTTAACGGCGCCGAAGCCGGCACAAGAGGTCGCACACAAATGATGGTCACCCGCAAAGCTCTATCCAGACGCACGATACTCAGGGGATTGGGGGCGGCGATCGGCCTGCCCTTCCTGGACGCCATGACTCCGGCCTTCGCGGCCAGCACGGTGCCAGGCAGTGGGCCCGTGCGACTGGCGTGGTT
>PMTT01000905.1 GCA_003167275.1 Bryobacterales bacterium | reverse complement strand
TCACGTTCACAGAGGATCAGCGGGACCGGTCCGCCGAGCAGATGGCGCAATGTCTCTTTCATGGTACGTACTGACTCGACCGGCACGCGCCAGTCTGCGAGGATGTCCCGGAGGCCGCGCTGATCCTCCTCTAAGCAGCCCACCAACAGGATCGACTCCAGCATGTTCCGTTCACAGGCAGATTGCCGCAACAGGCTCATCAAGGCCCCCCTCGTGACCCCATTAGAAATGCGGGATCGATTTGTAGTAATTTCTAATACCATTTTGATATTATTACTCCATCGGGTCTACTAGGTCGAGACCTAGTAGACATTGTGCCAGCGAAGAGCGGATGCTGAGAGATTGAGTTTGAATTCGGGTCTCCCGATGTTTGAATTCGAGTCTATTTGTGGATTTGCGGCCAGCGTGCCCGCGCGGCCCCGGGCTTAGGAGTGTCGCGGTGAAAACGATTCTCGTCCTGGAAGACGAAACTTTGCTCATGAGCCTCTTGTGTCGTGTGCTCCGGCGGCATGGCTATACGGTTTTGGAAGCGGTCAGTTCCGAGCAAGCGGTTCAGCATTTCCAAGAGAGCGGCCGGCAGATCGACCTTCTCCTCGCCGATGTCAGTCTGCCCGGAATATCCGGAGTAGAAGTGGCCTGGCTGCTTCGGTCGGAACTTCCGGACCTGCGAGTGATTCTGATGTCCGGCTATCCGTCAAATTCCTGGGATGCTCGGGATTCCGGCTTCCTCCAGGCGCTCGGATCGGATTTGGTCACCATCCTCTTAAAGCCCTTTGTGCCCCAGTCTCTCTTGCAGACGATCAACGGCTTGATGCAGAGGGCCGCGTAACACCGGCAGTCTTGGCTGTGTTGGTTTTCTTCTGAAAGTCGCCGCTCACCCGCAAACAAAGTGGGGCCGCCCACCAAACCGGCGCAGGCTGCGAAGAACTGAGACAATCTTGTAGCAGCGGGCGGCTCTTTCAGGGCGAATCATCGCGTCAGGGCAAAGGCCGGCTGAAAGCCGGCTGCGGCCAGGATTGGCAGCCAGGATTGGCTGCCCCACACGGTTCATCGTGCGTTAATCCGCAGTGTCGGATAATCGGCTTAAAGCCCCACGGATCAATAGGAATGAGTGCGATTCACCGTCTACTGCTTGTCTTCCTCATACCCACCGCTCTGTTCGCTCAGAGCGCGACCTTGCGCGGCCTGGTGACCGACCAGAGCGGCGCCATCGTACCCGCGGCAACCGTCAGGTTAATCGCGCCGGACCTAAAGTCCCAGACCGCCACGTCCGATAGTAACGGTGTGTATTCGTTCACCGGTCTCGCTCCCGGAAACTACAGCGTCGAAGCGTCCGCCGCCCAACTGGCGCAGGCGCAGCCGGTCAAGATCGCGCTGAAGCCCGGACCGCAAACGCTGAACCTGCAGTTGCGAGTGGTCTCCCTGACGGAGCGCGTGACCGTCGTGGAGAACGCCGGGCCCACAGTCAGCACCGCCGCTTCCAACAACGCTAGCGCTGTAGTGTTGACGGGCGACGACCTGCAGGCTCTCTCAGACAACCCGGACGATCTGCTGGCCGACCTGCAGGCGCTGGCCGGCCCCGCGGCTGGGCCCAACGGCGGCGCGATCTTTATCGACGGTTTCAGCGGAGGAGAACTTCCGCCCAAGGAGTCCATTCGCGAGATCCGCATCAATCAGAACCCGTTTGCGCCGGAGTACGACAAGCTTGGCCTGGGCCGCATCGAGATCTTCACCAAGCCCGGCGCCGACAAGTACCGCGGCAACATCAACTACAACCTGGGCACACAGGCCTGGAATTCCCGCAATCCTTACTCCGCCGAAAAGGCGCCCTTCCTTCTCCAGGAGTTTGAAGGGAGCGCCGGCGGCCCCCTCACCAAACGCGCCTCCTTCACGCTGGATGCCCAGCGAAACATGGTGGACAACGGCTCCATCACCAATGGCGTCGTGGTCGATCCCAAGACCTTCGCCATCGCTCCATTCAACAGCGTGCTCTCGACCGCTGGCCGTTACACGCGCGCCACGCCGCGCATCGATTACCAACTGAGCCCCAACCACACCCTCATGTTCCGCTATGGCGTCACTCGCGCCGGCGCCGAGGATGCCGGCATCGGCGGCTTCGACCTCATCTCCCGCGGTTACGCCACCCACTATCTCAACCAGACCGTGCAGGCGGCCGAAACCGCAGTCTTAGGCGCCAGCGTGAATGAAACCCGCTTCCAGTACTACCGCGCGGCCACCGAGTTCACCGCCAACACGCTGGCCCCGGCGGTCCAGGTGCTGGGCGCATTCAACGGCGGCGGGTCCACCAACGGCCAGACCTTCGACACGCAGAACAGCTTCGAACTGCAAAACTATACCTCCTTGATTCACCACGGGCACTCGTGGAAGTTTGGAGTGCGGCTGCGCGGGCAGACGGATGACAGCGTGTCCCCGCAGAATTTCAACGGGACGTTCACGTTTGGCGGAGGCACACTCGCGCCCGTGCTGGACGCCAACAACCAACCGCTGCCCGACGGATCCGTCGCGCCGATAGAATCCATCGAACGGTATCGACGCACCCTGCTATTCCAGCAAATGGGCCTGCCGGCGCAGATGATCCGCGCCCTGGGAGGCGGCGCCACCCAGTTCACCCTCAACCAGGGGATGCCCGAACTGGGGGTCCACCAGATGGATGTGGGGATCTTCGCGGGAGACGATTGGCGCGTCCGGCCCAACCTGACACTGAGCCTGGGATTCCGCTATGAGACCCAGACCAACATCCGCGACCGCCGGGATTTCGCGCCGCGCGTGGCCGTGGCGTGGGCGCCCGGCAATGGCAAGAAAGGGTCGTCGAAGACCGTGCTCCGCGCCGGATTCGGCATGTTCTACGACCGTTTCGGCCTCGGCAATACACTCGCCGCCGAGCGCTACAACGGCACGGTAGAGCAACAATATGTAGTGGCGAATCCGGATTTCTTCCCGAACCTCCCTTCTCCCGCGATGCTGGCGGGATTCCAGTCCACCCAGGCGATCCAGGAGGTCAGTTCCAGCCTGCGCGCGCCGTACCTCATGCAAACCGCCGTATCCCTGGAGCGGCAGTTGCCCGCCAACACGACGCTGGCGGTGACCTACACCAACTCCCACGGGGTGCACCTGCTGCGGTCGGACGACATTAACGCGCCGCTGCCCGGGACGTACCAGCCGGGCGTGCCCGGAAGCGGCGTCTTTCGGCTGGGGCGGCCTGGGCCGGTCTTCCTGGCGGAGTCCGCGGGGTTGTACAACCAGAACCAGTTGATCGCCAACGTGAATGCCAAGTTGAACGCGGGCTTCTCGCTGTTCGGTTTCTACGTGCTCAATCACGCCATCAGCAACACCGACGGCATCGGCACCTTCGCGGCCAACCCCTACAACTTCGCGGGTGAGTACGGCCCGGCGTCCACCGACATCCGGCATCGCGGGACTATCGGCGGATCGATCAACCTCAAGTGGAACGTGCGCATCAGCCCGTTCGTGGTTCTGCAGAGCGGAGCGCCTTTCGATATCACCGCGGGGAGCGACCTCTATGGAACCACGCTGTTCAACGCCCGGCCCGGCATCGCGACCGGCGCCGGGAAGGCGGGTCTGATCCTCACGCCATACGGCCTGCTGGACCCCAACCCGTCGGCTGGCGAGGCACTGCTGCCGCGCAACTACGGCCGCGGCCCCAACCAGTTGACCATGAACCTGAGGCTGGCGAAGACCATCGGATTGGGCCCCGAAAAGAAGGGCTCCGGCAGCGAGCAGCGTCCCAGTGCCGGCCCTTCGATGGGCGGTCTGGCGCCGGCCGCCGCTACCGGAAGAGGAATTGGCGGCATCATCGGAACTCCCAGCACCACCCGCCGCTACAACCTGACGATTT
>PMTT01000006.1 GCA_003167275.1 Bryobacterales bacterium | reverse complement strand
AGCTAAAGCATACCCTACGCCAGAGTCCTCAGAGTCCTTAGCCATTTGCATTTCAGAAGCTAGTATCGGAGAATGACTTTGCAACACCGAGGGAAAGATCCAACAATGGCATCGATAGATGAAGGCGCGCCGGGCGGCCAGTCCGCCACCGAGCCAAACGACATGCCGCGTCTCCTGGAGAAGAGCGAAAACATGGTCCTGGCATTGCTCGAGTCCGCGTCGCAAGGCATCCTCAGCATCGATCGCCGTGGAAGAATCGTTCTGGTGAATCGCCGCGCCGAAGAGATGTTCGGCTACACCCGCGAGGAACTCCTGGGCGCCCAAATTGAGATCCTGCTCCCCGAAAGCCGGCGCGCCGGCCATTCCCACCAGCGCGACGACTACTTCGCCCGCCCCCGCATCCGGCCCATGGGAATCGGCATGGACTTAGCCGGACGGCGAAAAGACGGCAGCGAGTTCCCCGTCGAGGTCAGTCTCAGCAACATCGAAACCGAAGAGGGCCTCTTCGGAATCGCCTTCGTCAGCGATATCAGCCAGCGCAAGCTCCTCGAAGAACAGTTGGTGCATGCCCAGAAGATGGAGGCCGTGGGCCGTCTCGCCGGCGGCGTGGCGCACGATTTCAATAACATGCTCACCGTGATCTCCGGCTACAACCGGATGATCCTCGATGAGCTCTCGCCCCTCGACCCCTTGCGCGGCAATGCCGAGGAGATCCTCAAGGCGGCCGATCGCGCCGCCGCACTCACCAATCAACTCCTGGCCTTCAGCCGCCGCCAGATCATGCGCCCCTGCGTCCTGAATGTGAACGCGCTCCTCGGCGGCACCCAGAAGATGCTCCGCCGATTGATCGGCGAGGACATCCACCTGGACTTGCGGACCGCGCGCGATGTCGGCAATATGAGGGCCGATCCGGTCCACATCGAACAGGCCATCGTGAATCTGGCCGTGAATGCCCGCGATGCCATGCCCAACGGCGGCCGCATCACCATTGAGAGCGCCAACGTCCACCTGGATGAGACTTACACCAGGACGCATCCCGGCGTCCAGCCCGGCGAGTTCGTGATGATCGCGGTCAGCGATACCGGCCACGGTATGGACGCCGAGACCCGCCGGCGGATCTTCGAACCCTTCTTCACTACCAAGGAGCGTGGGAAAGGCACCGGCCTGGGACTGGCCACCGTGTATGGAATGGTCAAACAGAGCGGCGGCGACATCTGGGTGTACAGCGAAATCGGCAAGGGCTCCACGTTCAAGCTCTACTTCCCCAGGGTCTCGGACCCGATTTCCGATGCGGCCGGCAGCGATGCCGAACAAGCCAAGCCGCTAGGCAGCGAGACCATCCTGTTGGTGGAAGACGAAAAGGCCGTGCGGGAGCTTACGCTGAAGATGTTGCAGCGCCTGGGCTACACCGTGTTACCGGCGCCCGGCGGTGCCGAAGCCCTCGAAGTCAGCCGGACGTTCCCAGGCCGCATCGCACTCTTACTGACTGACGTCGTGATGCCCAACATGAGTGGCCGTCAACTGGCCGACATCCTGTGCGAAACCCGTCCTGACATGAAGGTGCTCTATCTATCCGGCTACACGGAAAACACGGTGGTCCACCATGGAGTCCTCGAACCCGGCGTGGACTTCCTCCCCAAACCCTTCAGCCGCGAAGTCCTGGGCAGTAAGATCCGCGACATCCTGACGTAATCGTGGGGCATGCTTTAGCTTGCCCATCGTTCTTATCTGGTTTTGAGGGGCAAGCTAAAGCATACCCTACGCTCTTCACCCCAGTCCCTGCAGCGCCTCAGTGCGATCCCCAAACGATTTTCGATCCCCATCCGCTGCAGCATCGCCAGATAGAGATTGCAGAGCGGCGTTGTCTCTAACAATATCATGCGACACCGTGGCACAGGGATTCCTGCCTGTGTTGGTTTTTCTTGCCCCGCTGGTGGTTGCCTGGCTTTGTGGGGCAGCCAATCCTGGCTGCAGCCGGCTTTCAGCCGGCCCTTGCCCCGATGCGATGATTCCGCCCTCAAAGAGCGCCTGATGCTGTGTTGGCTAGCATGGAAGCCTGGTGGGACAGGCGGTTCCGCCTGTCTCGCCCGTTTGCGGGCGATTCTTCTGTACTTTCCCGGACTCCGGGAGCGTTGCCACCCGAGTCCCACTCCTCACTTATACAATTCCACTAACTTCCGACGATCCTCCACCGACATCCCCGAGTGCTTCCGAATGTCCGCGCGTGAAGCCAACTGTCTCCGATACCGTCCAAAGTACTCCGAGATATCGCCCCCATACTGAAAGCTATACATGATATCGGCGAACCGTGCCGTATGCGGCAGTCCGAGCGCGTGTCCCGTCTCATGCAGGCAAGTCAGATAGACGATCGCATCGCGCAGCAGAGCATCCTTCTCCCCCGCCTGGTCGGGAGCCGGCAGCACGTACACCTCGGCGCCCCTCACTCCCTCTACCATGATAGGGCGCGCCTCGCCGTACAGGCCCTCCCGTCCACCCGTCCAGAGAATCCGAATGTGGGCTTTCTCTCGATCCGCCGTCTTCTCGAACCTAAGCTGCCCGCCGGAGGCCGCCTGCCACGCCTCGATCGCCCACTGCGCCAGTTCGGGGTCCGCCGCATGGCATCCGCTAGCAGGCTGGGAGCAAGGCTCCACCCAGTAGCGAAGGCTGGCCGCCGGCAGAGCGACACACACCATCACAAGTACCAGAACTCTCAATACGCTACCTCTCGTAGCGTCGATTATAAGCACAAACCACGGCCAGGAACGAAACGCACCTACATGCCGCGTCACCATCGTGTTGTATGATGACATACATAATGTCTGAGGCCCCGGCGGGAACGCCCGACCAGGCGTTGTTCGATCTCGCCTACAACGAGCTGCGCCGCCTGGCGTCCTCCTATCTGCGCAAGGAACGCCTGGATCATACCCTGCAAACCTCAGCCCTCGTCAACGAAGCCTACCTGCGCCTGCGCGGCCAATCCAAGCCCTTTCAGGACCGCCAACACTACATCCGGGTCGCCTCCCACGCCATGCGGCAAGTGCTCGTGGACTATGCCCGCCGCCGCGGCGCCCTCAAGCGCGACGCCGGTGAGCGCATCGATCTCGACCAGGCAGCCCCGGTCCACCCCGGCTGCCTCGAAGAACTCCTGATCATCGACGCCGCCCTGGCGAAACTCTCCGGGCTCGATCCCCGCCAGGCCGAGATCGTCGAGCTCCGCTTCTTCGGCGGCCTCTCCGTGCCCGAAACCGCCGAAGCACTGGCGATCTCCGAAAAGACCGTCAAACGCGATTGGGCCGTCGCGCGCGCGTGGCTCCGCGGAGAGCTGGATCGCGCGGCCCAAACGTGAGTCCGCAATCCTGGCAGCGGGTCAAAGAGATCTTCGCCGAAGCCTCCGAGAGGCCGGAAGCGGAGCGGGACGCGTTCGTCCGCGAGGCCGCCGCCGATAGCGAGATTGAGCGCGAAGTGCTGCGCCTGCTAGGCCTGTCGGATGGCGCCGAAGAGCGTCTGGACAAAGCCAGGCCTCGCGCCGGCATCGTGCAGTCGGCCGCCGAGCACCACGCCTTCTACTCCGGCGAAGTGCTGGCCCGCCGCTATGAGATCCGCCGCTTCCTTGCGCAGGGCGGGATGGGCGAAGTCTACGAGGCCGAGGACCTGGAACTGGGCCACTCCGTGGCGATCAAGACCGTCCGCGGCGAATTCGTCACGAAGGATCACGTCTTCTGGCTGAAGCGCGAAGTCGAGACCGCGCGCCGCATCCAGCATCCCAACGTCTGCCGCGTCTTCGACCTCGTGGAAACCCAAACCTCCTCCGGCAGCCCCGTGGTCTTCCTCACCATGGAACTGCTCGCCGGAGAGACCCTGGCCGCGAAGCTGTGCCGGGAAGGCGCCATGAGCGAGCGCCAGGCCCTGCCCCTGTTGCGCCAACTGGTGGCGGCGCTGGCGGCGGCGCATCAGGCCGGCGTCGTCCATCGCGATTTCAAGAGCGGCAACGTCATGATCGTGCCCCGCACCGGAGGCCCGCCGCGGGTGGTGATCACCGATTTCGGACTGGCCCGCCACGCTCCGCCGGACAGCCGCGCCACCGCATCCACGTGGTCGCCCGCAACCGTGGCGACCTTCGGCACGCCGGCCTACATGGCGCCCGAGCAAATCCAGGGCAGCCGCGTGGGACCGCCAGCCGACATCTACGCGCTCGGCGTGGTGCTCTACGAGATGCTCACGGGCGAGCTCCCCTATCCCGAGGATTCGCCGCTCGCCATGGCCGTGAAAAAGATGCGCGAGCGCCCCGAGCCGCCCGAAACGCTGGCGCCTGCGCTGCGCCCCACCTGGTCGGCCGCGATCTATCGGTGCCTGGAGGCCGATCCGAAGAGGCGCTTCGCCGACGTCCGCGAGGTCCTCACGCACCTGGAGACTCGCAGTCCGCGGGGTCTCTGGTGGAAGCTGCTGGGACGCCGGCATGGCGGGAAGCTCAAGCTGGCCGGCGCGGCCGTTGCGCTCGCGGCGGTGGTCGCCCTCGCCTTATGGCTACGGCCCCCCGAGCCGCGCGCCGAAGCCGTCGCCGACTGGCAGGAGGGCGTCTACAACCTGCAGGCGGGCGAACCGGTCGAGGCCGCGCGCCTCCTGGAACGCGCGCTGGCGCAGCATCGGCTGCCCGCCGTGGTCCATGCGTATCTCGCGCTCGCCTGGCATGAAGCTGGGTTCGCGGACAAGGCGCGCGCGGAACTGAATCGCGCGCTCTACAAACCGCTCCAGCCCGAGCCGGACCGCCTGTTCGCCCGCGCCGTCCAATTGCAGCTAGCCGGTCAGCGCGATGCCGCGCTGGCGCTCCTCAAGCGGCGCGCAACCGCGTCCGGGCAGCCCGCCGCGCTGGCCGATCTCGCGCTTCTCGAAGACCAGATGGGCCGCCCCGAGGCCGAGCCACATTGGCAACAGGTGACCGTGAAATCGCCGAACCACCCCGCCGCGCACTTCCGACTGGCGATGGCATACACCAAGGAGAATCGATGGAAGGAGGCCGAGCGGGAGTTCCTGCTGGCGGAAACCTACTTCGGATCTGCCGGCGACACCGCGATGGTCCGAGCCGTTTCCGCCCGCCGTGGATTCGCCCACATGCAGAATGGCGACGTCGAACAGGCGCGGTACGATCTGCCGTCGATCCTCGCCTTTATGCCACGCCCTTTGGGATCGGGCTACGGCCCCTGCGAGCGCAAGGTCACGCTCATGGCGGGGGAGGACGACGACTTCGCGCTGCCGTTCGATCCGATTCCCTACGTCAATCCGGATTTTGCTAGCAACCCCTTCTGGCCGGGGCTCGCCCGGTTGAAAGAATTCGACGAGGTGCGCGATCAGGTTCTATTCGCCTCATTCGTCCTGCCGTCCCTCCATTTCTGCAACAGCCAACTGGAACTCCGCGTTCGGAAGGGCGGTTCCCGTTATCAAGACGATGTCTTCTGGTATGGCGTGGCGCCGAAACTGACGAATGGGACCGGCCCCATTTGGAATTTCGCGCCCGATACTTCGGAGCGTCTGTTTACCATAGATATAACGTCCGAGGTCCTGCTCGACGTGCAGCGCGCCCAGGTTGGAAAGAAGACTTCGTTGGATATTCAGGTTGGCCATGGCACCACAGTCGACTACCTCAAGCTCATGCTGGTTTACTAGCCCCATGTGGCGCGGACACTGCTCTGT
>PMTT01000446.1 GCA_003167275.1 Bryobacterales bacterium | reverse complement strand
ATGGCCTAACTGCCTTTTTTAGGGTGATAGACTTGACCCCGCCTCTCGACGGTCACCACGTTGACGGTTCGACTCTCGTTCTCCACGGTGAAGATAACCCGCCAGCCGCCGACTCGCGATTTTCTCAGGCCGCCCTGATTGCTCAGCAAACTGGAGAACCGGGGCTCGTATGGCGACTCTGCAATCTGCTCCAGCCGTCCCACGATTCGCAACCTCGTTTTCCGATCAAGCCGGTCAATGTCCTTCGCCGCCCGGTCGGATAGCCGGACGTCGTACCTCACAAACCTCGAGACCGCCGGTAATCCGAAAGCGAGATCGTGCGACCACCTCGGATGTCATTAAGGCCTTCATCAATGGCCGCATTAGTTTCGGAACCGATCGAAGTGTCCTCATCCTGGAGGTCGGCGAGATAGTCGAGTACGTCCGCCAGGCGGTCCTCCGGCAATGTGTCGACGAGTTGATGGACGTTTTCACGGACGGTCATTGGCAAGCCCCTCTTGATGATACGCCCTAATGGCAGGCGCTCGCGGTTGCCAACATGGCGGCCCGCTCCCATCAGCAAAAAAATCCAGTAGCACGAGCGCCTTTGCCAAGAATTCAGGCAAGAACCCCCGTGCTACTGGTGCGATTTACTCCCATCGGAGAAAGGAAAACTCTTAGCTACAACCGCTCGTCCCGCCGCAATTGCCGCACTTATAGCAACTCCCATTGCGCGTCATGATCGAGCCGCACTCGGCGCACAACGGAGCATCCGTCACCATCGGCGCGAAAGGCAACTGCTGCTGCGGATCCACTTCGGTGGCGCGCAAGGTCGACGTCTCGCCCGCTTCGGTCACCGCATACTCCGGCCCCAGGAACTTCGCGCCCAGCCAGCGGAATATGTAATCCATGATCGACTTGGCGTACGGAATCTGCTGATTGCCCGTCCACCCGCTGGGCTCGAACCGCACGTGCGCGAACTTGTCCACCAGGAACTTGATCGGCACGCCGTACTGCAAATTGAAACTCACCGCCGTGGCGAAGGCGTCCATCAGCCCTGAAATAGTCGACCCTTCCTTCGCCATCGTGATGAAGATTTCGCCCGGCAAACCGTCGTCGTACATCCCTACCGTGATGTACCCTTCATGGCCGCCGATCGAGAATTTGTGCGTAATCGAGCGCCGCTCGTCCGGCAGCTTGCGGCGGATGGGCCGGTACACCACCTTCTCCACGATCGCCGGCGGCGCGGCTGCCACCGCCCCGGACGCCGTGGCGCCGCTGGGTGCCGTGGTCCCCGCCTTCTTCTCGCCCTTCCCCGAACCCGAGCTCAGCGGCTGCACCTTCTTGGAATTGTCCCGATAGATAGCGACCGCTTTTAACCCGAGCTTCCAGCTCTCGGTGTAGGCGTTCATGATCTCGTCTACCGTGCACTCCTCGGGCATGTTGATGGTCTTCGAAATCGCCCCCGAGATGAACGGCTGCACCGCCGCCATCATCCGTACGTGCCCCATATAATGGATGGACCGCGAGCCGTTCTGCGGCCGGAAGCTGCAATCGAACACCGCCAGGTGCTCCGGCTTCAGGTGCGGCGCGCCTTCGATGGTCCCCGTGGCGTCGATGTGGCTGACGATCGCCTCCGCCTGGTTCGACGAGTATCCCAGCTTGATGAGCGCCGCCGGCACCGTGTTGTTGACGATCTTGATCACGCCGCCGCCCACCAGCTTCTTGTACTTGATGAGTGCCAGATCCGGCTCGATCCCGGTGGTGTCGCAATCCATCATGAACCCGATGGTCCCCGTGGGCGCGATCACTGTTACCTGCCCGTTACGATATCCGTGGCGCCGCCCCGACTCGTAGGCGTCGTCCCAGCAGTGCTGCGCGGCGTTGGCCAGCGCCGTCGGAATATTGTGGCGATTGATGCGGCTCACCGAATCCCGATGCATGCGGATCACTTCCAGGAACGGCTGCTCATTGGCGGCATAGCCCGCAAACGTCCCTACCGCCTCGGCCACCCGCGAACTGGTCAGGTACGCCTGTCCGCACATCACCGCCGTGATTGCGCCGGCAAAGTCGCGTCCCTGATCGCTGTCATACGGAATCCCCATGGACATCAGCAGCGCGCCGAGGTTGGCGAAGCCCAGCCCCAGCGGCCGGAAATTGTGCGAGTTCTCGCCGATCTGCTCGGTGGGGTAGCTGGCGTTATCCACGATGATCTCTTGCGCCAGGATCATCGTGTCCACCGCGTGCCGGAAGGCTTCCACGTCGAATTGGCCGTCCGGTCCCACATACTTCATGAGATTCAGCGACGACAGGTTGCAGGCCGAATCGTCCAGGAACATGTACTCCGAGCAGGGGTTCGACGCGTTGATCCGGGACGTGTTCTTGCACGGATGCCAGCGGTTTACGGTGGTATCGAACTGCATGCCCGGGTCGCCGCACTGGTGCGTCGCTTCGGCGATCTGCTTCAGGAGGTCGCGCGCCTTGTAGCGCTTCACAGGCTGGCCGGTGGCCACAGCCTTGGTCCACCAGTCGCCATCGCGCACCGCCGCTTCCATGAAGTCGTCGGTGGCGCGCACCGAATTGTTGGCGTTCTGGAAGAAGATCGAGCCGTAGGCCTCTCCGTCGAGCGAAGAGTCGTAGCCGGCCTCCACCAGCGTGTAGGCCTTCTTCTCTTCCTTGGCCTTGCACCAGATGAATTTCTCCACATCCGGGTGATCCGTGTTTAGGATCACCATCTTGGCTGCGCGCCGCGTCTTGCCGCCCGACTTGATCACGCCGGCAAACGCATCGAAGCCCTTCATAAAGGAGAGCGGCCCGGAGGCGCGCCCGCCACCCGAGAGCACCGCATCTTCCTCGCGGATGGCGGAGAGATTCGTGCCCGTGCCCGAACCCCACTTGAACAGCATGCCTTCGGTTTTGGCCAAGTCCAGGATGGATTCGAGCGAGTCCTTCACCGAGACGATGAAGCAGGCGGAGCATTGCGGCCTCAGCACTCCGGATTCCAACTTGTTGACCCGCTGGGACTTCTCATCGAAGATCCAGCCGTAGCCGCGAGTCTCCTTGACCCCCACGTTGAACCACACCGGGGAGTTGAAGCAGGCCTTCTGGGTGAGCATCAGGTGGGCCAGTTCGGCGCGGAAGTTCTCACCGTCTTCGTGGGTCTGAAAGTAGCCGTCCTTCTTCCCCCAGTCGGCGATGGTATCCACCACGCGCTCCACCAGTTGGGCCACGCTGCTCTCGCGTTCCGGCGAGCCTATCTTTCCATAGAAGTACTTGCTGGCGACGATGTTGGTGGCGGTCTGCGACCAGTCCACGGGCACTTCGATATCCCGCTGTTCGAAGATGACAGCGCCCTTATCATTGCCAATCGAGGCGGTACGGGTCTCCCAGGAGATCTCGTCGTAAGGGGTCTTCCCAGGCTCCAGCCGGGAAGTAAAATAGCGTGGGAATGAGACCCCCGTCTTCGTCTTGATGATGGTTTTCGCTTTCAATAATTCCATTTTCGCACTGAGATCCACGGACAACTGCCCCATTACGCCCTCCTGGAAGTTGGCAACCGGTAAGTTCACCTCCGTAATCTTGCCCCAATATATGGGGTCGCGTCAAGAACTATATCTATATGAAGTGTGTTGGAGTTACAAGTACCGCGTTCGAAAGAGCACAATCGGAGGGGCTTGTCCAAATTGTAGAGCGCTCCGCCGGCCCCCCATTTTGAGGGGAGCACCACGACCATCTGGTGATTCCAACAGGTCCTGGTTGGCACGAAACGCTGTGAGCCGTGCCAGCCACTGATGCTGGTGGGACAGGCGATTCGCCTGTCCTCGCCGTCGTTCCGCAGAGCGGGACGCGGCGAGCTTTGATCGCCCTGGTCGGCCCTTCGGCCGACTGGACAGGCGAAACCGCCTGTCCCACCAGGGACCGGGACCAGCCACCGGCAGGAGACTGACACGCCTCGGAGGTCGATTGAACATCAGCCAGCACAGCTTGAAACTCAAAGGGGCAGGGTGTTGCCCTGGCCCCTTGCTTCTACCTCAATTCCCGCCGCCGCGGCCGGCGGCTGGAGGGGCGGTGCTGGGCGTCACGGTGAAATACTGGACGCCATTGTCCAGCATCAGCTTGTTCAGCTTCGGCACTTCGTCCCACAGCTTGTTCACTTCGGCGAGGCCCTTTTGAAGCTGGGCCGAGGCATCCTCGATGTCCGCCAACTGCCGCGTGGTGGGCGCTTCGGAATAGCCGTCGATGCTCCCCATCAGCCGTGTGATCTTCTGGGTCACCGGCGGCGGCGTGTACGTAAGCGGCGGACCGGCGCCGCCACCACCACCCCCGCCGCCGCGGCCTCCGCCACCGGCGTTTTCAAAAGTCGCGGCGGCCGCCTTCACCCTGGCCAGCAGATCGTCGGCGGCCTTCTTGACAGCGTCGGGGACCGGCGGAGAGTTGGCCAGCTTCCAACTGTCCGTCAGGCTGGTGAGTGCGGTGTTCATCCCGACCGCTTTCCGGCGACCGGCATCCGCGTCTTTCGTCATCGTCACCAGAGTATCGATCGCCTTCTTGCGCTTGGCGCGGTCTTCGGCGGACATTTGGACGCGAGGATCGTCTTCCACCATGACTGTCCGCGAGTCGGTCTTGCCGGCCGCCGAGATCGTAACCACATATTCACCCGGTTCCACCTGGGCGCCGCGGCCTGCACCACCGCCGCGTCCACCGCCACCACCACCTCCTCCTCCTCCGCCGCCACCACCGCCTCCTCCTTCAGCGGCAGGACCGAATTCAGTCGTGAGTTCGCCACCGGCTCCACCCGCGCCTGCAGCGCCACCTGCAGCACCTTCCGCGCCTACGCCCGCTGCTTCTCCGGCAGGTGCGCCGGCCGCGGCCCCACCACCGCCGCCACCGCGTCCACCCCGTCCGGCGCCACGGCCGCCACCACCGCCGCCGCCGCGCCCACCGCCACCACCTCCGCCTCCTCCGCCGGCAAACGTGCCGCCGGCCGCCGGAGGCACCGGAGCGTCGTAGCGCATATCCCACGCGGCCCGGTTGATTACTCCGGCCTCGGCACGGGCATTCAATTGCCGTACCTGTTTACCGCTCTTATCGGCCACCGTGATGCGCACCGGACCCGCCGCCTTGGCATAGTAGTCGAGCAGCAGCCCGGCCGGCGCATTGGCGGCCAGGAACAGGCTCGTGCCCGTGAAGCTCCGGTAGTTGGCCATCTTCCACTCGATCCCTGGACGTGTGTTGAACAGCTTTAGGTCCGTGGTCAACACCTGGTCGTTCAGCTCTTCGAGCGCCGAGATGTTGTCCATGATCCAGAACGAGCGGCCGTGCGTCGCCAGGATGAGGTCGTGATCGCGCGGATGGATTTGCAGATCGAACACCGGCACCGTCGGCAGGCCGTTCTTCAGCTTGCGCCAGTTGGCGCCCCTGTCGAACGTTACGAACAGGCCGAATTCCGTGCCCGCGAACAGCAGGTTCTGATTCACCGGGTCCTCGCGAATCACATGGACCGTGCCCGCCTCCGGCGGAATCCCGTTGGTGATCTTCGTAAACGAATCCCCATGATTCGTGGTGCGGAAGATGTAGATTCCGTAATCCGCGCTGCGGTGGTTGTCGAAGGTGACGTAGGCGGTTCCTTCCTCCTTGTGCGAGGGCTCGATGCGGCTCACGTAGCCGCCCTTCGGCGCGCCCTGGATCATCGACATCACGTTGTGCCAGGTCTTGCCGCCGTCGCGCGACATCTGCACGTTGCCGTCGTCGGTCCCCACCCACAATACTCCGGCCTTGACCGGCGATTCCGCGATCGCCGTGATGCAGGGCCATGCCACCACGCCGTCGTGGCGTGAGAGCGTGTTGCGGTCCACCTCTTTGCCCAGGATCGTCAGCTTGTTGCGGTCGGCGCCGGTGGTCAGATCTTCGCCGAGCCGCTCCCAGTTGTCACCCCGGTCGGTGGATTTGAACAGGTGATTGCCGCCGTAGTAGATCGTCTTGGGGTCGTGCGGTGAAATCATCATGGGAGAGTTCCACTGGAACCGGTAGCGCGGCGCCTGGTCGTTGTCTTCCAGGGGCCGTATGGACTTCGATTCGCTGGTCCGCAAGTCGCGGCGGGCCAGGTTGCCGTCCTGCGATTCGGCATAGATGATGTTCGGGTCGCTGGGGTCGATGCGGTTGTAGAAACCGTCGCCGCCCTGCACGGTGAACCAATCCTCGTTGCCGATTCCCAGTTGCTGGGTGGTGGAACTCGGGCCGCACCACGAATAGTTGTCCTGCGCGCCGCCGCAGATTTTGTAGGGCTTCTGGAAATCGTAGGCCACCTCGTAGAACTGGCCCAGCGCGATGTTGTTGAAGTGCCGCCAATTGCGGCCGCTGTCGTGGCTCGACCAGACGCCGCCATCGTTGCCCGAAAGGATGTGGTCGGAATTCGCCGGGTCGATCCAGATGGCGTGCACGTCGCTGTGGACGTTGCGGAAGCGGGTCTGCACAAAGGTGCGGCCGCCGTCTTCGGACATGTAGAGGTTGACGCCGCCGAGCCAGAGCTTCTGATCGTTGTTGGGGTCGACGCGGATCTGGCTGAAGTAGGACGGCCGCGGATTGGTGTCGCTCATGCGCGCCCAGGTGGCTCCCTTGTCTTCGGAGCGGTAGACGCCGCCCAGGGTGGCGTGCTCCACCTCGGCGTAGACGATGTTGGTGTTCCTGCGGTAGACATCCAGCGAGCAGCGGCCCACATCGCCGGTGGCCGGGAGACCGCGGCCCAGCGTGGCGCCACCGAGCTTGGTCCAATGCAGACCGCCATCGGTGGAACGGTAGAGCCCGCTGCCGGGGCCTCCGCCGTTATAGCCGAAGGCTGTCCGGCGGTGCTGGTAGGCCGCGGCGTAGAGAATGTTGGGACTCTGGGAATCGATGGCGATATCGGAAACGCCGGTATCCTCGTTGACGAACAGGGTCTGCTTCCAGGTGGCGCCGCCATCGGTGCTCATGTAGACGCCGCGCTCTTTATTCGGCCCCCACAGGTCGCCCAGGGCCGCCACGTAGACCGTGTTGGGGTCGGTGGGATGCACTACTATGCGGCCGATGTGGTGCGTCTCCTTCAGGCCCATGTGGGTGAAGGTGGCGCCCGCGTCCATGGATTTGTAGACTCCGTCGCCCCACGAGGAGCTCTGCCGGTTGTTGGCCTCGCCGGTGCCCACGTACAGGATCGATGGATTCGACGGCGCCAGCGCGAGGTCGCCGATCGAGGGATTGGGCTGATCTTCGAAGATCGCCTGCCAGCTCATGCCGCCGTTGACGGTCTTGAAAATACCGCCGGCGGCGGCTCCTACATAGATGATGTCGGTGTTCGATTCCACGACGGCGAGGTCGTCGACGCGGCCACCCATGGTGGCGGGGCCAATGCTACGGAATCTCAGGTTCTTAAGCGCGGTGTCATATGCGGTCTGCGCGAAAGCGTTCCCGGTCCACACCGAAAACGCCAATGCGCTGCTCAGTCCGCAGATACGGATCAGGTTTGCTGGTTTCATGCACACTCCCCAAGTGGATAGCCATTGTACACCAGTAGGGCAGGTCCTCGGCCTGCCGTGCGTTTTGGGCGCGTAAAAGGGAACTACAGTTCCCTTAGGGTTTGTTGCAAACAGGATAGTTAGGTCGTTTTTCCGGCCAAAAAGGGGAACTGCAGTTCCCCTTTTCAGGGACAAACGCACCGTCAGAAGTGGCGAGAGAATCCAGATGCCCTCGCCCCGCTTGCGGGCGATGCTTTCACGGCTTCCCCGGCACAGCGTCCATCTTGTGCAAGATGTTATGATTGTCGTCACTTAGGCGTAGATCGCCTCTTCCGCCCGGGACAGCCGTACGGTGCAGGGTGACATTCGACTGTGGAGGTAGTTGCCATGAGTCTCGACACCCCTGACAGAGCTGACCGGGCGATGCTGGATACCCGGCCAGCCTTTGCCGGTACGGCGGAGAAGGCCCCAGACGGCCCGCCGCCATTGCAGGAACCGCTGGAGAGGATTGCAGCCACCCTCCCCGGCGTGATCTTCTCCTACCGCTTGAGGCCGGACGGCACCTCCTCGGTGCCCTACGCAAGCGGCGCCTTGGAGGAACTCTGTGGCATTCGGCCGGAAGGCCTCGGAGAAGACATAGCAGCCATCCGCGCTTCCGTACACCCGGATGACGAGGCTCGCATTCGAGTGCAACTTCAAGAGTCGGCCCGTTCACTATCACCGTGGCGCGGCGAGTTCCGCTGGCGGCATCCCGTAAAGGGCGAGGTGTGGATCGAGTCGCGAGCTATGCCCGTGCGGGAAGCCGGCGGCAGCATCCTTTGGCACGGATTCGCGGGCGACATCAGCGACCGCAAGCGCATGGAGGAGGCCCTCGCGGCAAGCGAAGCTCAGTTGAAGGAGGCCCAGCGCCTGGCCAACATCGGCAGTTGGATTTGGGATGTGGCCCCTGACACGCTCAAGTGGTCGGAAGCTCTGTATCGGCTGATGGGCAGCGACCCGGCATCGCCACCGCCCCGCACCGAGGAACTGTCCCGGATTTACACCCCTGAGAGTTGGGAACGCCTGGGGACGGCCGTAAGACTGGCCCTGGAAAGCGGCACGCCTTACGAACTGGATCTGGAGTTGATTGTGCCGGATGGACGGCCGGTGTGGCAAAGCGCGCGCTGCGAAACGGAGCGCGATGCCAGCGGCCGAATCGTGAGGTTACGCGGCACGTCCCAGGACATCACCGGCCGCAAACTGGCAGAGCAGGAAATGCAGGCGGCGCTGGCGATCATTGAGGCGCACGCGCCGGTAGTGTTTCTGGTAGTGGACGAAGATCTGCGAGTCGAGAGGGTGAATGAAACCGC
>PMTT01000376.1 GCA_003167275.1 Bryobacterales bacterium | reverse complement strand
TGAGGTCGAAGACCTCGCTAGTGTAGTGGCAAATAACTGGATCATTGGGGCAATGGCAGTGGCCGCCTAAAAAGGCGGCTGCAGCCAGGATTGGCTGCCCCACAAGGACTAAATGGACACGGACATTTCAAAATATTTACGGCAGGGTCTCGGTCGCGCCGCCGCATTCATCCGGGCCGAACCGCCCGAGCGCTACCGGGATGCCCTGCTCTACGCCTGCCAACATGATGTTCGATATGACCGCCAATGTGAAGACGACCGCGCGGTCTACCTGTACGATCTGATCGCACTGACCACCGAACCTGATTTCTACCGCGGTGCCGTGCTGAACGCTCTGGCCTCCGGCGATCCGGAGTTCAACGGTTATGCCCTTACGCAGATGTTCGCTCTTGCGCGGCGTTTTGCCCAGGACGGCCATCGGGAGTCACATCGAATCCTGTATCGAGTCTTCGCGAGAGACGGCTTCAGCGAGGGCGTGAGTTGCGCCGAAGAACTCGTCGGCCTCGACGGCATCAAGGGACTCATTTTCACTCTGCGTTACCTGGTGAAAGAAGAGGAATCCGAACAGCTTTGGCAGTTTGAACGGCTCGTGAGCAAGCTGGAGGAAAGGGAGGGCAAGGATGTGGCACAACAAGCCATCCAGCATGCCGCGCGCTTTCGCCCTCGCCTCGCGAAATGGCGGGAAGAATCGCGCCTGAACGCTGAGGATCACGTTCGGAGTTCCCAGCCGGAGCGACCGCGCCTGGACTATGCCGGCATCCGGAGCCTGATTCAAGCGGGGACAAACCGATTCGGTTTGCTTTGGGACTGGGGTAAAGAAGCCACCGAGGAGGATCTGGCCCATGCCGCCGAAGATCTGCTGGCGGAGTCTGATGACGGCCGGTTGCTGAACTATCTGAGAGTCTTTCGCAACCGGCGTTTTCCCGGCCCGACAGTCCGGCTGCTGGATCTGGTTCGCACTGGGGAATGGCGCCTGGCACACGCTGTAAAGGCCGCACTCGTCCACGTGGGCGGCGCGGACATCCGCGCCTGCGCCCTTGGACTGCTCGACCGATCGGACAGGCTCGGGTTGGCCGTCGAGTTACTCGCCGCTACGAGCGAGCCGGGTGACTACCGGATGATCGAGTCTCTGCTGGAACGTCCGCTAGCCGATTTCGAGTATCACAGTCTGGGGTTTGGGGTGCTGGACTTCGTGAAAGCGAATCCCCGGCACGAGGCGTCCAGGAGCCTGACACTGCTCTATGAGAACGGCCCCTGTTCGGTGTGCCGGCGCGGATGTGTCCGGCAGTTGCTTGCACGCGGCCTCTTTCCGAACTGGATGCGCCAGGAGTGTCGATACGACGCCTACATCCATACCAGAAACCTGGTCAACGGCATTGAGGAGGAAGAATGACAGACGAACAATTCGGTAGAGCGATACGTGAGGCGGTCGCCGCCGGCGCTGTTGAAGTCGACCTGAGTTGGAGGGAGATGCGTACCCTGCCGCCGACGATTGGCGAACTGACTGGCGTTCGCCGCCTCTCACTCCGCGCAAACTGGCTGAGTGACCTTCCTCCCGAGATTGTCGAACTTCGGGAACTGAGATCGCTCGACGTGGCGGATAACCTGCTTGATGAAGCCGTCCCGCCGAACCTTCTGCGGATGACGTGGCTGGAGGAACTGGATATCGGGTGGAGCCATCTGCTGACGCTTCCGGATGAGTTTGCCAGCCTGGCGCGGCTCCGGAAGTTGTCGCTCGAGTATACCGGGCTAACGACGTTCCCTATGGTAGTCCTGCGCCTGGCCTGCCTGGAGGATTTGGACCTCCAGTCGAACAGCCTGACTGAGATCCCCGAGGAGATCGGGCAGTTGTCGGCCTTACACCGTCTGTGCCTGGAACACAACGACTTCTCCGTCTGGCCCGACGGGCTTCGCCACCTCTCCGGACTGCAAAAGCTGCTGATCCAGAGCAACAAGCTCATCGAAGTCGGTCCAAGCGTTGGACAGTTGCGGAGTCTGACGGAACTGGACTTGTCATGCAATCAGTTGGAGCGCCTGCACCCTGAGATCGCCACGCTGGCCCAGTTGAGCGAGATAGATCTGCATGGCAATCGGCTGGCTGTCTTCCCGTCGGAATTGGCGGAGCTTGGGCGCCTTCGGAGACTCGACCTCTCGCATAATCCCCTGAAGGAACTGCCATCCGAGATCGCGCGGCTAACGGGGCTGGCTGAGCTCGATCTGGCGTCGACCGCCGGCGCTGGGCTTCTTCCGGGCATCTTGGACAACTCACGGGACTGCGGAAACTGGATGTGGGATCGAACGAGCTAACCCACCTGCCGGATGCTGTCCTGAAACTGCGAGACCTCAAGACGTTGGCTCTATCTTGTAATGATCTGACCGAATTGCCTCCCGAAATCGACCAGCTTTCGGCGCTCACAACGCTAGATCTGGCCTGCAATGATCTCAGCGTCCTGCCGGAGATGCACTCGTTGGGGTGCCTGACGGAGCTCGATCTGGGTGAGAACGGCTTTACCGCCTTGCCGCCGCAGATCCTGGACTTGGCTGAATTGGAGAAGCTGGACCTGAACAGCAATCATCTCAGCTCAATTCCCGCCGATTTCCGCAGGCTGTCGCGGCTGACCGACTTGGACTTGAGCGAGAACGAACTGCGCGAGTTCCCTCGGGCGATTCTCGATCTCGCCGGCCTGAAAAGCCTGGATCTTTCGGAGACGCATTTGGCAGAACTCCCTACGGAGATCGGGCAGTTGGAATGCCTGACTCACCTGAACCTTTACAACAATCAACTCACTCACCTGCCCGACTCCATGCGCCGCCTGACCAGGCTGGAGTCCCTCACCTTGCTCGACAATCGGCTCACGAAACTCCCGGCGTGGATTGGGGAGCTCACGAACCTGCGCGAGTTACGCCTCGCCCGCAACCAATTGGCAGACCTGCCTGAGGAGATCGGCTGCCTCACCCGGCTCGAAGTTCTGGAACTGGACGGGAACGCACTTCGCGATCTGCCGGCCGGAATCACGCGGTTGACCCGGCTAGAGACCCTCCGTGCGGCGGGCAATCAGATTGCTACGCTCCCCAAGGATATCGGCGAACTAAATGGCTTGCGATACCTGGACCTATCGGGCAATCGACTCACAACGCTACCCCGCAGCTTCGGTGAGATTTCGAGCCTCTATGAGCTGGCACTGGGAAAGAATCCCTGGCCGGAGCCTCTGGCCTCCCTCGCGCCCGGGGACACGTGCTCGGGTTCGCTGGGCGCGTTTTACGAATACTTGAGGAGACTACCTGCCGGGGAGTAGCTCATTTCGCCATCTGACCGCGGGCGTTCTTCACGATATTCACCAGTCTCACTGCCAACTCATGAATCCGGTGCGGCTGCCGCAGTTCGATGGCTTTCTTGGGAATCAGGTGCGCNNATCAGCCGCACTTGGGGAAACGGCGCCTTGAGAGCCTTGATGTACGGGGCGCCTCCGAGTTGCGAGCACGGGAATATTTTGACGAAGTCCGCCCCCGCTTTCGACGCCATCATCACCTCGGATGGCGTCAGCGCACCGGGAAACACGACGACATTCTCGCGTGCCGCGAACTCCACCGTTTGAATATCGAGGCCGGTGCTGGTCAGAAACATCGCTCCGGCGTCCAGACAACGCCGCGCCATTTCCGTATCCCAGACCGTACCCGCGCCGACGATCAGCTCCGGCGCGTTGCGGACCAGGTGCGCAATCACTTCAATCGCTCCGGGCACAGTCATGGTGAGTTCCACGATGGGAATTCCGCCACTGGCGACGGCCTCCGCGGCGAAGAGCGCGTCCTCAGGGGAGGACACTCGAATGCCGGGGATGATGCCGATCTCCTGAATGCGCGCGCGAACCTGCTCCCTGTTCATCGGCCCCCCAGCGGCTTACTCTTGTTCATCGAACTCGACCTCAGGTGGCGGAAGCACGTCTCCGGCGCCGGCGACCCAGACATAGAGCGTCGGCAGCAGGAAGATGTTCGCTGCCATGGCAACCATCAGTCCGCCCACAATCACGATCGCGAAGGGCCTCTGTGAATCGGACCCGATACCGCGCGAGAGGGCCGCCGGCAGCAACCCCAAGGTGGCCACCAGCGTAGTCATCATGATCGGACGGAGGCGCAATACCGCGCCCTCCACCGCTGCATCCACTATCGAATGGCCGCGAGCCCGCAACTGGTTGATGTATTCCAGCATGATGACGCCGGTTTGCACACAGACTCCGAATAGCGCCAGGAAGCCGACCCCCGATGACACGCTGAAATGCGTGCCCGTGATCCACAGGGCCAGGAGCCCGCCCAACGGCGCCATGGCGATGTTGGCGAGCATCAGCGTAGCCCACTTGAAGGAGTGAAACATGGTGTAAAGAATAATGAAGATTACCAGGATCGTGATGGGCAGCACGATCATCAGCCGCTTCTGCGACCGCTTCTGGCTTTCGTATTCGCCGGCCCAATCGATCTTGTATCCCACGGGCAGTTTCACCTGCTGGTCAACTCTTTTGATGGCCTCTTCGACAGTACTTCCGAGGTCGCGGCCGCGCACGCTGTATTTGATGGCCACATATCGAGAGTTCTCCTCGCGGGAGATCTGCGACGCCCCGTCCAGTACCCGAACGTTGCAGAGTTGGGCCAGGGAGACGCGTTCTCCGGAGGGCGACAGCAGGCGGACCTTCTCGATTGCCTCCTTGGTATCCCGGAACTCGGGCAGGTAGCGCAGCACCAGGTCGTATCGTTGCTCGTTCTGCAGCACCTGGCTGAGAGCGCCGCCGCCGACCGCGGTCTGGACTGCGTCCTGCACATCAGCCACGTTGATCTGGTAGCGGGCGGCCTTCTGGCGATCCACTTCCAGGTCCAGATTGGGTTGCCCCACCACACGGAACAGCCCCAGGTCCTGAATCCCGGGGATCTTCCGCATGACGCTGACGATCTGGTCGCCCTTCTCCTCAAGCAACCTGAGATCGTCGCCGTAGACCTTGATTGCGAGCTCGCCTTTGACGCCGCTGACCGCCTCCTCCATGTTGTCGGCAATCGGCTGCGAGAAATTCCAGATGACCCCAGGAATCTTTTCCAACTGGTAATTCATGGCGGCGATCAGCTCTTCTTTGTTCTCGTGGAACATGGGCCGCCATTGTTCCTTCGGTTTCAGATCCACGAAGTATTCCGTATTGAAGAAGCCGGTGGTATCCGTGCCGTCGTCGGGCCGGCCCACCTGGCTGGTCGCCACAGTCACTTCGGGGAAGGATGCCAGCAAGGGCCGCACCTGGTTGGCCAAGCGGATTCCCTCGGTCGGGCCAGTGCTGGGAGCGAGCGTGCCGCGGACCCAGATAGCGCCCTCATCCAGGTGCGGCAGAAACTCGGAACCAATCAGACCGCTGGTCAAAAGCCACGCTGCCGCGGTCACGCTGGCGACGGCTCCTGCGGCGACCACCCAGCGGTGATTCACGGCCAATCGCACCAGTTGCCGGTAGCGCGCCGTCATGAACGTCATCAGCGGGTTGTGCCATTCGCGCATGCCTTCACGGAAGAGGAAGCTCGAAAGGACCGGCGCCAGCACCATTGAGAAAATCAGAGCGCCCAGGAGAGCAAAGGCAACTGTCCAGGCCATGGGTTTGAACAGCCGGCCTTCTACGCTTTGCAGGGTGAAGATCGGCAGGTAGGCCGTGATGATGATGCCGATGGCGTAGAACACCGGCCGTTGAACCTCATGTGCGGCCTCGCGAATGCGGACCATGGCGGGCTTGGCGACGTCCTGGCGCCCCATGTGCCGTACGATGTTCTCCACCATGACGACCGCGCCATCCACAACCATGCCGAAATCCAGGGCGCCCAGTGACAATAGGTTGGCGGGAATGTGCCTGAGATCCAGACAGATGGAGGCGAACAACAGCGCAAAAGGTATCGTCAGCGCTACTACCAGCGCGCCGCGCACATTCCCCAGGAACGCGAAGAGAATGATGGCGACCAGGATAATTCCTTCGGTCAGATTGTGCAACACGGTATGCGTCGTGTAATGCACCAGATCGCTTCGATCGAGGAAGGGAACCACTTTCACGCCGGGAGGCAGAAGGTGCTCGTTCAGCTCCTTCACCTTCGCATGGATGCCGTGTAAGCCTTCCAGGGCGGAATCGGTATCGGCTCCCTTCCGCAACAGGACGATGCCTTCGATCACATCGTCGTTGTCGATGACCCGGCCATCCTCTCGATGAATGGATTTGCCGTTTCGTCCCAGCCGTATCTTGGGACCTTGTGCCACGGTGGCGACGTCTTTCACGCGGAGGGCCGTTCCATTCTGGGTCTTGATGACCGTTTCCTCGATGTCGTGCACGGTCTTGACCAGGCCTATGGCGCGCACGTTCACTTGTTGAAGACCTTGCTCGATGAAGCTTCCGCCCGCATTCACATTGTTGTTGGCGAGTTGCTGCTCCACCTGGCCGATGTTCAGCCCATAGGAGATCAGCTTGTCCGGGTCCAGGCGGATCTGGTACTCTCGCGTCTCACCTCCGAGGCTCGACACATCGACGACGTTCGGTACCGACTTAAATTGTTTTTCGAGTGTCCAGTCCTCGAGGGACTTCAGGTCCATGACGTCGTACTGCGGGTTCGTGCTCTTCAGAGTGTAGAAGAAGATCTGTCCGACGGGACTCCAGTCCGTTCCGATTTGCGGCTGCAGGCCCTGGGGAAGAGTCACTTGCGTGAGCCGCTCTAGCACCTTCTGGCGGTTCCAGTCGTTCTCGGATTCGTCGTCGAAGATCAACATCAAACTGGAGAGGCCGAAGATCGACACGGACCGTAAGTGCGCCAGGCCCGGCAGCCCGTTCATCACGATTTCGATTGGAATGGTGACTTGCTGTTCCACCTCCTCGGCGGCGCGGCCCGGCCACTGCGTAATCACTTGAACGTAATTATTCGCAACATCGGGATAAGCTTCAATGGGCAGCGCCTGGAACGAGATGACGCCCCAAACGAACAGCAAAATCGCGATCACCACCACCAGAAACCGGTTGTTCAGCGAGAAATCGACGAGAGCTCGGATCATGGGCGGATCACTGCTCCACTGTGCTCTGGAGGACGAGGGCGTTTTGGACCACGCGCTCGCCCGGCTTAAGGCCCGAACGGACTTCCTGCATATTGCCCGGGAGCATGTCGCCGCCCGTCACTTCCACACGCTTGAACTGGGCATCGCCGGAAGGCACATACACCCAGTCGCGGTCATGGAGATGCAATACCGCGGAAGCCGGGACCATCGCATGGACCTCTTTCTTCTGCCCATGGAAGGTGGCGCGGACGAACATCCCCAGCCGCATAAACCCGGGATTCTCCACTTCCAAGCGGACCTTGGCCGTGTGCAGGTTGGGATCGAGGATGGGGCCGATATTGCTGATGCGAGCCCGGAGAACTTTGTCCGGGAAGGCATTCAAGCGGATCTCGGCGTACTCGCCGATCTGTGCAAAGGCGAGGTCATTCTCGTAGACATCGCACATCACCCAGACATGAGACAGATCCGAGATCGTGAAGGCGTTAGGCGAAGCCAGTCCCTGGGTACCCGACGCGGCGGTCACTTGCTGATCGGTAATGACGCCGGACACCGGCGACAAGATCTCGACGATCGCCGTGGGATGATCTTTGTCGGCCCCCAGGACCCGGATGTGTTCCGCCGTGGTGTCCACAGTGACTTTGGCCTTTTCCTCGGCATCCTGGGCGATTTCCAAATCTTTCTGGGCGACAGCGCCCTTTTCATAGAGGAGCTTCGAACGTTGCAGTTGGGCGCGCGCAAGAGTCTCATCCGCGACTGCCTGCCGGTAATCGGAAAAGGCTCCGGAGATGTCGGCACTCTGCACGCGCATCAGGAGTTGCCCCTGCGCGACCGTATCGCCGAGGCGGGCCTTGACTTCCAGAATGCGGCCCGAGGCAATCGAGATCACGGGCACGTTGCGCGACACGTCGGCGCTGACCACTCCGGTGACATTCAGTTGGGGGGCGGAATCGTGTTGGGTGGCTGTCGCCACGGGAAACTGTTCCGGATGGTCCACTTTGACCATGTCGGCGTTTCCCTCGCGTTCGACTGGCTGCGACGGCGGCGCCCCGGCGGCCGGATCGGTGGCCCCTTTAGCTCCGCACCCGGCCAGGATCAAGGCGGCGGCCAGACAGCTTGCTAACAGCATTGTGGGGCGGACCCCCTGGTCCGCAGCCGACCCCCTGGTCGGCCTCTTGGCTGTCAGGCGCCATCGTTGCCATTTCCAAGAAGGGGGTCCGGGGGGACCCCCGCGGACCAGGGGGTCCCCCCCACAACACGCGTAATTCATTGCATCACCTCTCGACCAACCGCCAGGTTCAACTGACTGGCGGAGGTCAGGTACGATCCGACCAGGCTCAGGTAGTTCAGTTGAACGGTCCGGTAATCATTCTGTGCATTCAGAAATTCAAGCAGAGACGACCCGCCATGCTGGTAGGCGAAGCTGACCGTCTCGCGAACCTTGTCGGCCAACTGCAGGTACTTGGCCTTGTAAGGACGCAGCAGGGCCCGGTTGCTGTTGAGCATCGCCCAGGCGGAATCGACATCGCTGAACACCTGAGCCTGAGCCGCCTCCTGAAGTCGCTGGTTGCGCCGGATGTCCATTTGCGTACGCGCCTTCTCCCCCTGGTTCCGGTCGAAGAGTTTGATGGGAATGCTGACGCTGAAGCCGATGTACGCCGGGATCGGGGGATTGCGCCCCACGTCCACCCCGAAGGTGGGATCCGTCGATCCGTTGGCCACTGCCAGCTTGTAGTCCGTCTTTGCCTTCTCGACGGCTTCGAGCGCGGCCTGCAGGTCCGGCCGGCTCGCCACGGCCATGTTGCGGAGTTCCTCCAAGGTGAGGAGCGGCTCGGTGAAATCGAACGGCCCGGTGACGTCAAACTGTTCGACAGGCGTCCGGTCGTTCAACAGCATCAGGAGCTGGATTTTGGCGGTCCGGAAGCTGGTTTCGGCGGTCTGGATATCGGTTTCGTATTGCACCCGCTGCAATTCCAGGCGGTCGAGATCCACCTGGGCGATATCGCCGGCCTTTAACCGGTCGTTGTTCACCGCCAGCAGCTTGTCGTAATACGCCAGGTTCTCTTTCGCCAGCGCCAGTGTCGCCTTGGCCTGTAGCGCCTGCACGAAGGCGTTGCGAAGGTTGAAGAGAAGATTGCGTTCCTGATCGGCGAGTTGGGACACGGCAATGCCGGTCGCCTTGCGGGCGCTTTCCAGCCGCAACTCCCGCTTGTGCGCCCGCTCATGGAGATAGCTTGCGGAGAAGAGCGGCAGCACAAACCCGAACGGGCGGTACGGATTCCCGTTGAAAGGCTGGATCTGATCGAGGGCACTGCTGAAGTCCGGATTGGGACGCAGGTAAGCGGTGATTTCCTGTGCCTTCGATTCGTCGATGTAGATCTGGCCGGCTCGTAGAGTGGGATTCACGGCCTCGAATTTATCCTTGATCTGCTGCCAGGTGAAAGCGTTTTGTGCCGCCACTTTCGTCGTCAGCAGGGCCGCGATCAGGATCGCGCGCCGCATAGGCCTCCACGGAAACTACGCTTACGTTTTTGGAACATTTTGGCGACGGCCGCTAGTATCGGAGTTGTCATAGACCCAGGAGGAACCGGCTTACCCTCTCGATGCTTCGACTTTAGCTCGCCCAGAACGATGGAACCATCTATCTTGTTTCCAATTGCCGTGTCGTTTGATTATCGATTGGCCAATTGCGATATTCGAGTCGCCAAAGACAGATCCATCGATTACCCTCCATAATCTTTTGGGCAAGTACGGACGTCGTTCGGGTTAAGGGCTTGGTTTGCGGAGGGAATAACCGTAAGATCTGTGCAGGCGGGGCAGGAGGGGACTTGCAGCCTGCACTCAACATGAAGACATCATCGGATCTGCATCGAACACGGCTGGCCTTGCTCGATGATCACGGGCTCTTTAGGGAGAGCCTTGGTCACCTCTTGGCCGCGGAGCCTGATTTTGAGGTTGTCGGCCAATGCTCTACATCCGCGGAGGCCCTGGAACTCCTGGACCGTACGGCGGTAGACCTGGTTTTGTTAGAGCTGAGCATCGGCACCGAACGCTGCGATGAGTTCATACACGCTGCCCGGCAGGCCGGTTACCAGGGAAAGTTCCTGTTGGTAACCGCCGGAATCGATCCGGCGCGGTCTGCGGCCGCACTAAAGCTGGGCGCATCGGGTATTTTCCTGAAGTGCAACACCTCCACTCGCCTGATGCAGGCGATTCGCGTGGTCGCGAGCGGGGAGGCATGGGTAGATCAAAGGGTCATTCAGCTCATAGCCGATCGATACCCGCAACATGAGGATCAGCACCTGGGTAGCTTCACCAAACGTGAGCAGACCGTGCTCAGGGGCTTACTCAACGGGCTAACGAACAAGAAGATCGGGAGCCAGGCGGGCGTCTCCGAATCGGCCATCAAGGCAGCTTTGCAGAAGTTGTTCGATAAAGCCGGTGTTCGGACGCGGTCTCAACTGGTCCGGGCCGCCCTGGACGGCTCGCTGGCGCCCGAGGGAGTTGACGCCCCACGCCCGGAAACCCGATCCCTCCACGGCCAATCGGCAAGATAATCTTCTGATTGTGCGATTAGGTACGCTGTGTGCGGGCGGATTTCGGTGGCAGTCACCGCGATCCCCGGCGTAATTCGGTGCGGATTCGGGGGTTATGGTGAC